>QHYJ01000297.1:5170-13843 GCA_003223255.1 Acidobacteriota bacterium | reverse complement strand
TGTTTCCAAGCCATCCGCGCAGCCTGCGTACGCGCATGCGGCGCGCATCCCGGTCCAAAATTCCCCTAGTTTGCGTTTCGACCGATGCGCGGGACACCGGCAGGCTCGCGGTGGTTTCTGTGGACACCGTGGCGAGCGGCTCGTTAGCCGCGGACCTGATGGGGAGATTTCTGCATCGGAGGGGCAAAGTCGCAATGACACTCAGTGCCTTGGCTATCACCGAGCACGCCGAAAAATTGGCCGGGTTCCAAAAGACACTCAAGTCCTTGCACCCCGAGATATCTCTCCTTGCTCCGCTCGAGGATCACGACGTGGAATCGGAAGCCTATGACAAGTGCAGCAAACTGTTCTCCTCCCATCCCGACCTGGCCGGAATTTATGTGACCACAGAAGCTTCAATGCCCGTCGTGCGGGCCGCACAGGACGCTCATGTGCTGGACCGCCTCACGATTATCGCTACGGACTTGTTCCCTGCGCTTATCGAACAAATTCGCGGCGGCAAAGTAGCAGCGACGATCTACCAGCGGCCCCACACGCAAGGCAGGCTGGCGTTTCGTGTCTTGCAGGAGTTTCTCGTTTATGGCCGATGCCCAGCCTTGCGCATCACTCTGGCGCCGCACCTGATCATGCTGGGGAATTTGGATTTCTTTCTTGAGAGGCAGGATTCCGGCGGTACACGGTCCAGAGCCGCAGACGATATGACTTCCGATTTTGGTCTAAGTAACTACGACTGAACATTTTCGCAGATGTCCTTGCCTCACGAAGCCGCCATTCGAACCGTTCCTACCGTCCTCCCGGTCGCTCGATGCTCCCCCCTGGAAGGCGCGGGAACCCACCAGAACTCGCTGAACATCAGCCTCAACCTTTATCGTAGGTGGGCTCTTGTAGTGATGTTGTATTTCTTTCTTTTCCCGCCCAGCGCTTTTGCCATCGGCCAGGAGCAGTACGTCGAGAGCACTGCCCGCGAGGGCAGCTTTCCCATTGCCGACGGCGACTCGCTTGCCACAATTTGCGTTGATCCCAATGATTATCCCGGCGTTCTTCGCGCCGCGAATGACTTGCGCGAAGACATTGGGCGCGTTACGGGCCGCACTTCTTCGTTGGTCCGAAATCCCCATTGCGCTGGACCCAACGTCATCCTCATTGGAACCATCGGAAAGAGCTCGGCCTTGGACGAAGTATCCCGCAGTGGGAAAATCGACTTCAAGCCAATCTCCGGCAAATGGGAATCTTTTCTCACGCAGGTCGTTCCACAACCTCTGCCTGGAATCGACCAAGCCCTTGTCATTGCCGGAAGCGACAAACGCGGCACCACCTACGGCATTTATGACCTCTCCGAACAGATCGGCGTTTCGCCCTGGTATTGGTGGGCGGATGTTCCCATCCAGCATCGCGACACTCTTTTTGTGAAGCCGGGGATCCATGCGCAGGGGCCGCCTGCCGTCAAGTATCGCGGCATTTTCCTGAACGACGAAGCGCCATCCCTCACTGGATGGGTGAAGGAAAAGTACGGCAACTACAATCACTTCTTTTACGAAAAAGTCTTCGAGCTCATCCTCCGTCTCAAGGGCAATTATCTCTGGCCCGCCATGTGGAACAACGCTTTCAACGAGGATGATCCATTGAACCCGAAGCTCGCCGACGAAGATGGCATCGTGATGGGAACTTCCCACCATGAGCCGATGCTTCGCGCCCAGCAGGAGTGGAAGCGCCACGGCACAGGTCCTTGGGACTACTCGAAAAATGCAGACACGCTCGGGCACTTCTGGGAAGAAGGGATCGACCGCAACAAAAACTACGAAAGCATCATCACGCTTGGGATGCGCGGCGATGGCGACCTTCCCATGTCGCCGACCGCCAACATCGAGCTTCTGGAAAGGATTGTCGCCGACCAACGGAAAATCCTGGCGGAGCACATGAATCCCGATCTTTCCAAGATTCCCCAGGACTGGGCGCTGTACAAAGAAGTGCAGGAATACTACGAAAAGGGTATGCGTGTTCCAGACGACGTCACCCTGCTCTGGTCCGACGACAACTGGGGCAATGTTCGCCGCGTTCCAACCGCGGACGAACGCAAACGAAGCGGCGGCGCCGGAATCTACTACCATTTCGACTATGTCGGCGACCCGCGCTCGTACAAGTGGCTCAACACCATTCCCATCACTAAAGTCTGGGAGCAGATGAATCTTGCTTATCGCTATGGGGCGGACCGCATTTGGATTGTGAACGTTGGCGACCTGAAGCCGATGGAGTTTCCCATCGACTTCTTTTTAACCCTGGCGTGGAATCCCGACCGCTGGAACCAGAATAATCTCGCGGACTTTGGCCAGCTTTGGGCGGCGCGTGAATTTGGCCCGGAGCACGCTGCGGAAATTGCCAACATCATTTCCAAATACACGAAGTACAACGGACGGCGTAAGCCCGAGTTTCTCGAACCCACGACGTTCAGCCTTGTCAACTATCATGAGGCGGACACCGTGCTCGCGGACTTCCGCTCGATCGCCGAGCAAGCCGAATCCATTTACAAAACGCTGCCTGAGAATGCCCGCGACGCCTTCTACGAATTGGTTCTCTATCCCACCAAAGCTTGCGCCAATCTCACCGAACTTTACGTCGCGGTAGGGCGCAATCGCTTATACGCCGCCGAGGGGCGCGCTTCCACAAACGATCTGGCTTCCAATGCCCGCGCCTTGTCCCAGACCGACGCCGACCTCTCCAGCTACTACAACCATGCGCTGGCCCACGGCAAATGGGATCACATGATGGACCAGACTCACATTGGCTACACCTCTTGGCGCGATCCGCCTGTCAACGTCATGCCCGAAGTGAAAGAACTCAGCGTGCCCAAAGCGGCGGAAATGGCAGTTGCCGTTGAGGGCTCTGCGGGTGCCTGGCCCGGAGCCTCAGGTCAACCCACTCTTCCGGAATTCGACGCCTTCAACCAGCAAGTTCGATTTGTGGACATCTTCAACCGCGGCCGCTCGTCTTTTTCCTACTCGATTACCGCCAGTGCTCCCTGGATCCTGGTGGACACTAAGCAAGGTCAAATCGAAAAAGAAACGCGCGTTCGCGTCCGCATCGATTGGAGCAAGGTTCCCGAAGGTACTTCGGGCGGCGCAATCGCCATTTCGCGGGATCACGACGATCAGCAGGTAAGCGTGGGGATCCGCGCTTTCAATCCCGCCAACCCGACAAGGAATTCCTTAAACGGATTCGTCGAAGCGGATGGCTACGTTTCCATGGAAGCGGAGCACTACTCCGCCAGGCACGGCGCTGGTCCGGTCCATTGGGAGAAGATCCCCGATTACGGTCGAACCGATTCTTCCATGACCATCTTTCCCGTCACCGCGGCCAGTGCGAACCCTCCCGCCGACGCCGCATCCCTCGAATACCGCATGTTTTTGTTCGATGCGGGTAAGGTCACGGTCCATGCCATCGTGGCGCCGACTTTGAATTTCGTTCCGGGACGTGGCTTGCGCTTTGCCCTATCGTTTGACGATCAACCGCCCCAGATGATCGACATCCTGGCCCACAACTCCCTGCAAGATTGGGCCGAGGCCGTCAAAGACAGCGTTCGCATTGCGACCTTCACAACGACCCTCGAGAAACCGGGTTATCACACCCTCAAGATTTGGATGGTGGATCCTGGCGTCGTGCTGCAAAAACTGGTGGTCGATCTGGGCGGACGGAAAGAAAGTTATCTCGGACCGCCGGAGAGTTATCGCAACCTCGGGAAGGGACCCTTTTAATCCCAAGAGCGCCGACCTTGGCGAATCCCCAACACGGGGGAAAACAGTCCCAAAGGCATTTATCTGAGCCAATGCGGCGTATGCCACGGCGCCGCAAACCGACCTTTGGGCCGGAGAAGGTCCAAGCCATTGTGGACGCCACGCTGCGCACCAAGCCCAAGGGCATGACGCAGTGGAGTTGCCGACTCATGGCCGCCCACCAGGGAGTCAGTAAGTCCACCGTCAACAACATCTGGCAGAGTCACAATCTCAAACACCATCGGGTCAAGACCTTCAAGTTGTCGCGGGATGCCAAGTTTCTGGAGAAGTTGACCGATGTGGTGGGCCTCTATCTGAATCCGCCGCAACAGGCGATCGTGCTGTGCGTGGACGAAAAGAGCCAAATTCAAGCGCTGGATCGCACCCAGCCGGGCCTGCCCATGAAAAAGGGTCGCTGCGGGACGATGACGCACGACTACAAACGCAACGGAACCACTACGCTATTCGCCGCTCTGGAAGTCCTCCAAGGCAAAGTGATTGGGCAGTGCTACGCCCGACATCGGCACCAAGAATTCTTGAAATTTCTGCGGCGCCTGGACCAAGAGTTTCCTGGAGAGATCCCCCTGCACTTGGTGATGGACAACTATGGCACCCACAAGGAGCCCCGGGTTCGAGCCTGGCTGAAGCGCCACGCTCGTTTTGTGTGTCACTTTGTGCCTACCAGTTCCAGTTGGTTGAACCTGGTGGAGCGCTGGTTTGCCGAGTTAACCCGCAAGCGCATTCGCCAGCCGAAACCTTTCGTCTGGACCGCCACAGTGGAATCGATCGTAGAAAAGCTTTCCCGCTGTCGGCAGACTTTGGAAAAGATTCAGCCGGGTTGCACTCTACCACGCAGGCGGAAAGCGAAACATTGACTTGTACTCTTATTTATCGGACATAACACTAGCACTTTACGAAGTCGGCGATAGCATCCACCACGCGCGCGATTTGATCCTTTCGCAATTCGGGATACATCGGCAGAGAGAGAACTTCCTGCGCCGCGCGTTCCGCGTGGGGAAAGTCGCCCCGCATGTGGCCCAGGTGCGCATACAAAGGCTGCAAATGCAAAGGATAGGGATAATAAACAGTGCTGCCGATTTTTCGCGTGGCTAAGTGTTGCTGGAGAACGTCGCGCCGCTCGCTTCGAATCGTGTACTGGTGGTAGACGTGTTCGCAATCTTGGGGCTCGTGCGGCGGTATCACTCCCGGGACTTGCTAAGCTTGACACGCAGGATGGCCGCTTGAATTTCATCGAGGCGGCTGTTCCAGCCGGGCTCGCTGCTCAGGTACTTCGCGGTCTGGCCGTGATTGCGCAGCGCGCGGAGGCGCGCCGCGAGTTCCGAGGAATTCGTGACGAGCATTCCCGCGTCGCCATATGCGCCTAGATTTTTTGTGGGATAGAAGCTGATGCAACCCGCGTCGCCGAAGGAGCCAGTACGGCGTCCTTTATATACTGCGCCAAAGGCCTGCGCGCAATCTTCAATGAGCGGCAGCTTGCGCGACTTTGCAAAGGCAACAATCGGATCCATGTCGGCCGCGAGGCCGTAGAGATGCACGGCGATGATGGCGCGCGTGCGCGGCGTGACGCGGCGTTCCAATTCGGAGGGATCGAGATTGTAAGTTTCCGGGCGAACGTCGGCGAAGACCGGCTTTGCTCCTAGTGCGCTGACGGCGCTGCCGGTGGCCACGAACGTGGACGTCGGTAGGAGCACCTCGTCGCCGGGCTGCACACCGCATGCCCGCAAGGCCAGAATCAGCGCGTCGGTGCCGGAAGCGACGCCCACGCCATGAGCCACGCCGCAAAGCGCGTCGATTTCTTCTTCCAGCGCGGCGCCCTCGGGCCCGAGCACAAATTGTTGCGAAGACAGCACGCGTTCGATCGCCGTGCGAATCTCAGCGCCAATCGCAGCGTATTGCGCCGAAAGATCGAATTGCGGAATCGGTTCGAACGCTGGATTGGCTTGTGGATGCGTGCTCATGGTGGTTGATTCAGGCGCCCTTCAGTATACGCGAGCGGAGGCGCTGCGGGTTTTGCGGCGCGATGGATATAATGTGCCTGTCGGAGGCCAGCCCGCGGCACGATAAGAGCAAGAAGCGGAAAGCGCAGCAGGAATCATGTTTGCCGATCGCACAAATTGGAATCTGGCGCCAAACCGCTTGAGCGAGGCGCTTGCGCGGCACCGCGCGGCGGAAAAGCCGTTGATAGATTTGACCGTTTCGAATCCCACGGAATGCGGTTTTGCGTATGAGGGACGCACAATTCTGGAGGCACTGCGCAATCCTGAAGCGCTGAAATACCAGCCAGCGCCTCGGGGACTGGTGTCCGCGCGCCAGGCCGTGTGCGAGTACTACGCGGAACATCACGCCGCTGTGGGCGTCGACGACATTATTCTGACCACGAGCACCAGCGAGGCGTACTCGTTCGTGTTTCGATTGTTGTGCAATCCGGGCGACGAAATTCTAATTCCGGCGCCGAGCTATCCGCTCTTTGATTTTCTCGCCGACATCCAGGACGTGAAGCTGGTGCCTGGCAGATCGAGTTTCATGTGTTGGAGCAAGCGATTACACCACGCACGCGCGCGGTCATTGTGGTACACCCCAATAATCCCACCGGTCATTTCACGAAGCGCGCCGAAGTGGAGAAATTGAACGCCATCGGCGCGGCGCGGGGACTGGCGCTGATTGCGGACGAAGTCTTTCTCGATTTTCCCCTTCGTGCGAACGACGCGGTCGACTTCCATGAAGATGATGCAACCAACTGTCATTCCGAGCTTGTAGCTCAAGCCTTTAGGCCTGAGGAATCTACTTCTGGAAAAACTTCAAGAAGGTTCCTCGCTACTCGCCACTCGCCACTCGCCACTTCTGCTCGAAGCTTCGCCGGGAATCCCGACGCGCTGACGTTCACGATGAGCGGCATCTCGAAAATTTGCGGCCTGCCGCAAATGAAAGCTGCCTGGCTGGTGACCAGCGGCCCGCAAGAGTTGAAAAAGGAAGCCCTGGCGCGGCTCGAAGTGATTGCCGATTCCTACCTTTCGATGAACGGGCCGGTGCAATTGGCCATGCCGTCATTTCTGGCGCAACGCCGGGCGTTTGAGCTCGACCGTCAACTGGCTTCGCAGAAAGTCTGCAGCCGTTTAGAGGTGGAAGGCGGCTGGTATGCGGTGCTGCGCGTTCCCGCGACACGTTCGGACGAAGAGCTTGCCCTTGCCCTGCTGAATGACGCTGGCGTTTATGTCCACCCCGGCCATTTTTTCGATTTTCCGTCGGAGGGCTACATAGTTGTGAGTTTAATCTCCCAGGAGGCCGAGTTCGCAAAAGGGTTGAAGAACCTTCTAATGCAATTCCATTAGCTTCATTTTCTCCCGCTCTGGGGAAACTAGCGCAGCTAACTATAAGAAGGACTTGATTCAGTATAAATCATCTACAAGATACGGGACGAAGATACGGTTTACAGTAGAAAGGCTGTCCTAAATTTGTGCCATCCCTCCATTATCTCCGCACAAAATAAAGAAGTTAGCCCGCCTTTTGCAAAATCTACATAGTTTTCAGAGTGGCAAAGACATTGCAAACACGTTAACCAGCCGGTTGTGTGTGTGGGCCTTCCGGACAATCCAGAGGTTAGAAATTTACGGGAGCGAATGATATGAAATCTGTCTTATGGAGAGGCAGTTTAGCACCTCTCACTCTATCGTTTCTAGCGTTCATGACTTTTCTCGGTTTCTTCCCATCCTCCGGTTATGCGGACGTGAACGGGCGTATCCGTGGAACGGTGGTAGATGCGTTGGGTGCTGCGGTCGCGGACGCAAGCGTTAAGATTGTGAACACTGCTACCAACCTGGAGCGAACATTAACGACCGCGCAAGACGGGTCGTTTGACGCCCCAGACCTCCCACCCGGGACGTATGACGTTACAGTGTCGAAGACCGCATTTCGGACTTTCAAGCAGGTGAGTCTCAAACTGGAATCCGCAGCCACGTATGTTGTCTCCGTGAGCCTGGAAGTCGGAGAAATGTCCGCCACAGTAGAGGTGACGGCGCAGAGGCTGCAAGCCGATTCCACGACCATGCAGTTGGGAGGGGAACTCGCGGGAGCAGACCTGAAGGACTTTCCCCTGTTGAACCGCGCGTGGATTAACCTTCAGACTTCTTTGCCAGGCGTCGTAGCTTCTTCGGACCGCTTCGGCAGCAATTTCTCCACGAACGGAAGCAGAACACAGTCGAACAACTACACCGTAAATGGAACGGATTCGAACGACCTGCCATTAAACACGCCGATTGCCAATGCGATTAACCCGGACGCAATTCAGGAAGTCAAGGTAGTGGACAGTACTCTCAATCCGGAATATGGAAGAAATTCCGGCGGGACCTTGATGGTGACCACAAAGTCCGGCACAAACGAATTCCACGGCAGCGCGTTTGAGTTCTATAGAGATACGTTCATGAACGCTAAAAACTTCTTTTCCACGAAGGTTCCTCCATTCCATCAGAATCAATTCGGTGGAACAGTCGGCGGACCCATTCTGAAGAACAAATTGTTTGGTTTCTTCTCTTATCAAGGCACACGCCAATTCCAAGGCATTGCGCAGAGTTCGCAAGTATTTACGCCAGCCCAGCGAACTGGGGACTTCAGCGGGGCAGGGGCTCTAAAGGGAACGTCTCCAATTCCCTTGACAGGTGAGGATGGTGTTGTGCATCCAGCCGGGACTTCCTATGCGACACTTTTCCCAACCAATCATATTCCCGCGGTTGATTTCTCATCCGTTTCAACTAACTTACTGAGCAAATACATCCCTCAGCCAAACCCGGCCGGCGGGACGGCATTCCAGTACTCGGAGCTGATCACCACCAATCCCAACCAGTACCTCGCACGAACGGATTACAACCTCAGCTCGGCGGACAATATATTC
>QHYJ01000297.1:0-5161 GCA_003223255.1 Acidobacteriota bacterium | reverse complement strand
TACCACACCCTTGCCCGGATTTGGACAGTTCTCAAGGACAAAGATTTATCAATATACTGCCGGTGAGACCCATATCTTCAACCAGCATATGTTGAACGAGTTCAAGATCGGCTATAACCGTTTCAATTTCGACGCTGTAGAGCCAGCCAACGTTGTTTCGCCTTCCAGTCTTGGCTTTACGGGCATCGTCCCTCAGAACACGAAGGCCAACAGTGCGCCGAGAATCGATGTTACCGGCCTATTTACCATGGGTTTTTCTGATAACGGACCACAACCGCGCTTGGATGACACGGGCCAAATTATCGATAATTTTTCCTATACGGCGGGCAAGCACGCGTACAAGTGGGGAGTAGACTTTCGGCGAGGCCACGTAGCGAATCCATTCTATTTCCAAAACAATGGAGCATTTAGCTTCGCGGGTGGTGGCACGTTTACGACGGGCAACCCAGGCGCCGACTTTCTGCTTGGGTTTCCGGATAGTTATGGCCAGTCGAGCGGGAGCTTCATTGACGCCAGAGCCTGGGAGTACTACTCCTTTATTCAAGATCAGTGGAGGCTCCGCTCGAATCTGACCTTCACGTATGGAATTGGCTGGCAGATTGATAAGCCATTGACTGATCATTTCAATCACGACCTGGCAATCAATGCCTACAAGACCGGTGTTCAGTCAACAGTTTTCCCATCCGCTCCTGCAGGGCTCTTGTTCCCTGGCGACCAGGGAATCAACGCGTCCGGAGGGTCCCGCACGCACTACAATAACTTTGCGCCGCGCATCGGGTTCGCGTGGAATCCGATAAAGAAGTTGACTGTCCGCGCGGGTTGGGGGATTTACTATGACAATTCCGAAGAAGAACTCACCTTGCAGAACCTCATCGCTCCTCCATTTGCCCTCATCGATTTTGGCGCCGGCGACGTGGGCCTGCCGCCGAGCTTTGCTGCGCCTTTTACTGACCAGACGGGTACGACGACAATTGCGAACAAGTACCCATTTGCGCCACCGGCAGCGGGTTCTGCGGTCAACTTTGGGTTTTTCGAACCGTTCTCGCTAAACGTTGTCGACCCGAATTTCAACACGCAATATGTGATGAACACGCAACTCACTGTACAGTATCAAGTCAGGCCAAGCATCCTTGCCACGCTTAGCTACGTTGGCGCACAGGGAAGAAGGCTGGAGGGTGTGCACGAGCTTAACCCTTACAATGCCAGCGTTTGCTTGGCCACACCTGGTTGCCAGTCCAACCGCGTTGTCGAGTTCGCCTTTCCCGGTGTGGGCACGATTGATGACGCGTCTGTCTTTGCTTCGGTTGGCGAGCAGTCCACGTTCTTGCATTCGAAGTACAACTCGTTCCAGGCGACTGTCGAGAAGACTCTTTCCCATGGTCTGCAATTGCGGGGGGCGTACACGTACGCGCACGCACTGGACAACGGGTCAAGCTTCGAAGCAGGGAACGTTATTCCAAACAATTTCAATCTGACCTACGGCAATTCGGCGTTCGACGCCCGCCATCGGTTGGTGGCCCAGTACCTGTATCAATTGCCTGACTGGGGTTTCCACCATCTGCCAAGCCGCATCACGAAGGGGTGGACGCTGTCAGGCGTGACCTCACTTCAGACTGGTTTCCCAATACCGCTTACCGATTCCAGCTTCCGAAGCTTGCAGTGTACGCCTTTAATCAGCTTCTACGGATGCTGGGACCGCCCGGACTTTGTAAAAACTGCAGCCATATTTTCTGATCCACGCAATGTTCAGGCGTTACCGAACGCGTCTGGCGTGAACCATACTGGAAACTACTACTTCGATCCAGCCAGTTACAAACACAATGCCTTCGGTACCGTCGGGACTGCTGGCCGGAACGTATTTCATGGCCCCGGAATCAACAACAGCGACCTTTCCTTTTACAAAGATACGAACATCACGGAGAAGACCAAACTCCAGCTTCGCGTGGATCTGTTCAACGCCTTCAACCACGCGCAATTCAACAATCCTTCGGGCAATGTGAACAGCACGCTTTTCGGGCGCGTGACCACCACGCGTATCGCCGCGCGCATTACGCAGTTGAGCGCAAGCTTCAACTTCTAGTCCGGCGGACCTCCGGTGCGTCGCATTGTTGGATTGGAAAGGGCCGACTCCAGACTGGAGTCGGCCCTTTTGTTGTACGCCGTGCATGTTCGGCAGCTAGCGGGTGAAAGTCCCGCCCCAACCTGATGGAGGTGAAGGGTAGCGAAGCGCATGGGCACCACCGTGAGGTGGGGTCTAAAGGAAGCGTGGAGCAAAGATACGGGCCGATGGACAAGAACTGGATTTGAGGCCTACGGCGTCGGACGAGCGGGCAACTGATCGCGAAGTCCGTATCCATCAAGGACGCTGGTGGTAAATCCGGCGGTCGCGTATCGAAAGCAGTCGGACTTATCGCGGGAGATCTGTTGCATGTCTTCGTGACTGAGCGTGGAGTAATTCACGCTGATCCTGCAACAGAAGTCAGCAGCGGGCGTAGTACTCACGGAAGTGAGGAAGGCCCAAACAGTGAGAGCGAGCAGTAGAACGTCGAACTCACGGTGGCACTGCGCCAGCCAATCAGCTACGGCTGAGCTTTGCAGGTTCAGAAGACGGTGAAGCCGAAACGGAAATCTGCAGAGCGGCGAAGCCTCGTGGCGAACGACGATTCGAACCTTACGGCCCGTCAGGGCTCAACTCACTGAACCGCCGTATGCGGACCCGCATGTACGGTGGTGTGGGAGGGGAGGACGGGTGACCGTCCCCCCTATCCCCATTGCGGTCAAATGGCACGGGAATTAAGCTTTGCTTCGCTGCTACCCTGTCGCCCCTCCAGTAGAAGAATCCCTCACCGTGGATGTCATTTGCACCCGACCGCGTCACGACATTGATCGTACCAGTGGACGTCAGCTCTGTTGAAAGATCCAAATTCGATTGGCCCACCTGGAACTCACCGATGGCGATCTGCGGGATGTTTTGTGTGGTCGTCCCGACGGTCTCGTCGCTGATATCAATCCCGTCCACCTCAATTCGAGCAGTCCTCCCGAAATGGCCCGCGAAAGAGACGGAGGAGAAGCCGTTCTTCGTTGGGTCGAAGTTCGCGCCGTCCTGGATCTGCACGCCGGGCTCGAGCTGAGCGAGATCAAGAAAGTTCCTCCCGTTGACTGGGAGATTCTCAATCTGTTGCGCAGTGAGCACGCCTTGTACCGTCGCCTGTTCGGTGTTCACGGAAATCGCCGAGCTCTCCACGGTGATGACTGTGCTTTCTGAGCCCAGTTCGAGTGTGATGCTTGCGGATGTGATTACGCCAACGGCTACGTCAACAGTTTGCTCGACTGTCTTGAATCCTTGCTCCGTGATGCGGACGATGTACGTCCCCGGCTGTAGCGGACCGGAATTATACGTTCCCGCGGACGATACTTCCGGCTTCGACTTTTGTCCCGTATCTTTGTTGGTGATCGTAACTTTGGCAGCGACGACAACCGCGCCTTTCGGGTCCAGAATCGCTCCTTGAACGCTTCCTGTGGAGATTGTGGCTTGGGCGCTTGCCTCTGGCGGAGCCATGAGCTTTACCCCTACGAAAAGAGCGGCGATTATCGACAGCGCGACAAGCCGGGTACCTCTGCGCATATAACGCATTTCGCCTCCATTTCTTTATCTGCGGTAGACGGGATTTCCTCTGATATCACTTGGCCAGCCCCATGAGCCCCCGATCCAGGCAGATCTTCTCATAAGCCGGAATTTCCGTTTTGAGCTTCCCCTTGGCCCGAAAGCCTAGCCCTCCTGCCCCATCGTGTCAAACGCGAATCGCGCTGGTTCGTTTGCGGTGGCAGTACGGCTCGTTTTGGCCGTTCTGCGCAGCCGCTGCTGGTTTTGCCCGCCCCGGTCTGCCTCGCCGCTGACACTTCCCCGCTCGATGGCTTCCGAGCGCTCGTTTGCCTTCTGTCCTGGTTCGCTAACCGTCCGGCAGCGGCGACGTCGCGATCATTCTCAGCATGCCGAACAGCCTCCGACTCAGATGTCCTTCGGCCAGCAAAAGCCAATAATAGCGCGCATGCCTCACCAGCCGACCGCCCGCTTCAAGAATTTGTCGAGAGTTGTAGTGAGTTTATTGAATTTCTCAAGTCAGCGCTTCTCGAGCTTTTCCATCGATCGACACATCAGCTTCGACGTCGTACGCGTAAAACTGAAAGATTCCTACAGCGAGACCGGTAGACCTTCGATCGATCCGGAACTCCTCCTGCGCATCCTGCTGATCGGCTACCTGTATGGCATCACCAGTGAACGCAAGCTGGTCGAGGAGTTACGTATGCATCTGGCTTGGCGCTGCTTTACCGGGCTTAGCTTCGATCAGGAAATTCCGCATCACTCCACGTTTTCCAAGAACCGCCATGGTCGGTTTCACGAGTCGAACTTATTTCAACGAACCGTTAAGGTCGCTGAATCTGCTATTTGCCAGTCCACCGGCTGAAAATGAGCGCAGCGTTTGTACCGCCAAACCCAAACGAATTCGATAGAGCATAGTCCACCGACGCCTTGCGCGCCGCATTCGGAACGTAGTCCAGGTCGCACTCCGGATCGGGCGCTTCTTGATTGATCGTCGGGGGCAAGATCTGATCGCGTAGCGCCAGCACGCTGATGCCAGCTTCGAGTCCACCTGCGCCACCAAGTAAATGCCCGGTCATCGACTTCGTCGAACTCGCCGGAACTTGCTTGATCCTCTCCCTAAATAGCCTCTTGAGCGCCCGCGTCTCGATGACGTCCCCGATCGGCGTCGATGTCCCATGCGCGTTCACATAGCCGATATCATCCGGCGCGAGCTTGGCATCCTTCAACGCCGCCTTCATCACCCGATACGCCCCGTCGCCGTTTTCGGCCGGGTGCGTGATGTGACAGGCATCGCCCGACATTCCGTACCCAACAATCTCCGCGAAAATCGGCGCATTTCGCTTCTGAGCGTGCTCCAGCAATTCCAAAATCAAAATTCCCGCGCCTTCGCCCACGCCAAATCCATCACATTGCGCGTCAGACGGCCGGCTCGCGTGCCGCGGATCATCATTTCGCGTCGAAAGCGCCTTCATCGAAGAAAATCCCCCAATCCCCATCGGCGTGATGGCCGCTTCCGTACCGCCGCAGATCATCATCTCTGCCGCGCCGCGCTCGATA
>QHYJ01000298.1 GCA_003223255.1 Acidobacteriota bacterium | reverse complement strand
CAAAAAGTGCAAATGACAGGGGCGGCTGGCACAAGCAGGGAATTTCATCTGCACCGGTGGCCCGCGCTTGAGACATCATTTTTTCATTACCGCAACGGATACAGGCGTTGGAAAAACTGTTCTCTCCTCGCTCCTTTGCGCGGCACTGGATGCCGTATATTGGAAACCCATACAGACCGGCACGCTCGAAGGTTCCGATCGCGTGACGGTGATGCGGCTCGCGGGAATCGGGACCGACCGCACGCTGGACGAGGTGTACAAATTTGTTCCGCCGGTTTCGCCGGACCTGGCCGCGCGCTGGGCGGGCGTGGAAATCGACCTTGGGCGCATCAATATGCCCACCAGTTTGATGAATGACTGGCTGATTGTGGAAGGCGCGGGCGGCGTGCTGGTGCCGGTCAATCAGAAGCAATTCATGCTGGACCTGATGGTGAAATTCAAATTGCCGGTGTTGGTGGCGGCGCGCAGCGGTCTGGGCACGGTGAATCACACGCTGCTGACGCTAGCGGCGCTGCACGCGGCGGAGTTGCCAGTGCACGGCGTGGTGCTGATTGGCGACCAGAACCGCGAAAATCGCGAAACCATCGAGCGGTTTGGGCACGTGCGCGTCATCGGAGAGATTCCCAAGTTGCCGAACCTGCACCGCACCGCGCTGATGCAGGTGTTTATGAATCATTTCGACCGTGCGGCGTTTGCGCAATAACAGTCTTAAGTCCTAAGTTAAGTTGTAAGTCTTAAGTAAAAACTGGATATTGGGGATTGCAGCTCCTGTGGCCTCGCATTCCCCGTCATCCTTTCTCCTTCCGCGCTTATCTCCTGTTTTCCGTTGTCGCGCCGTAAATGTGACACGAAACCCGCAAGCCCTCACTAATTGCGAGCTCACCTTTATACTGAGCGGAGCGCGCAGTAACACGCTCAGGGAATGGCCACGGTTTTGCTAGAGTTTGAGCGGGCTCGAATGGGCCGCAGCAGTGCTGCGCCCCTACAAGAGGATCGAACGAACAGGGTGCTTGGAGCCGGGTTAAAGCCCGGCCTCTACAAATTCTAGGGAGGGCGCAGCGTTCCCTCGTGGACTCGGGATAAAGCAGCGCCAATGCCAGAGAACGCGTGAAACGCGGAGAACTAAGGAGAAGCGGTTGGCCACAGGCTTGAGTGCGTGGAAAGAGAAGATTGTGGCGTTTGCCGGCGGCCTGGGCGCGCCCGGGCTGTTTCTGATCTCTTTCCTGGACTCGTCGGTGCTGACGTTTCCAGTGATCAATGACCTGCTCCTGGTGGAGCTTTCCATTCAGCATCCGGCGAGGATGCCGCTGTATGCGCTTCTGGCGATGTTGGGGTCGGTGCTGGGTTGCGTGCTTCTGTTTTTTCTGGCTGAGAAGGGCGGAGAAGCCCTGTTTCATAAACGCGCCGGCGACCGCGCGCACGCCATCCATAACTGGGTGGTTAAGAACGGATTCGGGGGCATGCTGGTCGCCGCGCTGTTGCCGCCGCCGACGCCCTTCAAAGTTTTTGTCGTAGCGGCGGGGGTGTTCGAGGTGCCATTGCTCAGTTTTGCGTCGGCCGTCGCGCTGGCTCGTGCGGTTCGATACTTCGGGATCGGGTACCTGGCGATTCGCTTTGGCCGGGAGGCGATGCCTTACCTGGCGCACCACAAGTTGAACATGACGATCTTTTTGATTCTGCTCGCGGGTGTGAGCTATGTGCTTTCGCGAGTGATACTTAGGCGGCGTCCGCCAATCGATAGTACGCGGCTTTAGCAGGGGACCTGCCAGATCAGGAAATCAAGCCATGATTCCTCGTCGCTCTGCCTGCCGGCCGGAGGCAGGTTCCGCGCCTCGGAGGCAGCCTGAGAGTCGGAATGACAATCTGCGCTCGGGCATGTTTAAGACGAGCCAGGAACAGCGCGAGGAAGGGCTAGGGCTAGGGCCAGAAGAAGTCGCGGGAGGAGGGAATCCAGGCGAGCTTTTCGGAGAGGATTTTGCCTGCGGTTCGGTGTCGATGAGGGCTTGGGCGCGCCCTTCGTCGCTCCCCTCGAAACTCGGGGCAGGCAAGGGTAACAAGCGCTGCCCCTGTAAGGCCGAGGTTATTTTGTCCAGCCGCGCAAAGTGGGAACCCAGGTGAGTTCCTGTGAGACGATTTTTCCGGAAGGATCGGTATCAATGACAGCTTGAACTTGCCAAGAGTCATAGTCGAGCCGGTAGGGGAAGGCGCGAAGAATGACGTGGAAGCCGGTCGGAGTTTGCTCGACGGTGGCTTTGGGGAAGCGGGCGACTTGGAGAAAGCGGCGCGCGACGGCGGAATTGCGGGCGGCGTCTAAAGCGCGAGAGGGTTCGGGCTTGTATGCAGTGATGGCGGAGCTGGGATCGAAATTGGCGCTCGGGCCGACGGGGACTTCGACGTCGTGGAGGGCGCGCTCGGTTTCGACGATGCCGTGCCAGTGGAAAGGAGAGCTGGATTCGGGGAAGGCGGCGACTTTGCGAGGCAGTTCGCCGCGGTAAGTGCGGGATTCGAGAGCGGCGATGGCGTCGCCGTGGAGAACGACGCGCAAGACGAGATAAAGGATCAAAGCCGCGAGGGCAAGCGTGGCGCCGGGCCTGCCACGCGGGCCTTTGCGACGGGCGCCGATTTCTTCGGTAACGAGTCCGCTGATCGCGGGGAAAAGAATTCCAGCAAGGAGGATTCCCAGAACCCAGAGATCGAGCGAGGGGAGCCAATCGAAAGCGAAGCGGCGAGTCGAGAAAGGCCAGAGGAGTTGGGCGCCGGAGGCTTGGCCAAGGTCGAGGGCGAGATGAAAGAGGGCTGCGGCGAGGGCGGCGGCGAAGATGGTAGGGCGCGAGATGGGGTTTTCGGGGGATTTGGGCTTGAGGAAGAAGAAGGGAAGAGTGGCGAGGAGGGCGAAGATGAGAGCGACGAGGAGCGAATGAAAGTAGGCACGGTTGAAATTGAGATAAGCGGAAGGGCCGCCGTAGGCGCTGAGGAGGTCGGCGTCGGCGACCGTGCCGGCAAGCACCATGGCGAGAGTGGCGGCGCGGGAGATGCGCGGGAAGGCGGCGCGTTGGAGCGTGAAAGAGGCTAGGGTGTGGGTGAAGGGATCCATAGGGAAGAAGTTATCTCACAAAAAGTTGTAAGCCATAAGTTGTAAGCTAAGTTTTATTTCGGAGAGGATCGCGTGAATGGTTGGAGCGCACCGGGGATTTGGCGCCGTCGCCAAGCGGGGGCGCAGCAGTGCCTGCCGCAGGCAAGCTGTGCCCCTACAAGTGGAAATTCACGCAGGCTAGCTGCTACCAGGGGACGCGCTAAAGCGTGCCCACAAGGAATGGGCTTAAAGACCCTGCCTGGGGCAGGCAGGTGGCCGCGGACCAAAGCACCCTCCTCAGAAGGCGGCCGCTACACTTTAGGGGACGAGGAGCTTGAGGGCGCGGGGGACGATGCGGAATTCGACGGGGAGGCGCGCGAGCGGCTCACCGTCGATTTGCGCGTATACAGGATTGGCATCGAGCGGCTCGCAAACGACGGAGTCGGATTTGAAAAATTCGACGCCGGCGGTGCCGCGAAGTCTATTGCGCCAAAGCGAAGGCAAATAGCTGAGATAGCGGAGGCCGCTGCGCGTGGAAAGAGTGAGGATTTCGAAGCGGTCTTCGAAGAGGTCTGCTTCGGTGGTGATTTTGAACGGGCCGCCGTAGTTTTGCGTGCGGCCGACGATGACGAGTGAAGCGTTAATTCTGCGGCTGCCGCTGATGACGCGGAAATGCGGGAATTTGTAACCAAAAACTTGACGGACGCCTGCCCACCAGTACGCGAGAATGCCGACGCGCGATTTCAGGCTGAGGTCGATGGAGTAGACCATGGCGCCATCCGGGCCGGCGCCGGCGACGCTGAGAAAATACTTTTTCTTTTCGGGCTGCTCGAGGGGAGTGGCGAGGCCGAGCGCGATTTCTTTGATGGTGCCGTGAACGAGTTTTTCGGCGGCGCGCGGAATGTCCCAGGGGAGATCGAGTTCCTTGGCGAGGATGTTGGCGGTGCCGCCGGGAAGAAGCGCGAGCGCAACGCGGTGGCCGTTTTGCTGGGCAGCAAGCCCGTTGACGATTTCGTTGAGCGTGCCGTCACCGCCGCAAGCGATGACGAGGCCGCGATTTTCGGCAGCGGCGCGCGCGGCGATTTCGGTGGCGTGGCCGGGGCCGGTGGTTTCGGCGAGCTCGGCGTCGATGCCGCGCGAAGCAAAGATGTGGCGCGCTTGATCGAGCAAGCGGCGGCGGCGGCCGCCGCCGTTGCCGGCGTTGGGGTTGTGAATCATCAGCGCGTTTTGGAGGTCGGCGGTCATTCCGATTCCAACCACTTCCGTTTCCGTTGTGCTCAAGACGTTTCGCAAAGCGTTCATTTTATATAATATCAGGCGATTTCTCGCAGCGATTCAGCGGCGATGCGGCGTAAAGGAAAA
>QHYJ01000296.1 GCA_003223255.1 Acidobacteriota bacterium | reverse complement strand
TGCTGCCAGGAGGGGATCGTCTGGACTGACGAAGGCTCACTGATTTTTTCAAGGGCCTTTCGCTTCATCTCCAGATTTGCCCTCGCGTAAATCTGAGTGGTTTTAGCATCCACGTGGCCGAGGAAGTCGCGGATCATGTCGAGCGAGACTCCGCTCTGCAACAGGTGCATACCCTTTGTATGTCTGAGCGTGTGCGGGCTTACGGTTCGGTTTAAACTCGGACATTTGCTTCGTGCCAGAACGATGTATTTGTGAAGGATGTAGCGAATTCCCGAACGGGTCAGTCGCTCGTGGCGCGCGTTGTGGAAAAGAGGCTTGTCGAACTGTTCGGGATGATCGAGGTGGTTTTCCTGGATGTGACTGCGTAGAAGCTGAACCGTGTTCCCCATCAAAGGCACAGCGCGAATTTCGCGCCCCTTTCCCAAAAGGCGAAGCTGCGCGGGTGGATCCAAACGCACGTCTCCGACGGAGAGATCGACCAACTCCTGAACACGCGCTCCCGTGTCGTAAAGTACGCTCAGCAAGACCGCATCTCTTCGACCCCCTGACGTGCGGAGAGTTGGCTGCGCCAGGATCGCAGCCAACTCTTCTTTGGAAAGGTAGCCGACGGTTGGCCGAGCATGTTTCCGCTGCGGGATCGCGAGGATTTTTTGACACTGATGCATACGGGCCGGTTCTTCCGCTTGAACATATCGGAAGAACCCATGCAGGGCCGCAAGCCGTTGATTTCGTGTGCGGGGTGAAGTCTTTCTCGCTCCAGGTAGTCCAGGAATGCTTCGACGAGGGGAACGTCGATCTCTTCGAGATGCAATCTTTCCGGAGCGATTCCCTGCACATCGCGGCAGAATCGGAGAAGGAGAGTGAATACGTCGCGGTATGCCTTGATAGTGTTCGGACTGACATTCCGCTGGGCGGCCAGATAGTGTGTCAAAAAGCTCGTGACGTGAACGGAGAAATCGGTCGGTTTCATGGTTCATTCCTCCGCGGAATGACGTCACCAAAGGTTGCGTCCGCTCGTGCCGTAATCTCGGGAAAGAGTTCGGCGGTAAGATGAAGGTAATGCTGAGTCCCGGAAAGATTCACATGCCCGAGGTAGGTAGCCAGAAGAGGAAGTTTGGCATCCAGATCCTCGCCGTCTTGATACCAGCGTTGTAAGGCACGAACGGCAAATTGATGACGTGCGTCGTGGATCCTGGGCCCCTTACCTCGGCCTCCGTGAGAAATTCCACACTGCAGAAGCAGTTGACGAAACAGCGTGTAAACAGTGCGTAAGCTGAAGGGCCTACCACTCGGTCCCGGGAAGAAGATTGCCTCGGGCGGGCATTTTTCAAAATGGGCAGCGTATTTTCGCAAGCGGTTCATGAGGGGCAAGGCGGGAGGAACCAAGCGATCTTTGCGGAATTTTCCCTGACGAACCGTGATGATGCCTTGATTCAGATCGACGTCTCGAACCCGTAATTTCAGCACTTCTCCGACACGAAACCCACATCCATACAGGAGCCGGAAAACTTCCGGCATGACGAGATGCCGCAGAGGCGAACGCGTGTATGGCTTGCTCGACCGGAGTCAATCGGGGTGGTGGGATCTTTTTGGCGGGAACCACGCCCTGACGGCGCAGAAAGTCAAGGAACTGTCGCAGCGTGCCAGCATCCTCTGGCTGGATTTTCACGTGATGCGCTCGAGATCGCAGATATCGAACTGCGTGCTCTGAAGAGACGCGGCAGACGCTGACGGCTTGCTGTCCGAGCCATCGGCTGAAACAGGCCGCTAGCATAACCTTCCGTCGTCGGTGGGGAACGCGTATCCCTCCTCGCGCGCCCACCTCGCAAAACTCGCAATTTGCGCCGACAGTGGACCTTCCACTGTCCGGTCGAGAACGACATCATTGTCGACAATACACCTCATAGTTGACCCCCTTCTTCCAATCCCGGCGGATTGGAGGGGCCAGACTATGTCGCGTCAACGATCGATTCGAGCCGGAAAACGCGGCGAGAAGAGGATTACTCGGCAATAGTCCGGGACGCGGAATAGTGCCTCAGACGGTGCGGGTTGGCATGAGGGATTCGACTGCGCACTCGATGATGACGAAAAAGCGAGCGGAGGCCGGCCGCGGTCACGGGCCGACCGCGTTGTCGACCTTTCAGAGAAATGAACAAAGCGGGGGAGTTGGTCAGTGGCCTTTCGTGGCGCAGATAATGTCCCAGGACTTCGAGAATATCCGGCGGCAGCGGCACGAGGCGCTTTTTGTTTCCTTTGCCGCGGACGCGCATCTGGCCGTCAGCGAGTTGCACGTCTTCCAGTTCCAGGGCCAAGACCTCGCAGGAGCGCAAGCCGTCGAGGAGCATCAGCCCGACCAGTGCGAGATCACGATAGGTGCGGAAGCTTTGCCAAAACTTGGCGACTTCTTCGGCCGAGAGCGGCACGATCACCGGCCGATCCTGTTTGAGGCGGAGGCCCCGGGCGACGGTGGTGCGAAGCCGACCGTAGCCGAGTGGGGATCGTCGGGTATAGCGGCGCTGGAAATGCACTTGGCCGGCGGGAATTTCTTGCCCGGTGTGAAAGCGATAGCAGCAGCGCACTGTGCCCAGCCGATGATTCACGGTCTGCGAGGTGGGTTTGGGATCCTGCTCGAGTTGATGACGGACATAGTCGACGATCGTGGACTCCGTGATCT
>QHYJ01000295.1:5200-8475 GCA_003223255.1 Acidobacteriota bacterium | reverse complement strand
CTGCAGAAGGCCCCACTGCGGCACCTTAATCAGTTCGCGCACATTGGGCGCGAGGTCGTATTTCGATTGCGGAGACGGGTTGGTGACTACCGCGAGCACGGTGAAGTCAATGTGTGGCAAGTCGTGCGTGAGCCGATGGCACCACGTGCTCACACCTCCTGTGTAAAAGGGATAGGTTCCTTCCGTTGTCAGCAGGACGGAAATCCGTTCTTGGCAGTTCATGGCCTCATAAACCGAACCTCCGCCGGCTGTCCCGCCACCAGCAAGAGGGTTGGATTATCGAATTCGACTTCGACGATGTGGGTCATGTTTTTAGAAGGGAGGGGATTGATAGCCCGGATTCGGCCCTGCACCTCGCGAGGAGGCAGGGAAGAAAGTCCAACTTTGGCCAATTGGCCGACTCTCAGCTCCCCAATCATCTGCGCTCCCACGGGGACTTCCGCAATCATCCGATCCAGTTTCGCCAGCCGTGCGAGGATCGCACCGCCAGCAATACGATCTCCCAGGTGGACGGGGATTTCGGAGACCACACCGGCCGTTGTGGCGCGCACGATTGTTGCATCAGCCTGCTGCTTGGCACGCTCGTAGTTCACCTCCGCTTGGCGCAATTGCTCTTGTAATTCCTCACGGGTGACCTTCTCTTGCAGGCTGGCCTGCTCGGCCTGATCGTGCGCCAGCTTCGCTGAGACTGCCGCCAGTTTCTTGGCGTTTTCCAGGTCATCCTGGGCCATACGCAGTTCCGTATTTCGAGCGTCCAGCTCTTGTTGCGCTATGAGACCTGCTTCGAACATTTGCTTGGTGCGGTTGTAATTGAGCAATGCTTGGTCGTAAGCGGCGGCCGCCCGTTCCGGAGAATCTCGCCACTGCCGGGTGGGAACTAATTGCTCTTGTCGTTGGGCAATGGCCACACGGGCGTCTGCCTCCGCCAGCTGTCCGCGAAATTTGTCGAGCTTGGTCTTGGCCGTGTCCAGCTCGACACGCGCCTGTTTGACGGCCAACTGCGCTTCGCGATCGTCCATGCGCAGGAGCTGCTGGCCCTTTTGAACGGTATCGCCCACCTGGACCGAAATGTCGGACACCATGCCGGTGGACTCCGCCGTGATTCGGACTTCACTGGCCGGGTGAACGGCGCCCTCAAATGCCACGCCGTAGACCGACTGGCTGTTGGCAAATGCGCTTCCGTGTGTGTGGAATGCATAATTCGTTCCCAACAGCACCAACCCGGTCGCAAAGAAAGCAAGGATCAAATAATTTCTGATTTTCTTGTGGGACCACTTGAATGTATCGGGAAGCTGGGCGGTATGGCCTTCCCATCTCCCGAGGACATCAGGGTCTGCGGGAACGACGACCTTGGGCACGACTTCGGCGCTATCTGTGCGCTCCGCGGGCCCAGGCGACAAATTCTTTGTCTTGTCCACTCCCGGGTCGTGCGCAACAGTCAAGGCATCGAATATCCGGCTCATGGTAATCCTTTCACTCGAGAAGGCGCGATACGGATTGTTGACGTCCGCACATCGCTACAACAATACGGAGAGACTCGCTGATTGACTCGTGTTGTTGTACGAAGCTGAGATCGTGGCGGAAGTTGACACGAGAACTACAGACGTGCTCACCGTAAAAGTTGCGCTGGTGCTTCCAGCCGGAATGGTCACGCTGGCAGGCACGCTGGCTGCCGCGCTGCTGCTGGAAAGCACAACTTGCGCACCTCCTGCGGGAGCCGGCCCGGTCAGTGTCACTGTACCTGTGGAAGTCTGCACTCCGCCGACGACACTACTTGGGTTCAGCGTTAGCGAAGAGACGATTGGGGGCGTGACGGTGAGCGAGGCCGACGGGCTCACGCCATCGTAGGATGCGAAGATGGTGGCCACCGTCGACGCGGCCACGGGGTTGGTGTTGACCGTGAAAGTTGTGCTGGTTCTTCCGGCCGGAACGGTCACGCTGGCAGGCACGCCGGCAGCCGCGTTGTTGCTGGAAAGCGTAACCTCGGCGCCCGCTGTGGGGGCTGGCCCGCTCAGTGTCACTGTAGCTGTGGAAGTTTGCGAGCCACCGGTAACACTGGTTGGGTTCAACGCCAGCGAAGAGGCGGATGGGAGAAGAGGTACGGAAGACACGGGCAGGGTAATCGTTTGCCCCCTGTTCATCTGTATGTGCGAGATGTATTGTCCTCCATAGGCTTCCGCTCCCGCGCTGTACAAGCCAGTGACCGGGATGATCGCGGTTGCAACCGCAGCGGTCGCGGGCACAGAAATGCTGATCGTCTGGTTCGACCCAGAAGCGCCTGTGACACTTGCCGTGGCGGTCGACAAGTTGTAGGCGTTTCGATTTTGCATGCCCTGCCCCAACTGATCGAGCGTTAGGCTGACGACCCCCCGCTTGTAGAACCGTTCATACTTGCTGAAAGTCTGATCATAGGTATCACTCAGCAGCGAGTGACCTTGCCCGTCATAGTTGTGCAGGTTGGGCTGATGGAACATCTCCGGATCCATGTCTCCCATCAACATGTGCGCGACGAAGTCGGAACTTACGAAATCGAGAATCTGGGGCGCGCTGAAGGTGTTGTAGGGAGGTTGCACGGGATTGTTATAGATGCAGTAAAACTCCGCTTGATCGTCCGACCAGTTCGCGGCGTTGAAGAAGACATCGTTGGGACGTCGGGGAACTTCGTAAAGGCTCGGGGCATAGCTGTTCACGATGCCTACGTTCGGCGATGGATTGGGGCCGTTATTCGGCTGTCCAAGGACCGACGTGTCGGTTACAACGTAGCCGACGCCATCTTGAACCAAATACGATGGGACCGAAGTATCGTTCAGACCGGTGACCCCCGGAGTTACAAGATTTACCGGGTTGAAGTCGGTCAAATGGATGGTGCGGACAGTATCACTGGTGTCTGGGTCTAGGTTCTGCCCCGTCCCGTTGGCGACATACTGGTTTGTAAGGATCTCCAGGTCGATCGAATCCATCTGTGGAGTGCTGGGATCACCATAAGGATCGGATTTGTGCAAACCGTTAAGGCTATTCGGGTGATCGTAGGTGTGACTTATCCAGTGGAAGTACGGCTGATAGTTCTGAACGTTCATGGTCAAGTCGTCATTCGCAACGCCAGGCGAGGGGAGGCCGGTCCACTCGGTGTTGCCTGTCGTGCCCACGCCGTTAAAGGCTAAGGTCAGTTTGAAATTTGCGAGCAAGGGGTCGCTTTGTATCTTGTTCTGCCAAGCCACCAAAGAAGTCATGTCCGCCGAATTGATCCTGAAAAACGGCAGCGTGGTGGAATCCGG
>QHYJ01000295.1:0-5124 GCA_003223255.1 Acidobacteriota bacterium | reverse complement strand
CGTATATATGGTATTCGCCAAGCAAGATGCCCTTCGTGACCCAATTAATCAGACCGTATGCCAAGGCCAAATCGTGCATCAAATAAGGACTGCTGTCGAAGGTCTGGGTGAGATATTGACGCCCATCGCCTTGCGTGTAGATCAGCGAGAGGGCATAGCCGGAGGCATCCGTAAGCAAGGGCGTTACGGAAGCGCCAGTCGGCAAGGTACTGAGGGGTGTGCCCTGATAGATGAAGGCGTTTGAGATGACAATGGGGTTAGCGGTGTTTGTATACCAGAAAACAGACGCCCCCGCAGAGGTAAAGCTGGCGCTATCTGTACCCGAAGAGGTAATTATCCCGTTATAAGGGTAGTTAAACCCAAAGTCGTTGTTGGGATACATGTACCAGTTCAGCTGGCGAATCGCGAACTTTTGCTCATAGGAAGTCAGGGTCGCCATCCCAGGGAGCGTGTAGATGTACCCCCCATACGCGAAGATCACCCCCTGGTAGTAACCGTGGCAAACGCCATCGGACAACATTGGAGCAGTGATTCCGCCTGTGTAGACGGTCATGTCCAGCACATCGTAAGGAGTGCCCAAGTAGTCGAGGATCTGCTTGATGGCGGGGAAAGCTGACTCCGTTTTTCCATTACTGACCACGAGCAGCTTCATGTCGATCGTCGGCGTCGCGCAGGCCTGAGCTCGCGCAGTTTGTATCGTTGCCGAGAAGAACATGAAGGCGAGGACAGTGGAAACAGCGCAAAGGCGGAACAGCTGCTTCATAACCATACCTCCGTTAAGTCCAGAATCGGGCCCAGACTCCAAATCAAGAGTGCGGCACGTTGTGCGGCTAGGTCCGAGGAAGCCAGTTCAGCGAAGCACGCTGTCTACGGCCGTCTAGCGTCGCGTACGCAACCTTAGCCAGGAAGTCGGTTTCAGGCTACTGAACGGTAAATTAGCCGGCAATCCGGTGATTGTTCCAAATTGGCTTGACGAAAGTTATGCCTACAAAGGGTTTAGCAGATCAAATTAATCGATTGGACTAGGCGCAATTGTCTGTTCCGCTTCTACCCTCGCTTCTACTTCCATGCCGTCTTTATGCGCGTTGGCGCACGACCAAAAAGCATGTCAACCTTCGGCGAACGCGTCGAGGAGAAGAGGAACAAGAAGAGACGGACCCGATTACTGCGGCTGGGTCATCATAATTTTGCCAACCATTGCCGAACGGGAAGAAACGCCCGTCTTGACCATAATCATGCGCAGAAAGGCCCTCACGGTGTTTCTACTAATGTTCATGCGATTTGCAATTGCCTTGCTGTTTAGACCCTGGAGCGTGTACTCCAGCACTTCGCGCTCGCGTTGCGTGAGATTGAACTGCCGGGAGACTTGCGACATGGCGACCAATCCGGAGGGCCCTCGTTCTAGCAGGATGGCTATGCTCGGATGCGAAGGATCTTCGGCGCCGGAATCCACAAAGAATGCTCGGCAAAAATAACGTCTCCTGCCTGACCGGAACTCGTTCACAAAGTGCGATTCACTGGGGACCTGCTGGCTCACTAACTTCGACCGAATCTCAGCGGCAAGGAGCACCTGAGCATTAGTTGGGCTTGCGAGTTTGGCCGGGTAACTAAGAATCTCGATGGCCTCCGCATTAAACGAGACGGGGCACAGGGAGGAGTCCGTCAGAAGCAATCCTGCCGCTGTCCTGGGCGGAGACACCGCCTTCTTCGGCAGCGGCTCGTCCGCTCGGGGGGCTGAAAAATTCTTGGCTTTCACTGGAGAGCTAGTATTACTCATTGTCAATCCTGGGCGCTATTCTGAGTCACGTATGGTCCGTAGTTTTGGAGTTGCGCAAAAGAAGCTAAGGAGCGATCCAGATGCAGTTCTCTCCTTCGACGCAATTTCTTCATTGTTTTTTTCCTCGCGAGAAACCAGTGAGCACAATCTCGGGAGCCGCTTCCTAACGGACCCTGGCGGCGCATTGTAGTTTTAAATGGCTGTGAACTTTCCTTTGGCCGTTCGATGTGGGAAAAGGAATGATTGGTCTTCATCGCCTCTCGCATCAAAATCCCGGCGTCGGGAGCGGACATAGTCTCTGATTGCACCCTCTGGCAGCGGCTGGGGTTTGCCATTTAGTAAACCCTTGGGCATCCCGTCGGATTCGTCTCTGAGCGCGTCCTTCCTGCGAAGGCATAAACACGACACACTTCCTCTCATCACATGCTAGTCTCGCGGCGGCAGAAAACAACCCTGTCAAGTTTCTATTTTGGATACGTAAAGACCTGATGACTCTGTAGAGAAAAAACCCGTGATCTGGTGAGCCGCAATAAACCCTTTGCTGACCTCCGCCGCATGGGATGGCCTTCCTGCCGCGGCCAACTGACGGGCGACTTTTGTGAACGGATATGAACTCCGCGCCCAAGACAGCAATAGGTGGGACTTCCGCGGCGGTCTTACGAAATCAAATAGGGTCATTTCCTGATGCCAAACCTCCTCCCAACTCTGAAATACGTTGTTACCCTACAGAGAATTGAGGGATTTCCTAGATTGACTACCCGCCTGGCCTATCTTATGTGCTACTGCTAGTAAGCGCGAAAGATTCATTGCAAGTAGGTAGCAGTGGAAACTGCGCAAATCCAGCCCAAAGTCCTAATCCTCGGTGGCAACCCACTGGTGTGCGTCAACGTTCGCGTGTTGCTTAGGAGCATGGGGTACCAGTGTCTGGTTGCCTCCGCCCTGAAAGAGGCCCTTGAGGTGTTTGAGCAAGAAAAACCTGATGCCGTCATCCTTGACCCGCGGCTAGCGGATTTTGCACCTGCCCGCTTGATGGCCATGCTCCACAACCGAGTCCCCGACCTACTAGGCCGCTCCATTGTTCTCATAGGGGAAGAAAGCGACTCGGAACTGCTTCAAATCCTGGATGCTTATTCGGTTCGGCGGGTTCGGAGGGATTCCCTTTTTCAAGAGCTATGGCCAAGCTTGGATTCCCTGCTCCGCCGGGTTGCGAGTCTGCGGCAAGTCACGCGCGGAGCGCGGCTGGTCTTTGATAGTTTTCTCGAACCGTCGTTGGCCGGTGTCAGGTCGTTACATCCCACGCCTCGCCAACTCCTTTATGAATCCGACATCCTCGTAGCGGACCTCTTACTCGAAGGGCAGGAAGATTCGCAACGCATTACTCTGACCGGTCAGGTGTTGGATACGGTCAAGAGGAAACCACAGTTGGGCGGCGTACCAATCGTTATCCAGGGCGAAAGAGGATTGATGGGCATCATTAAGACGAACCAGTGGGGCGAGTTTCACTTTGAATTCGCGCCTGAGCCAGGCATCACGTTGGAAATAAAGGCCAGGGAGAACTTCTGGGTATCGGCCGGCTTGCCAGATTTGAACAGCGTTGTGCACTGCGCATAAACAAGTACTTTCATCCCCAGGGGAGAGGGTAAGCCATGAGGTTTAAATCGGCCGGTATGCTCGTGCTTCTCTCGGTGCTCTGGCCCGCCAAAGCCTCAGCGGACAACCGCTTCATCGTCCGCACTACGCTTAATTAAGCTCCAGGTGCTTCAAGTAGTTTGCAACCATCCCCTATTACCTCCCATCTGCACCGCGGTGACGGGGTTGGGAGATCCCCTGGGCCAGCTTTTCCTGATCACCAGTCCGCTTGGCTTAGACGATTTGCTGAATCTCCCGGGCAATGCGCTGGGCATTGTGGATGCTGAAGTCGACGAGTTGCTCAATCTATTTCCGCTTGCGTCGCTGAATGTCTCCCCACACCATTGTCTGCAGATCTGATGGCGGACAGAAATCCGGTGCCTTATCCCAATTTCGGCGGAACCTTATGGAATAGCTATGCCAACCAGCCCGCCGCACAAATAGTCCGCGTCTCAAGTACGCAAAGCCAGTTTGGAGTCACCGGCAGCGGAATTGTCGCGGACCTAGACACGGGAGTAGATCCCACTCACCCCGCGCTACAAAGTGTGCTGTTACCGGGTTACGATTTTACGCGCAATCAACCCGGTGGTTCGGAATTAACAGACATTTCTTTTTCTTCGTGCCCCTTCAGTTCCTGTCCGCCTCCACCCTGCCCGGATTGCTCCTCTGCGCAAGTCAATCAATCTACAGCTGCGGTACTGGATCAATCCACGGCTGCGGTGCTAGATGGCAACGACCAGTATGCCGCGTTCGGCCACGGCACAATGGTCATGGGGGTGATCCACCTGGTTGCTCCAACGGCGCAACTGATGCCCTTGAAAACTTTCAAATCGGACGGCACAGGCTTTCTCTCTGACATTTTGCGGGCTGTTTATTATGCCGTCCAGAACAACGCCAATGTAATCAACATGAGCTTTGACACCCAGACGAACTCACCGGAACTAAAGAAGGCGCTGAACTACGCCAACCACAACAGCGTCATTTGCGTGGCGTCGGCCGGGAACGAGGGCCAATCCGCTCCGCCACTTACGGTTTACCCTGCCGAGTGGCAAAAGTATGTGATGGGAGTCGCGTCCACGAGCGACCAAGATACACGGTCTTCCTTTTCCAACTATGGCAACGCCATCGTGTGGGTCGCCGCTCCCGGAGAAGCCATCGTTACGACTTACGCGCGAGAGGACTCAGGAATCCCACAAGAGACAGCTCGAGAATCATCGCGGTGCACCTTGCGAGCTGAGTCGCCCCCTTGCCATGATCGCTCCGCCCTTCATGGATCGCCTTGAAGTGGGGGTATGCGTCATAGCTGGCCACCCACGGGATCGATTGACAGTCCGTCGGGCAATGTGATGATCCTGGCCGGACAGTCCGTGTCTTTCTCCGGATCGGGCACGGACCCCGATGGAGCAATCACAGCATATTCTTGGTCATTCCCCGGTGGCGAGCCGGAGTCAAGCAATGTGGCCATGCCCGGCGAGGTGACCTACTCGACGCCCGGAACATTCGTTGCGACTTTCACGGTCAGCGATGACGCCGGTATAACTGATCCGACGCCGCCAACGCGCGCCATCATCGTTTTGCCTGTTCCATGTCTCATATTATGCAATCCGTTCTAGCTGGAGCTAGGTGGCGTCGTTTGCCTAAGAGCACCGGCCTCTACTTTGCCCTTCAACAGCACAAGCGCAATGTCAGAAAGAGTGGCTTGGCGTTGGTATTCCCTA
>QHYJ01000064.1 GCA_003223255.1 Acidobacteriota bacterium | reverse complement strand
GGCCTTCCTGCATTTTGTTTCAATAACCCTTGCTGTCACCCCAACCATTCTCCCACCTTCGCCAACTTTCTGCCCCTCCCCGCTCAACGAACCTTGCCCCACCCGTCACGCCCATTTTGGTTGCTCTTGTCCTTTACCTCCTCTACCCCATTTACCTCCTTTGCCTCCACCGGCAACCTTCTTCAACTCCATCACTTCCCTCTCCGTCAACTCCCGAAACTTTCCCGCCTGCACATCCAAAACCAGCGGCCCCAATTGCACTCTCTTGATTTTCTCCACATGGTGCCCCACGCGCTCAAACATCCTGCGAATTTGCCGGTTCCGTCCTTCAATTAAAGTTACCTCATACCAGGGATTGGCTCGCTCGCCACTCGCCACTTGTTTACCACGAGCTTCGAGGGGCCACTCGTTTGTCCCGAGCGAAGCCGAGGAGCCACTTTCTTTCGCCCCGTCCTGCGCCAACCGTATCTTCGCCGGGGAAGTCTTCACCCGCCGCCCGTCTTCTAAGGCAATCGTGATGCCTGCACGCAGCTTCGCAATCGCTTTCTCCTCCGGCTTCCCGCTGACTTTCACCCAATACGTCTTCGGCACATGCGAACCGGCCTTCATCAACTTTTGCGCCAGCGCGCCATCATTCGTCATCAGCAGCAATCCCTCGCTCGCATAATCCAGCCGTCCCACCGGATACACGCGCCCCACACCCTGCGGCAACAAATCCATCACCGTCGGCCGCCCTTCGGGATCGCTGACCGTGGTCACATATCCCTTCGGCTTATTCAGCAGAAAATAGACCACCCGCTCCGCCTTCCGCAGCCGCTTGCCATCCACGCAAATCTCATCGCGCTCCGGATCCGCCTTCCTTCCCTGCTCCGTCACCACTATCCCATTCAGCGCCACCCGGCCCGCCGCAATCATCTCTTCCGCCTTGCGCCGCGACGCAATCCCGCTCCCCGCCATTATCTTCTGCAATCGTTCCATCATTTTTTGGAGTGCGGCGGCTTGCCTGCACTGAGCGAAGCGAATGTGCCGCCGTTCTTCTTCCTTCACAAAGCGCGCCTGTTTCCAAGGAGCGTGCCACTCCTCGCTCGTCATTCCAAGCCTGCCTGCCGCAGGTAGGCCGCTGAGGCCTGCATCCACGGCTTGCCACCAGGCTCATCAGCCCTCACGAAACACGCCCAAGGCAGAGGGGGCTTAAGACCCTGAAGCGACGTCGCCCTATTCTGGAACACCAGCTGTCTTGGTCATGTCCTCTCCCGCCACGAGCAAAAATTCATTCTTCGCCCCGGCAATGCGCCTTCCGCGGTACGGCCCGTACTCTTCGCTTTTATAGAAATCCATTGCCGTCTCGGCTTGCCTGCACTGAGCGAAGCGAATGTGCCGCCGTTCTTCTCCGCCACCCAACTCCGCTCCGTAATCTCCATTTCCGCCACCGAGTAATACTTCACACCGCGTCCTCCTTTCGCCCTTCTCCGAAAGAGGTGGCGTCTGAAGCCCCCACGAGACTCGTCCAAGGTAGAAAGGGCTTTAGCCCCTGAAGCCACCGTGCCGCCGGAAACCCGCCATTTGTCATCCCGAACCTGGTCGCGTTGTTTGCGGAACGGAGGCGAGGGATCTGCTTTTCGCCTTCCTCCTTCTCTGTCTCCTCTTCTCTCCGTGATCTCCGTGTTAAATCTTTTCTCTTGTTTTTTCCTTACCTCTTTCTTTCCTTTCTTTCCTTTCTTTCCTTTCTTTCCTTACTTCTATCCTCTTCCTTACCTCCACCACTTCTCCCTCTCTCAAAATCTTGTATCTCCCTTCCGCCACTCCCTCCACCGTCAACGGCCCCAATCCCACGCGCTTCATCTTCTCCACCGGATGCCCCTCGCGAAACAACACATTCCGCATCTCTTCCTTCCTCGTGTCCCGCATCCTTACTTCATACCAGTAATTCGCCGCGCGTCTTCGCGTCGCGTCCGGCTGCCGCACAGTCTTCATTCTCACGCCAATCTCTTTTCCCAACCGCTCCAACTCTTCCAGCGTCAGCATCCCTTTCACTTTCACGAAATACACCTGCTCCAGCTCGCCCCAATGTCTCAGCATCTCCGCCGCCAGGTCGCCGTCATTCGTCAAAAACACCAGCCCCGACGCCGTGTATTCCAAATTCCCTACCGGGTACACCCGCTCCGGAAAACCGCGCAAACAATTCTTCAGCGTCTTCCGCCCTTCCGGGTCCGCCATCGCCGACACAATCTCCGGCGGCTTGTTCAGCACCAGGTACACGCGCCGCTCCTGCCCCTTCACCACGCGGCCCGCCGCTTCGATCCGGTCCGTCGCCGCGTCCGCCTTCGTTCCTAGCTCTGTCACCACGCGCCCGTTCACGCGCACCTGTCCGCTCAGGATCAATTGCTCCGCGTGCCTCCGCGAAGCAATCCCCGCCCGCGCAATAATTTTTTGGAGTCGTTCCTGCATCGATTGTTGGTGCCCGCGGGAGCGCCCTCGAATCGGGCGCCCCGCTTTATTCTGCCATTAGTTCAGACCCGCAGCGTCCGGCTCGCCCAGAACAACCTACCCCGCCGATGGCCATCGGGGGTCGCACACAAGCGGAATGATCAGATGATACGCGGCGGGTACAACACTCAGCAGTGGCGTGCCGTGGGCTCTTTCGTTCATCGAAGAGATTTCGATTTCGAGCCCCTGTGTTCTCCGTGCCCCTTCGCCCTTATGCCCTCGGTGTTAAATCTTTTTCTTTTCTTACTTCTTTCATCCTTACTTCATTACTTCCTTTTCTCATTCTCCCGCCGCTGCCGTCCTCGCCGAATCCTCATTCTCCGGCACGCCTTCGTTATTCCCGGGTGTCTCTTCTCGCGCATTCACCGCCTCATCACTTGCAGGGCTTGGCTCGCCCGCCTCCGCCGGCGCTCCAATGCTCGCCTCATTCGTCAAACTTTCATTCGCCGGCGCCAATCCTTCATCGCTCCCCAGCGCCTCCCGCGCCAGCGCTTCAAACTCCTTCAAGCTCGGCAACTCTTCCAGGTCGCTCAATCCAAACCGCATCAAAAACTCTTTCGACGTTTTGTACAGAATCGGCCGCCCAATCACTTCCTTGCGTCCCGCCGTCGTAATCAAGTGTTTATCCAGCAGCGTGCTGATTACTCCCGCGGTATTCACGCCGCGAATCTCCGAAATTTCCGGCGCCGTCACCGGCTGCTTGTAGGCGATCACCGCCAGCGTTTCCAGAGCCGGCATCGACAACCGCAGCGGCGGCTTCAGGCTCTTGATGAACCGCCGCACCACGTCATGCTGCTGCGGCTTGGTGTACATTTTGTACCCGCCCGCCACCGCGCGAATCTCGATTCCGCGCTCTTCCGCCGCGTAACTCGCCACCAATTCATCCAGCGACGCCTGCACCGCCCGCTTTTCTTCGCCCAGCGCTTTCGCCAGCTGCTCGATCGTGGCCGGTTCATCCGCCGCGTAAATAATCGCTTCCAGCGCTGCTTTTCTCTCTTCATTCGTCATTCATCCCTCACATCGCTCTTCGATCTTGTAGTCGCCGGTCTTCCGACCGGTTCCCGGTTCGTCATTCAAGCTTCACGCCGCCTCTCATTTCAACTGCGGCGGCTTGCCGCCGCTTTTCTTCCTTTGACCCGTCCTTTGGCCGCGCGCTAGCTTCGGTTCTTGGGCGGTCGACCTCTGCCGCCGGGCCTCCAGGGCTTAAAT
>QHYJ01000063.1:28527-30271 GCA_003223255.1 Acidobacteriota bacterium | reverse complement strand
TTGATCAAGCCGATGAGGATGGCAGCGAGCAAGGTCCCGACAAATAGATAGGTAGGTGCCATGAAGACCAAACCGGCGTCCCGCATGCCGCGGAGATTGATCAATGTAATGAGGACCAGGATTCCCAGGCAGATGGCCAAAGTATGGGATTGCAAGCTTGGGATGGCTGAAACCAGTGCGCCCACGCCAGCGGAAATGCCCACGGCGACAGTCAGCACGTAATCAATCATTAGTGCGGCGGCGGCCAGGAGGCCGGCAGAAACGCCGAGGTTCTGGCGGGCAACGGTGTACGAGCCTCCGCCGCCCGGATACGCCTGGATGGTCTGCCGATAGGAAAAATAAACGATTACAAGCAGGACCATGATGCTTGCGCTGATGGGAATCATGTAGGCAATTCCCGCCGCGCCAAGGGGAATCAGCAAGGTGAGAGCCGCCTCGGGGCCGTAGGCTGCGGAGCTCAGGGCGTCCAAGCCGAAAATAGGGATCCCGGCGGCAACGCCGATGCACTCAGCGCGCGCCTGGTCCGAGGCGAGAGGTTTGCCCAGAAGCAAATCGAGCAGAGACATGTGGGCATTCTCATATAACTCGGAGGAATTAAAGAAAGCGAATTTGCATGCGTTGCGAAAAACAAATTTGCCTTGGGACATTGTGAAAGTGAGTTGCGTGCGGAAACCAATTTCGCGGGCCAGGCAGATTCTTGAGCACAGATTTTCTTGAGGATGCGTTCGATAGCAGGAAGGTGCCTGGAGTAAGAACGACGGCATCGCGGGATGGATCGCGATAACTCTCTTACTCCTACGAAAGAAGCCCGTAAGTCATGGATTCTACAAGGCTGAGACTCGAGCTGCTTTCATCATTCGTCGTGGCTCTCCGAGAGTCACGACCGTGTGGATCCCATGGTCGCCCTCCGTTACGAGCAGCGTAAAATTCACCACCGATGTACTTGAAGAGCAGCCACCGCTCAACGATTCTGGGCATGAGAAATTTATAGCACAGGCTTCCCCGACCTGTCGAACGTGACCGAAAATCCATGCTTGTGCCGAACGGGAAACTTGCTATTGTAAGACTTGCCGTGAGACTATTTGCGACTACTTTCTAAAATTCAGCGGGGCAAAATTCGCCAACAACACTGGTTTTTTTGAAACGAGCCATCGGCCGGAAGGCCCTTACAACACAGGGTTTTCCCAGTATTGTTGCGAAAAGTCCGACGTGACACAGGGACTCCCGGTATCGCTGCCACAATCTTCACGCTAACTGTATCCTTCCAATTTGTCTCTCTTCCTCTTGTTTTTTCCACAATCCATCCACTTTCTTGCATTCATTGCATCAAGTCTTTCGATTGACGCTCGCAATCCCGCCGCGATACCCTAATGCTCGTCCGATGGCTGCGTTTGTCCCCAGTAAGATTACGACAACGTTTGCTCCTAATCCGAATATGAGGAGATCCTGATGGCCGCGTCCGCCACAAAGCTAACCCGCGAACTTGCGTCTGATTCCAACCCGAGGAGATTCATGTCCAACGAACTGCGAAATTTTCTCACCCTCTCTTACGATGAGCTGGAACAAGTGAATCTGAACGCCAAGGAGCAGCGCAAGAATCGCATACCGGTCCACAAAGTCCAGGAAGAACGCCTCAAATATTTGACGGACGAAAAACGCATCAAGGCCGTCACCGTTCTCTTCAGCGACCTGGAAGGCCGCCTCCACATGCTCGACTATGACAAGAAATTTCTCATTAAGAGCT
>QHYJ01000063.1:4495-28370 GCA_003223255.1 Acidobacteriota bacterium | reverse complement strand
ATTCGCGGCGTCCTGAAAAGCTACGCTGACGGCCTCTACGAGAAAAAGGGGTATACGCTCAACGCCGCCAATGAAATCGAGGGGTTCCTCTTCAATGGAGTCAGTGCCGAGCGCCGCTACCACGAAACCGGCAAATTCGAGTACGTCAACACCGGCGGCTACTACCACTCCCTTCCCGGCGATCCTCTGCGCACCTTCATCGACACCACCGCCGAAGTGCAGCGCGCCATGGCCTTCCAGAACGAAAAAGATCACCCCGAAGTTGCGCCCTCACAATTTGAAATCAATTACAACTACGGCGAAGTTGTGCAAGCGGCCGACCAGATTCAGCTTTACAAATTAGTCTGCCGCCAGGTCGCCACCAACATGGGTTTCACTGCCAGCTTCCTCCCCAAGCCCATCGTGGGCGTCAATGGCAGCGGCATGCACACCAACGTTTCTGTCAGCAAGGACGGCAAAAATCTTTTCTGGGATCCCAAAGGTGAGGAGAAGCTCAGCAAATTCGGCTGGGACTTCGTCGATCGCATTCTCACGCACGGCAACGATATTTGCCTGCTCATCAATTCCAGCGTCAATGCGTACCGCCGCCTCGACCCGCATTTCGAAGCGCCGAATCAGCTCAACGCTTCCCCCACGAACCGCGGCGCATTCCATCTTCAAAACGGGCCTGGACGGCGAGACGGCCAAGATCCAGAACCTCCGCTCCGCGCAGCGCTTTCTGCCGGACAACATTTACACTGCGCTTGAGAATTTCGAAAAAGCCGATTGGACCACTACGCTTCTCGGCGCGGATGTGAAAGCACGCTATGCCGAACTCAAGCGTACCGCCGCCGACCGTTGTCCGCGCTCCCTCGGCACCATCGTGAAAGCGCAAGAAGTCCAGTTCCATCACGAAGTCTACAACCAGTTCCTCTGGAACCTGTTCTAGTCACCATTCCCTTCTTGCGAATTTGCAGGGGCACGATATATCGTGCCCCTTTGAACTAGTTGTCCGCACCATGCCTGAGCAGAAAACACAACCCGTGGCGGTGTGCACGCGCTGCGGAGCTGTCTCGTATTCCCCTGAGATGATCAATGGCCAATGCTCGCAGATCACTGCCGGAAAACGCTGCACCGGGGTTATTGGCGGTGCCACCAACAAAGCCGACTGGGAGCCTTGTTCAGCCTGCTTGAGCACGGGAACGCAGAATGAGAAGCCGTGCGGCCAATGCAATGCCGCTGGCTGGCTGTACGGCCGGAACCGCAAACGCCAGCGGCAGTAGCTTTGCCTTCAACCAGGGCAAGACGAAAACGGAAAAGAACGAGGCATAAAGCAGGTCTTCCCCATAGACCATTTAGTTCCGGATGGCACGGGAACAAAAGGAACTCCGATTCGGTATTAAACGACGACGCGAGGAATCGATGGAGAAAGTCAATGGGATTGGAGGGCTGTTCTTTCGAGCCAAAGAACCTGAAGCTCTTGGTCGGTGGTACCGGGATCATCTGGGCATTCCGCTCGTTCCCAAGGACTACAATGAATTGTCCTGGTGGCAAGAAGCCGGGCCAAGTGCGATTGCCCCCTTTCCTGAGACGACGAAGTACTTTGGCGATTCCCAAAAACCTGGATGGTCAATTTTCGCGTGTCTAACCTGGATGCCACGGTGGCGCAACTGCGCGCCGCCGGAATCACCGTTGAGGTGGAAAAAGAATCGTACCCGAACGGATGCTTTGCTCGCTTATGTGATCCGGAAGGCAATCCGATTGAGTTGTGGGAGCCCGCTGGACGAGACGCGAAGCGCTAAGCCGTCCGGGCAGTCCGAATTCCGTGGCCCGCGTGCCCCGACCCTCCCTAAGGCGTTTTGGAGTACAAATCCTCTTGGAACTAAAGCAGATAAGAAAGCGTAGATAGGGAGAGAAGGTCGGTTCGTGAGACCGGCTATTCTTGTCTCTGGCTTGAGGGAGAGGTGACTATGAACGGCACAAGGAGTTTTGCGCTGAGGTGGATAGCGGGAGCGTTTTGCCTCTCGGTGACTTCCCTAGTCGGAAGTGCGCCAGCATGGGCGCAGAGCGAGAAGCGGACGGTGTTCGCGCCGGACGATTTTCATTGGCATGGGAATTTGAAAGCTGGGCAGGCGCTCGAAGTGATCAATCGAAACGGGGAAATTGAGGCGAGCGGCGCTGCGGCCAATGAGGCGCGGGCCGAAAGCATCAGGAGAGGCAGCGACGACGAGTTGTTTATCGAGGTGCTCGAGTACCCGGAAGGGGTGACGATTTGTGCGGTGCAAGCGAGGGACATGACGCCCGGGCGGTGCCACCGTGGCGGCGTTTCGTCCGAGCACCTCGGAGGATGGCACGAGCATCATGCAAAGGTAAACTTTGATATCCAAGTGCCGCGCGGCGTGCGCTTCCATGCGATGACGACCAACGGAAACGTTGTATGCCACGACCTGAAAAGCGTGGTGGAGGCAACGACTACGAACGGCAACGTGGAGGTCTCGACAAGCGAGTGGGGTTCGGCAAGAACGACGAACGGCGGAGTGCGCATGTCCATGGGCAACGCGCAATGGGACGGCGAGTTGGAAGTGAAGACTACGAACGGTAACGTGGACGTGTTGCTGCCGGCCTCGTCAGAATTCCAGGTCAATGCGGGCACGACAAACGGCAAGATTCACACGGATTTCCCGATTACCGGATTTGTGGGATCACGGTGTGGGACTCCCGGTTCGGTTCACGTCGCGCAGGCCGCCCTCAGCCAAGGTACGCCTGATCGTAAGGTTTGGGATTACGCTCGAGCAAAACGGCTTTGCGATACTCACCGCTGACACAGACTTCGCAACGCTCGCGAATACCCTCGGCTCACCGCCTAAAGTTATCTGGCTGGAGAACTGCGACTACTCGACCAGCATCGCTGCCCAAGTTCTTCGCGCAAAATGCGGCCCGCATCTCCGAATTTGAACATGGCCCTGACCCACTCCTTATTCTGAGAAAGCCTTGAGCGGCATAAGGAGCGAGCGCGGTAAGGACAACAAAACCATGAAGATCGGCAATAGTTCTTGTGCGGGACAGTAGAGGCGGAGGAATGCGTGCGTTCTCCTTTAGGGTTTGCCGAAAGCGCGAGTGGCGGTAATGCCCTTTCCTTCGGTGACGGTGAGGTTGGCGCCGGCGGGGATGGCGGAGAGGCGGTCGAGTTGGGCGCTGGGCCAACGAATCTCGATAGAGTCGGCTTTCTCGCGCGTGCCGAGGCCAAAGGTAAGCACGAGCTCGCTGGCGGAAAGATAGCTCGAGCCGCTGTGCAGCATTTTGGTCTGCGTCTCGCCGCCAGCGGTCAGCTTGACGACGGCGCCGATGCCGTCGCGGTTGGACTTTGTGCCAACCAGCTTGAGGCGCAGACTGCGATTCGCCGCAGCGGCGCCTGACGCTTCGTTGCGGAACAAGTACACCGAGCCGCCGTTGGTGGAGAGCAGCAAATCCAGGCGCCCATCGTTATTGATGTCCGCATAAGCGGCGCCGCGACCGACGCGGGGAGACGCAAACGCCGCGCCCATGGATTTGGTGACTTCCTCGAACTTCCCTTTCCCGACGTTGCGGAACAGGTGCGGCGGCATGGCGTACTTGACGTTAGCCTGCACGCGCTGGATGTCCGCGTCAATGTGGCCGTTGGCGATGAAAACGTCGGGCCAGCCGTCGAGATCATAGTCAAAAAAGAAGCAGCCGAAGCCCAAAGTGAGCAGCGTGGCGCGGCCGATTTCCGAGCGCGGCGCTTCATCAACGAAGAGCCCTTTTCCTTCATTGTGATAGAGCGAAATCATCTGGTTCGAGAAATTGGTGATGAGCACGCTGGCGTAGCCGGAATGATCGTAGTCGGCGGCGTCCACGCCCATGCCCGCGCGGGCCACGCCGTCTTCGCTGAAGGCCACACCTGCGACCATGGCTTTTTCGCTGAACGTGCCGTTGCCATTGTTGCGATAGAGCTTGTTGGGCTGCGTGTCGTTGGAGAAAAGAAGGTCCGGCCAGCCGTCGTTGTCGTAGTCGAGCACGGCGATGCCGAGCGTTTTCGACGTGGCGTCGCCGAGGCCGGCTTTTTGCGTCACGTCTTCGAAAGTGCCATTGCCGCGATTGTGCCATAGGCGAACGGACGTACCCTTGTACGATTCCGGCGTGCAATACGATTTGGCCTTGCCGTCGAGCGTGCAGTAAAGATCGGTCTCGGGAGTCCACTGGACGTAATTGCCGACAACGAGATCCAAGTGGCCATCTTTGTCGTAATCCACCCAGGCGGCGCTGGTGCTGAATTCGTGCGCGCCTTGCAATCCCGCTTTTTGCGTCACATCGGTAAATGTGCCGTTGCCATTGTTGTGAAACAGATGGCTTTGTCCGTAGGCGGTGACAAAGAGGTCATCGTTGCCATCGTTATCGTAATCGCCGACAGCCACGCCCATGCCGTACAGCTCCATGTCCAGACCAGCTTTGTGGGTCACATCGGCGAACGTGCCATCGTGATTGTTGTGATAGAGCTTGAGTGTCGAGTTCTTGCGAATGTGGCCGGGCCAGCCCATGCCGTTGACGAGGAAAATGTCGGGCCAGCCGTCGTTGTCGTAATCGATGAAGGCGACGCCCGGGCCCATCGTTTCCGGGAGATATTTTTTGCCGAAGGCGCCGTTGTTGTGGACGAAATGGACTCCGGCTTGTTGGGTGACGTCGCGGAATTGAATTGCCGAGGATTCAGGAGGAGCACCGCTTGACGTTCTTGTGACAGAAAAAGCTGTCAATGCAACAATGAGACTTCCCCAAAGCAAACGGCTCATTATTCCCCCATGTTTTTGAAATCTGCGCACCTTGCGAAACCAAGCAGCAGATTCCTCGCTTCGCTCGGAATGACAAATTGGGGCGTTGTTCATACGAGCCACGTTAGTCGCGGCCCACGCCGAGCGCGTCGGCAACCCGATTGATGTAGTTGAACCAGGACGCGATCAGCGTGATTTGCAATATGCCGCGATCATCAAAGCCCGCGGAGCGCAGCTTGGCGTGATCTGCGGGCGAGCATTTCGTGGCGTCCTTGGTCAGTTTCACCACGTAGTCCAGCATAGTGCGGTCCTGCTCACTGATGGGCGCGGTGCGGTAATCCTTCTTCAGCGCTTCCACCATCTCTTCCTTTAGCGTAACGCGACGCAGAAACTCTGCGTGGGAGACGATTCAATAATGACAGCGGTTGGTGACCGACACCATGGTGGCGATCATCTCGTGCTGGTGGCGCTTCAACGGCAGTTCGGGAGACATCAGCGCACCAAACGTGCTGAAGGCGTGATAAAGCGCTTCGGGAATCAGCGTGTGGCTTGCGACAATGCCCGCAGTCTCGCCATCGTTTACGGGCTGAACGGGAGTCGCGTATTCGATAGGGTAGAGTTTCCGCTGCGACTCGATGGCGTCCTTGACGCTCTTATCATCGTCCATGCGGACCGTCTGGATCCAGGTCATGTCAGTTCTCAGTTTTAAGTTATAAGTTCTCAGTGAAACAAACCGCTCGGGTCTGCCGCCCGGCCGTTTTGTTGCACAGGAGCCTTCGTGGGGCCTTTTATCATGGCCGCCTTCCCCGCCGAAACTCTCGCCGCCGCCGATTTCGCCTTCGCCCCACTCGCCGGCGGCCTCGCGTGCAGAGTGGCCCCGAGAGCGACGCTGTAGTGCTCGTGAATCGCCTGGCGCTCGTTGTTGTCTTCGGGATGGATCTGCCGGTAGGGGCCGGTGATGGCCTGTGCAGATTCGTCGGCCTTGAAGCGCAGATAGCGCGCCTTGTGCTCTTCGGCTTTTTTGTCGTCGCCAAGACCGTTGTAACAGAGCATCAGGTTGTAATGGGCCTGCAAATCTTCGGGATCAATGGCCAGAGTCTTCTCGAATTCGGCAACGGCGTCGGCGTAGCGCTTTTCGAGGAAAAGGACGCGGCCGAGTTCGTTGTGAACCACGCGATCGCGGGGGAACTGATCGAGGACGGTCTTTAAATGCGCGATGGCGCCATCGTAGTCGCCATCCTCCCGAAGCACCTTAGCGTAGAAGAAATTGGTGCGGGCCAGCTTCGCATCGATGGCCAGTGATTTCTCCAGAACTTTGCGCGCGCCCGCGGTGTCGCCTTCCTGCACAAGCACGCGGCCGATGTTGGTCCAGCCGTCGGGATTTTGCGGATCGGCCTCGGTGATTTTTTCGAATGCGGCAGCGGCGGCCTTTAAGTCGCCTTGCAAGAAAAGGCCGATGCCGTAATCGTTCCAGCGCGTCCAGTCGTCTTTGACGCTGACGGTTTTCTGTTCCTGGGCGGGAAAATCTTTCGGACGGACACACAAAGTCTTCGTGTCCTCAGCAAGGACAGTAATTGGCAAATCGGGAATTGCTTTTATGTTTCCCGACACCTTCGAGGTGTCTCCCGTGAAAGTGAACTGGCGATCGTCGTAATCCGGAGTCGTCTTGGCTGCATTCCTGTTGGCCTCGGCCAGCTTGGTTTCCGGCGCTTCGACGCCAGCGAAAGAAAACTGCGTGTTGTACCAACTGAATTTGCGATAGTTGAGTTTGGCGTGGAGAGTGATTTTGTCCCCGCAATTTTCGGGCACATGCAAGCGGTAATGCACGGTATCGGCCGCACCAGGCGGAATCAAGTGCACGTAAACGACGGAGCGCGTAGCCCACGCATTGCGCTTGCTGATGACGTTGCCATGGCCATCGATTTGGAGCGAGCGATAAAAATGCGCGCCGGGCTCGACAGGGCCTTTGCCGTTGTCTTCAACCTGGCCGCTCCAGAAAATGGTCTGGCCTTTTTCGTCGGTGGCTTGCAGTTCGAGCCAAACATCGAAGGCGTCTACCGTCCCACCCGGGAAAAAGTGACCTACCTTGCGCGTGCGAACGACCACGTCCACGCGAACATCATCGCCGCGGCGCACGGCGGCGTCGGCGCGATCGATGGGAGCGGTAATCGCGCGGACTTCGCCGGCTGGGCCCCCCGGCAGCGCGGTCTCAGATTCCTCTCCGACTGCGAAGGTCGTGGAGAGTTCCTGCTTGCCCATTTCATTGCGAACCGGAGCGCTTGACTGTTTTCCAGCCGGGGAAATGGCAAATATATCCACGCTCAGTTGCTTGTCTTGGAGGAATTTCTTCGCGAACTCGTATTGCGCCTCATCTTGATTCGCGGTGGGCACGGCGGTGTTCGCGCCCGGGAAACGGTGTGAATGCACGTAACCGTTCACGTTGCCATCGTCCTTCGAAGGGACCTGCGGCATGTGGCAGTCGGCGCAGTTCATCGGGCTTTTCGGATAATAAAATGCGCGCGCGCCCTGCCCAGAAACCCCGCTGGCTTGCCAGTTGTCGTATTCATTGAAGCCGCGAATCCAGCGGTAACGATTCACCGGCACGTCGAGGTGAACTTTGTGGCAGGAAGAACAAAATTCCGCCGTGTCCGTGCGCATGAAGGGTTTCAGGAACGTGCGGCGGTGCGGCTCCGGATTCAGGCGGACGACAAAATCGTGCAGCTTGCGAACGCCAGAATTGTCGCTTGCTGCAAGTTCATGCAGCTTGGGATATTCGAGGAAGAAGTCTCCCTGGCCCATGGTGCTCTTCACTTCCACGATGCTGTGGCACATCAGGCAGCCCAGGCCAGCACGCGCTTCGGGACGGTTCACGATTTGCTTGATGGGCGTATCAAACAAGCCGCTGTAGAGCAGCGCGGGATCGTGGCAGCCCGCGCACCATTTCGAGGAGCGCACGCCGGCAACTTCCTGCATGTACTCGATGCTCTTGCGATACCACTGATTGTTGAATGAAGAAAAGTGGTGCATGGAGCTGCTCCACTGCGCGTAGATGTCGGCGTGACAGCGCTGGCAGGCGTCGGATTTCATGAAGTATTGCGAGGGGATGTTTACGTCGTGCTTGGTCTGCGCGGAGCTGGGGAAGAATTTGCCTGACGCGCCGTCGCCTTCGCGGTCCATGGAGTCGGGCGGCATCAGCGGGTTGACGATGCGATTCGCGCGAGCATCGCGCCAGTCGATTTCGCGCCTCCACCACATGCCTGCGGAGATAGTGAAGGTCAGAATCGCTAGCAAAGCGAACCGCAGCGCGCGGATGACATTGGTTTGCCCCAGCCATCCTTTGGAATGGAGCCAGGAGGATGCGAGCAATAACACACCGAGAAGGCATAGAACGATGTGGGCGTAGAGCCAATTCCAAAGATGATGGGGCGTGCCGATTTTAATCAGCACGATACCAAGAGCGGACCCGGCGGCGAGGAGAATCCAACCAAGACGAGCGAGAATAGTTCCATTCCAAACTAAAGGAACCAGGAAAGCGAGCAGCAAGAGAAAGGCGAGGACCCCAACTGCAACGTGAAGCAGATCGACAACCGCGTAGGTGAGCGTGGCGGAGGGGAATCCGTACAAATACGCGGCACTGAGGGCCAGGAAAATCAGGAGACGGGATAACCAGCGCTGGGACAACTCAGTGCGCATCGGAGGCCTCTTCCGAAGGGCTGGGCGCCAGAAAAAAAGCGACCGGATGTCTGAGAGCCATCCGGCCGCGATTCAGTTTGGGGTGCCCCGAAGCAAGCCAAGGAATGGCTGAGCTGGAGGCGATGGTGCTCGTGGGCATACTTATAAGTTTTGGCCGCCAAATAGGCAATACTGCGAAAGCACTAGAAGCCGGGAAATCATCGGAAATTAAAAGACTAGCGGCAATACTACAAAACCATTAGGGGTTTTAGAAGGGCTCTATGCCCTTTCCTTCCAAGCACTTATAAGCTCTCTGGGCTTGGAGTTCTTTGTATTCTTCGGTGCGCCCGCCGGGCCAGCTGATGACGACGCGGTCAATTTTGTCGCGTTTCCCCAGACCAAAGGTAACCGGGAGCTCGGATTGCGAAAGATAACTTGAGCCGCCACGCACCATGCGCGTCTGCTGAAGGTCTCCCGCAAAAATTCTCACGGTGGTGCCGAGGGCGTCGCGGTTGGATTCGGTGCCGTGGAATTCGAAGCGGATGCTGTGGTTGCCAGCCAACTGATCGTTGCGAAAAAGAACGGCTGGTCCGTTGTTGGTGGTCAGCAGGATGTCCAATTCGCCGTCGCGATCGAAGTCACCATAAGCGAGGCCGCGACCTACGCGAGGTTTATCAAAACCGCCGCCGACCTCCGCGGCCACATCGCGGAATTTTCCGTGCCCATCGTTCAAGAAAAGTTGCGGCGGTTGAGCGTAGCCGACATTTCCGCGAATGTTGCGAACGGTCTCATCGATATGTCCATTGGCGACGGCGAGATCGAGCGCGCCATCCAAGTCCACGTCGAGGAACATGCAGCCGAAGCCGAGAGTGTTGCGCGAGGGAGCGCCCACTCCGGACGGAAGGGAAACATCGTCAAATGCTCCGGGAGCACTCGCGCGGTAAAGGCCGATCATCTCGTTGTCGAAATTCGTGATGGCGATGCCGGACTTGCCGGAATTGTCGAAATCTCCCACGTCAATGCCCATCCCGGCGCGCGCTTTACCTTCCATGCTGAACGCGAGCCCGGCCTCGATGGCGGCGTCCTTGAATTTTCCGTTGCGGAGGTTGCGGTAGAGCTTGTTGGGCTGTGTGTCGTTGGCGACAAGGAGATCGGGCCAGCCGTCTTGGTCGTAGTCCAGCATGGCCACGCCCAGGGACTTCGAGCTGCTGTCAAAGACGCCGCTGGTCGCGGTGACGTCCTCGAAGGTGCCGTTGCCGCGATTGTGAAACAGCCAGCAGGTATCGCCGCGATAAGCTTCCGGTGTGCAGTAAGACTTATGCGTGCCGTCGAGACTGCAAAAAACGTCACGGTCGGGAGACCAGCGCACGTAGTTGCAGACGAAGAGATCGAGAAAGCCGTCGCGGTCATAATCAAACCATACCGCCGAGGTGCTCAAGCCCTGCCGCCCGAACAGGCCGCTGGAGCGCGTGGCATCGACAAAGGCTCCTTTGCCCGTGTTGCGAAAAAGGCGACTCTGGCCAACGCAAGTGATGAAAATGTCGGGGAAGCCATCATTGTTGTAATCGCCGACGGCGACACCCATTCCGTACATCTCGATGTCGAGCCCCGCGGCCTTGGTGACGTCGGTGAAGGTGCCGTTGCGATTGTTGCGGTAGAGTTTCAGGGTTGAACGCTGGCGCTTGTGGCCGGGCCAGTCCATGCCATTGATGAGGAGAATGTCCTGCCAGCCGTCGGCGTCGTAATCCAGGAAAGCACAGCCGGAGCCGAGCGTTTCCGGAAGCAGCTTGCCGCCATATGCGCCGGAGTTGTGCTGGAACTGAATTCCTGCTCCTGCGGTAACGTCGGTGAGGCGAAATTCCAAATTCGCGGCGGCGCACACGAGTATCCAAGGTGGAGAAGCTGCAGTTGCCAGGCCCGCTCCCAATGCGGAAAAGAGGAAATCGCGCCGATTCAAGGCAGATTCACCAGACCGTTGCGAATGGCGTAGACAACCAGCTCCGCGGTTTTGTGAATGCCGAGCGTATCCATAATGTTGGCGCGGTGCACAGCGACGGTGTTCACGCTGAGATTCAAATCCGAGGCAATTTCCTTGTTGGATTTTCCCGCCACGATGTGCTGGAGAATCTCCAGTTCGCGCGGAGTCAATCCGCCGCCGCGTTCTCCTTTTAGCGCGTCCTTGCGCGACACTTGCGGATCGAGAACGGTCATCCCCGCCGCAATGCTCTTGACCGCACTCACCAGGTCGAGGTCCATCGCGTTTTTCAGGACGTAGCCGCGCGCGCCCGCTTGTAACGCCTGGCTTACCAGCGTTTCTTCGGAGTGCATGCTCAACATCAAAATGCCTGCTTCCGGACAGGTTTCCAATATTTTTCGCGTGGCTTCGATACCGCTCAATTCCGGCATGGCGCAATCCATCACGATGACTCGCGGTTTCAGTTCCGTTGCCAGGCGCACGGCTTCTTCACCATCGCTCGCTTCCGCGACGACGGAGATTCCCGGGTCGTCCTCCAACATGCGCCGGAATCCCCGCCGGACCAGCGCGTGATCGTCCGCCAGCAGAACGGTGATTTTATGCGGCATGACTTTCCACTTTCTCGCGGGGAATGCGTAAACAGACATGCGTGCCGCCCTGCGGCCAAGGAGTGACGGCAAGGGTTCCGCCAATCAGCTCCGCGCGTTCGCGCATGCCAACCAGCCCAATTCCCCGCTGCATCTTCTCTGCAACAAACCCGGAGCCGTGATCCTCGACTTCAAGTTCCAAGGAATCTCGCAGGTATTTCAGGCGGATCCAAGCATCACGGGCACCAGAATGGCGGCTCACATTGTTCAGAGCTTCCTGAAGCACGCGATAGATGTGCACGCCGGCGCTCGGTTCCACCGGAAACGGCTTGCCGCTCTTTTCGTAGTGCAACTCGATGCCTGCTTGTTTGCCTACCGTGGGAATATACCAGTCCAGAGTGCTTTCCAGGCCGGCTTCTTCCAGCAAAACCGGATGGAGCGCCTGGGAAAGCGTGCGGATATTGTTTAGCGTCGTTTGTGCGATTTCCTGCACTTCTTTCAGGTCGCTATGGAGCGGCGTTCCTTCTCCGGCCTGCTTGCCCGCGCGCCGCAGCATCGATCCGATCGCAGTGAGCACCTGGCCGAATTCGTCGTGGAGCTCACGGGAAATGTGCCGCAGCGTAGATTCCTGCGTGGAAATCAGTTTCTGCGCGAGCTCGCTGCGTTGTCCAGAGAGTTCCGCAAGTCGCGCGAAAAGCTGGCGATTGCTGCGAATCAAATACAAGCTGGTCAGGACAATGGCGATCAGAGTTGCGGTCAGAAAGAGATAGAGCTGGCGCTGCACGCCGTCGTAAATCTTCGCTATGCTTGCGGCGGCCTGCTCCTCCCCTTCGTTGTTTTGCACCAGCAGACGCGAAACGGCGGTGCTGAGCGCTTGTTCGCGCGCCTGAAGCGTCAAGCGAATCTGCTCGCGCGCCTCTGATTCTTTGCCGCTGTCGGCGAGCGCAAACATGCGGTCGACGGCGTCCCAGAACTGCGCGACGGACTGCGTGAGATATTTTCGCTGGTCTGGCGTGCGGCTGGCGACCGCCAAGCCTTCCTCGATTTTGAGGGCCGAGTCCAAATCCTGCCGCAAGCGTTCGAGCTGGGCGGTCCAGGCAGTGAGGGGATAACGCTCGGTGGTGTCGAGCATATCCCGCATATCCAGCGCCACGGTATTGAGATCATTTTGGATGCGCAGGAGCTGCAGCGAATCCTTGCGGTTGCGATCCACCATTTCGCTTTGCAGCTTGCGAAGGCCGGCCAGCTGCACGGTGATGTAGAACGAGTAAGCCAGCACCGCGGCCAGCGTGATGACCAAGCCGAAAAGAAGCCGATTTGTGGGTGAACGATGCGAAAAGGCAGCCTCTTGCACGAGCTTAAGGATACCTCAGGCGGTGGTTTGTCTGCGCAGCAGGAGAACGATGGTGAACATGACAACGACGGCGGCCAAAGGCGCCAACAATCCGACTCGCAGACTTTCCGAGTGCTTGGAAATAAATCCGACCACGCCCGGACCGGCGGACCCGCCAAGCGAAGCCAGAGCAAATAGCATGCCTCCGATTTTTTTCGCCCGCGCTCCGTACCAACGCGAGAGCCAGGCAATGAAGATCGGGTAAAGGCTGGCGCACCCAAGGCCCGCAAGAAAAACCGCGGGGAGTGCGATCTTCAGACTGGTGGAGGCGATCAGCAAAGTGATTCCAGAAGCGGCCAAGGCGAGGGCGCTGAGGACAATTTTTCGCTCGGAAGCGCGTCGCAGAACCAGGGGCGCGGTAACACGCCCGGAGGTGAGGCCTGCATAGAAAAACATGGGCGCCAGTGTGGTGATCCCGGTGATGCCGCGAGCCAGACGTTTGGCGTACTCGGCGGCCCAGATACCAATGCTGGTTTCCGTCGCGACATAAATAAAAAACAAAGCCGCCAATGCGAGCGTGACCGCCAATCCGATTTGGAAATGTCCCGACTCTCTGGTCTTCGGATTTGCTTCGTGGTGTTCCGCGGCAAAAGGAGTAACCAGCAGGCCCAGAGTAAGAAGGCCGCCGAAGACGGCGAAACCCACCAGCAAGCCTGGCAAACTGTTGCGCCTCATTGCGAGGGCGATCAGCGGCGAGCAGGACATTGCTCCAGCCCCCCAGGTGAAATTGAGCAGGTTGAGAAGCGAAGCACTTCTTGCGCCACCCAGTTCCGCGACGAACAAATTCGTCCCCGGAGTGATAAGTCCGTAACCCAAGCCGAAAGCTGCGGCGGCTTGAAGCGCAAGCAGGTGCGTATCTGCGTTGAGACCCGCAAGCCCGCCGCCCATCAGCGCGTAACCCAAGACGAGCGCCGGACGATATCCCCACCAGGACGCAATAGCGCTGGAAGCCAATGTGCCTGCGAGCGCCGCGAGAAATTGGATGGTGGAGAAAAGGCCGGCTTGGCCGTCGTCGAGGGACCATTTGCGAATGAATACCGGAAGCATAGGCCCAACGATGGTTGTGGCAATACCGCTGAGCACGAAACCTGCAAATAAAAGAATCAGCAGGTTGCGATGCTTTTGATCCTTGGTATTCGCCGCAGCATTTATTGCTGCGTTCGTGGCCGTTAGCTCGCTCATAGAGGTGATAGGACATTCTGCAGGACATGAGCACTTCAGGCAACTTCGCGCTGACAAAAAATCCTGCCGCGCCGAATTCGAAAGTTCGATAGTCTGTAGAACTCCATTTAGCAGAGGAAGTTCGCAGAAATGACGGATTCCGCGATTGAAGTGGGCTTGATTGGGTACGGGCTTGCCGGACGGGCGTTTCACGCGCCGGTGATTCGCGCTGTGCCTGGCATGCGTCTAACTGCGATTCTGCAGCGCACCGGGAATGAAGCCGCAGAGAAGTATCCCGACATTCGTGTCGTACGCAGTTTGGAGGAATTGCTGGCGATCCGGGAGATTCTCCTGGTGGTGATCGCTACGCCCAACGACACGCATTATTCCTTTGCGTGGCAGTGCCTCAAAGCGGGCCGCGATGTCGTGGTGGACAAGCCCTTCACCACGAGCTTGGAAGAAGCACGATCGCTGGTAGATTTTGCGAACAGGGCTGGCCGGCTGATTACCGTTTATCAGAACCGGCGTTACGACGGTGATTTTCAGGCCATTCGGAAGTTGGTCGCCGAGGGATCACTCGGCCGCATCGTGCGTTTCGAAACGAATTACGATCGTTACCGGCCGCAACTGAAGCCGGGTGCGTGGCGCGAAACCACCAGGGCGGGCAGCGGAATTCTCTTCGACATTGCGCCGCATTTGATCGATCACGCGCTGGTCTTATTTGGACTGCCGGAAGCGGTGACCGCGGACGTGCGCATTGAGCGCGAAAACGCCTTGGCCGACGATGCCTTCGACATCATGTTCCACTATCCGCGCGGCATGCGCGCCGTGCTGCGTTCGAGCATTCTGGCGGCCGCGCCGCGGCCACGCTTTGTTTTGCACGGCACACAAGGCAGCTTCGTCAAACAAACGTTCGATCCGCAGGAGAACAATTTGCGGCATGGGAACATTCCTGCGAAAGGAGCGTGGGGCGCGGAGCCGGAAGAAAATTACGGCTTGTTGACTATTCCTGACGGAGAAAAGTTCAAGCAGCGGCGCATTCCTTCGGCGAGCTGCGATTACCGCGATTTCTACGCGAACTTGCGCGATGCGCTATTGGCAAAAACGGAAGCTGCGGTTAGTCCGGAATGGGCGCTAAACGTCATGCGACTGCTTGAAATGGCGCGCGAGAGCAGCGAGAGGCTTTGCACGATTCCCTGGAGCCAATAGCGCATCCAGCAAATTCTTTAGTGAACGGACAAAGTGACGTCGAACTTCGCGTTGCAATTGTCCGACGGATCGTCGGTGATGTTCTTTGTGACCGTGCCGCTCTTGACGGTGAACTCGAGCGGTTTCTTGGGCATATTGGGCAAGCCTGCCACGCTGGCCTTGCCGTCACTATTGGTGCCCACTTCGAGTTCCGTCTTCCGCTTGCTGAGAAAGCCGTACTTTATCGTGACGTGAATTTTGGCATTATAGATAGCCTTGTCCGCGCCATCTTTCACGACGAAATCCGCACGGCAAGTGCCGAGGTTGCCCTCCACAACGGGAATTTGCGGTGCTTGGGCAACAAGCAAGCCGCCGCAGAGAAAAAGAAAAAGCGCCGACCCGAGAAAGCGAATGGATCGGACATGACGGAACTGCATGCTGTTCTTCCTCCCCGCACAAAAACATACGCCGGTCTACGCGGCGTTGCAATTCTGCGCTGCGGAAAACTTTTGTCGCGTGGCGTTTTCAGCATTACGCTCGCGTTCGCGTATAATCGGCGTTGTCAAGAGGGAAAGGAGCAGGGCGCCGCCTATGACCATTGAACTGGTCCCGTCGATTCTTTCCGCTAATTTCGCGCGGCTCGCCGACGACGCGAAAGCCGCACTCGAAGGCGGCGGTACGGTGCTGCACCTGGACGTGATGGACGGCCACTTCGTGCCGAACATCACCATCGGCCCACCGGTCGTGTCGTCTCTGCGAAAAGTGCTTCCGGACACTGTCTTCGACTGCCACTTGATGATTGAGAATCCCGACAACCACATTCCGGCGTTTGCGGAGGCCGGCGCAAACTGGATTTCCGTACACCAGGAAGCGTGCGTGCATCTGCACCGCACGCTCCAACTAATTGAATCGCACGGCTGCGAGCCGGCCGTGGTGATTAATCCGGCGACGCCCGTTCATACCCTCGACGAAGTGCTGGATATGGTGCATCACGTCCTGGTGATGAGTGTGAACCCAGGCTTTGGCGCGCAGACGTTTATTCGCGGTTCGCTGAATAAGATCAAGACGCTTGCCGAAGTGCGTGAATCACTGGGCCTGTCGTTCCGCATTGAGGTAGACGGCGGCGTGGCCCTCGATACCGTGGGGGATATCGTGCACGCTGGAGCCGAATTGCTGGTGGCGGGAAATGCGGTCTTCGGACGCGGCGACATTCGTGAAAACGCGAAGAAACTTCTGGGCGCGGCGCGCGCGGCCATGCTCACGCGCGCGTGAGGCAGTAGGACAACCTACGCCATCGACTAGGCGACGGTAACTTCAGGACTTAGGTAGACGTCCTGAATGGCGTTTAGAAGCTGCACGCCTTCTTTCATCGGGCGCTGGAACGCTTTGCGGCCGGAGATGAGGCCGGTGCCTCCAGCGCGCTTGTTGATGACCGCCGTCGCAACGGCTTCCTCGAAGTCGTTCGCACCGGAAGCCCCGCCGCTATTGATCAAGCCCGCGCGGCCCATGTAACAATTCGCGACCTGGTAGCGGCACAGGTCGATGGGATGGTCGCTGGTCAGGTCGGAGTAGATGCGCTTGTCAAATTTGCCGTAACTTGCGCCGTTGGAATTTAGCGCCAAGTAGCCGCCGTTATTCTCAGGCAACTTCTGCTTGATGATGTCGGCCTCGATGGTGACGCCCAGATGGTTCGCCTGACCGGTGAGGTCGGCAGAAACGTGGTAGTCCTTGTCTTTTTTGAAGGCACTGTTGCGAAGATAGCACCACAGAACCGTGGCCATGCCGAGCTCATGCGCGTGAGCAAAAGCCTGAGAGATCTCGACGATTTGGCGTGTGCTTTGGTCGGAGCCGAAATAAATGGTCGCGCCAACTGCAGCCGCACCCAAGTCATAGGCTTGCTGCACGGTGCCGAAAAGCACTTGGTCGAACCGGTTCGGGAAAGTCAGCAATTCGTTATGATTGATCTTCACAATGAATGCAATCTTGTGCGCGTATTTGCGAGCCACGGAGCCAAGCACGCCGAAGGTCGAAGCAACGGCGTTGCAGCCGCCTTCGATCGCCAGTTTGACGATGTTCTCGCCGTCGAAATAATCAGGATTCTTTGCGAAGCTGGCGCCGCCGGAATGCTCGATGCCTTGGTCTACGGGCAGGATGGAAAGATACCCGGTGCCGCCAAGGCGCCCGCTCTCGAACATTCTTTGTAGGTTCGTCAGCACGCGAATGTTGCGGTCAGAAACCGCGTAAACGCGATCGATAAAGTCCGGCCCCGGAAGGTTCAGCTTTTCTTTGGGGATTTTGGGCGATTTGAACCCCAACAGCGAATCCGTCTTTGCGCCAAGGTAGGTCTCAATTTTCCCCATGCTTACGGTCGTGGCCATAACGTGCTCCTTATCTACTCTCGAATTCCTTTTGATAGCATGCTTCCGGCGGCGATGTCTACCAGCCAGAGCAGCTTCCCGTCTTTTGGCTGAAGCAATTGCGCGGGCAACTGTTCCGGTTCGTACGGGCCTTCCAAAACGCCCTTCAGCGCCAATGCCTTGTCCACGCCAGTCACCATAAACAGAATCTCCGCGGCAGCACACGCGGCAGGCGCAGTCAGCGTAATCCGTTCCGTATAAAGCTTCCCGACCCAGTTGCGAACCGCGACACGCCCGTCGGCGCGCAACGCTTTGGTTCCTGGGAAAAGAGAAAGCGTGTGACCTTCATTGCCCATCCCCGCAAGCAGCAGATCGAAGCGCGGGAGTTCACCCGGCTTCAGCTTGAAATGCGAGGCAATCGCTTGCTCGTATTCGCGGGCGGCCTGCTCAGCGTCCGCGTATTCGCCCTTGATCCGCGTGACCTGGTTTGCTTTCAGCGGAACTTTGGAAAGCATCGTTTCCATGGCCATCCGGAAATTGCTGTCCGCATGACCGGGACCGACATGGCGTTCATCGCCGAAGAACACTTGTATTTTATCCCAGGGAACCTGAGAACGCAGCGCAGAATCCGTTGCCAGCAAATCGTAGAGTGCCTTGGGTGTGGACCCGCCAGCCAAAGCGACGTGGAAAGCATTTCTCTCGCGCACGGCAGCCGCGGCGGCTTGGACGAACTCTTGTGCCGCGCGCTTGGCGATGGCTGCGCCATCGGCAAGGATTTGGACCTCTCGCTGCACTCGCGTTTCCTTCAGGTGACAACTCCGGTTTTCTCCGGCGTGGCCTGAGCGGCGATCCGCCCGCGCTTGTCAAGTTCTTCTTCGCCAATGCGGCGCCACGCGCGGCCGTCTTTTTCGAGCAGTTCGTCCGCCTCAATGGGGCCCCAAGAGCCCGCGGCATAATTCGGAAACCCGCGAGCCGGCAGAGCGTGCCAGACGTCGAGAATAGGCTGATTCACGCTCCAGCCCGCTTCGACCATGTCCGCGCGTTGAAACAGCGTGGCGTCTCCGGCCATGCAATCGCGCAACAGGCGTTCGTAACCGGTGCTGTGCTCCGTTCCAAAATATGTGCAGTAGTCGAAATCCATGTTGACGAGTCCCAGTTTCATGATCGAGCCCGGAACTTTGGCACCGAAGCTCAGCGAAATGCCTTCTTCGGGTTGAATGTGAATGACCAAGCGATTCGTTTCGAGATTGCGCACGCTGGTATTTCGAAATAGCACGAAAGGCGTGCGACGAAATTGAATGACGATCTCCGTCACGCGCCGCGCCAAGCGCTTCCCGGTCCGCAGATAGAATGGCACACCGGCCCAGCGCCAATTGTCGATGAGGAGTTTTAGGGCAACGAACGTTTCGGTATTGGAATCAGGAGCGACGTTCGGCTCGCTGCGATAGCCAACGACGCGCTGGCCGTCGATGTTCCCGCTTCCATATTGTCCGCGCACCATGTTGGTGAGCACTTCCTCGGGCGTTACCGGCTGAATGGCGTGGAGCACTTCGGCCTGCTTATTGCGGACTTCGTCGGCATCAAAGGAAATGGGCGGCTCCATGGCGGTCATGGTCAGCAATTGAAAAAGATGATTCGGCACCATGTCGCGAAGCGCGCCCGCGGTCTCGTAGAATCCGCCACGATGCTCGACGCCCACCGTTTCCGCCGCAGTGATTTGCACGTGGTCCACGTAATTCCGGTTCCAGAGCGGCTCGATGATGTTGTTCGAGAAGCGGAAGACCATGACGTTCTGCACGGTCTCTTTGCCGAGGTAATGATCGATGCGGTAGATCTGTTTTTCCGTGAGAACTTGTTTCAGTTCCTGGTTGAGCTGCTTTGCGGAAGCCAGGTCGTGACCGAAGGGTTTTTCCACGATGACCCGGACCCAGCGGCCGCTTTCTTCTTTTGACAAGCAACACAAGCCCAGCATTTTAACAATAGGCGAGAAAAATCGCGGCGCTACCGCGAGATAAAAAAGACGGTTGCCCAGCGCGTTGTACTTTCTGTCGGCTTCGGCAATTTGCTGTTCCAAACGCTGATACGCTTCCGGATCCTGAAAATCGCCTTTGAGGTAATAGATGCGCTCGCACATCCAGTCCAGGAGTTTCGGGTCGATCGGCGAGGCAGCGTATTTGGGAATTTCCTGAACCAGATTTTTTCGGAAGCTTTCCGTTGTGAAGTCGTCTACGGCAAAGCCGACAATCGCGAACTGAGCGGGAAGAAGTTTTTCTTGAGCCAGATTGCAGAGGGCCGGGATGAGCTTGCGCTTGGTGAGGTCGCCCGCTGCTCCGCAAATCGTCATTACGCAAGGCGACGCTGATGAATTCGGATCTGGGTAATCGTGGGAATCCTGGTCCATCAAATGGAATCCCTCTGAACTTGCGTCGGGGCGGCCCTAAAGTTTTTAGTGACCGGCTTTCTTCTCAATATGCCCGCCAAATTGAAAGCGCATGGCCGACAGCACCTTGGCCGCAAAATCATCTTCGCCGCGCGAAATGAAGCGCTGATACAACGAGGCACTAAGAACGGGTGCTGGCGCGGTCGACTCAATGGCCGCCAGAAGCGTCCAGCGACCTTCGCCGGAATCCGAAACGCGCCCGGAAAAACGCTCCAGCGTGGGCTGCTCCAACAAAGAAATCGCCGTGAGATCGAGCAGCCAGGAAGCAACCACGCTGCCGCGCCGCCACACTTCCGTAATGTCCGCCAGATTGAAATCGTACTGATAATGCTCCGGATTGCGCAGCGGTGTCGTTTCCGCGTCGGCTTCACGATGCGATTTGCTCGCGTTGGCGTGCTTCAAAATGTTCAGGCCCTCGGCGTAAGCGGCCATCAAGCCGTATTCGATGCCGTTGTGCACCATCTTGACGAAATGCCCTGCGCCCGACGGACCGCAGTGCAAATATCCCTCTTCCGCCGTGCCGCCAACCCTCTCGCGGCCGGGAGTGCGCGCCGCGTCGCCGCGGCCCGGCGCGAGTGTCTTGAAAATGGGATCGAGGCGTTTCACCACCGCTGTTTCCCCGCCAATCATCTGGCAATAGCCGCGTTCGAGGCCCCACACACCGCCACTGGTGCCCACGTCGCAATAGTGAATCCCTTTTGCGGAAAGCTCTTTCGCGCGACGGATGTCGTCAATGTAATAGGAATTTCCTCCGTCGATCACCACATCGTCTTTCTCGAGCTTGCCAACCAGATCGTGCAGCGTGGCGTCCACCACCGCCGCGGGCACCATCAGCCAAATCGCGCGCGGCTTTTGCAATTTAGCTACAAAATCATCGAGCGACAAAGCCCCCGTTGCGCCTTCCGCGGCAAGTTGTTTCACCGATTCGGCGCTGCGGTCGTACACCACGCATTTGTGGCCGCCCTTTTGCACACGCCGCACCATGTTGGCACCCATCCTGCCCAACCCGATCATCCCCAGTTGCATCGTGTGCACTCCTCGCCGGTTCGCGTGAAAGAGATTTGACCCGGTGTATCAGGCAACTGCTTTTTGCACGGCCCTGGATAGTGTGGCAAGCGCCGACTTCAAGTTTTTCCCGAGATGGATGCGCAATGCGCGGCGGGCGCGCTCCGCGAGAACAGCGAAATCGCCCCGGGCCTGCGCCGCCTTGACCACACCAAACGTGTACTTCTGTCCGGGAACGGGCAAGTCCTTCACATTGTCGCAGGTGATTTGCAAAAAAACGCCGCTGTTGGGTCCGCCTTTGTAGGCCTGGCCGGTGGAATGCAGGAAGCGCGGCCCAAATCCCAGAACCGTGGCCACCTTTTTCTTGTCGCGCACCGTGTGCCGGATGGCCTGCAGGGCCTTTTCATTCTCCGCATTCATCGGAATATAACCAAGCACGGCAAAGTAGTCGCCCGCACTGATTCGGCAGAGATGCCTCTTCAAAACCGCGGCGGCATTCAAGCCGCCGTGAATCGCCGCGACGTTTTTCTCATCGGCAAAAAACTGCATGCCGCCGGCCTCAAAAAATGGCACTTCGATGGGCAGCTTGCCCTTGGCCTCATATTCGCTGGTGAGCTTGCGCGTTTCCACCTTGCTGGCTTCCACGTCAGGCTGATTGAACGCGTTGATGCCCATGATCGAGCCCGCGACCGCTGTGGCGATTTCCCAGCGGAAAAATTCTTGCCCAAGCGCATAAGCATCCGAAACACTGATGCTCACCACAGGATGACCTGCCCTTTGGAGCGCCATCACGGCCCCATCCTGCGCCTTGTTAGGCTTCGAGGCCAGGCGCAAATACGCGAAGACGCGGTCGTTGCCATAGGTGGAGGGCCTGACGACACGCTCGCGGTCCACAGGGATGATGCCCTTGCCCACTTTTCCCGTGGACTCGGCGATTAATTGTTCGAGCCACGCACCGAGATCAAAAATTCCCGGCGACGCGATGATGGTGAGCTTGTCGCGTCCGTGTGTCGCGGCCACGCCGAGAATCGTTCCCAAAACGACGCCCGGATTTTCTTGGGCCGCAGACCTTGGGCCGCAGGCGGCAACCATTTCCTGCGTGGTTTGCAGTAACTTCTCCACGTCCAGACCCATGATCGCTGCAGGCACCATGCCAAAGTTCGAGAGAGCCGAATAGCGCCCTCCAATGCTCGCCACGCCGAAAAAGATTTCGCGAAACTTGTCGGCAATGGCGATTTCCTGCATGTGCGAGCCGGGATCGGTGATGGCCACAAAGCGATTGCCGGCCTCTTTCTCGCCCACCTTCGCTTTCACCCGTTCGAAAAAATATTGCTTGTAAATGTTGGGTTCGAGCGTGCTCCCGGATTTGCTCGAAACGATGCACAGTGTGCTCTTAAGATCCAGCTTTGCTTCGATGGCTTTGATTTGCACGGGATCGGTGGAATCCAGCACATGCAGTTCCGGAAATCCTTTGATTTTTCCGAACGTCATGCGCAGCACTTCCGGGCAAAGGCTGGATCCGCCCATTCCCAGCAGCAAGGCATGCTTGAAACGCGACTTTTTCACGTCTTCGGCAATGCGCTGGAAGGCATCCACGTGCGTGAGTTGCTGTTCCACAATGTGCAGCCAGCCCAGCCAGTTGCTTTCGTCGCTGCGGGTCCAGAGTGACGCGTCCTTTTTCCAGAGGCGAGCGACTTTATTGTTTCTTCGCCAGTCCTCCAGCGAGGCGGCCACTGCATTGGCAAGATCTTCGGGAAGTGAGTAGGTCTGTTTGTTCACGCTCACGCACGAGCTCCCGCGGTTTTCCCCACGGCCTCCAGCAGGGTTTTGAAAGCATCGGAAAAGAGTTTCACGCCGTCCGTAAGCAGCTTGTCGGTGACTTCTTTCATGGAGACTCCAGCCTTGGCCAGATCCGCCATGGTCTTCGCCGCGCCTTCCACGTTTTCCGCAAGGCTAGGACGCAACCGGCCATGATCGCGGAACGCGTCAAAAGTTGCGGGCGGAATCGTGTCCACGGTGTCGGCACCAATCAACTCCTCGACGTAAAGCACATCGCGATACTTTGGATTTTTCGTGCTCGTGCTGGCCCAAAGCAGTCGCTGTGTTTGCGCGCCCTTGGCCGCAAGAGCTTTCCACCGGGCTCCGCCAAAAAGCTCCTGATATTTCTTGTACGTGAGCCGGGCGTTGCCGATGGCCACTTTGACCCGCAGGTTTTCCAGCAAAGCTTCCTGTCCCGCATCGACGCCCGCCTTGAGTTTTTCATCGATGATGCCGTCCACGAGCGTGTCGATGCGGCTGACGAAGAAGCTGGCTACGCTGGCGATGTGGCTGATGTCTTGGCCTTTTTTGGCGCGCGCTTCGAGCGCGGAAAGAAACGCTTCGGCAACTTTTTCGTAAGCCGACTGCGCGAAGAGCAGCGTGATGTTGATGTTGAGCCCGTCTTCCAGGCACTGACGAATCGCGGGAAGGCCTTCGGGCGTGCCAGGAATCTTGATCATCACGTTCGGGCGGTTCACACCCTTCCACAAGCGGTGCGCCTCCGCGATAGTGGCTTTGGTGTCGTACCCCAGAAACGGAGAAACTTCCAGGCTCACGTAGCCGTCGCGGCGTTTCGTCTCCGTGTATACCGGCCGGAAGATATCGCACGCATCTTGAATGTCGCGGAACGCAATTTTCTCGAAGATGCCGTTGGCGTCCAGCTTCTTGGCTTCGGGCGAATTCAGAATGTCGGCGTAAAGATTGCTTCCCGTGATGGCCTTCTCGAAAATCGCCGGGTTCGAGGTCATCCCGCGCAGGCCGTCGTTATCAATGTATTGCTTCAGTCGCCCGCTGGCGAGCAAATCTCTGCGCACATAGTCCATCCAGGGCGACTGGCCGTACCCCAGCAAGCCCTTGAGAGGATTCGTACCTTCTCCCTTGGCGATGCTGGGAAGAGTGGTTGTCGTCGTCATAATCGTTCTCCTTCGCCTCGAAAAACACTTCGAATTCCTATTGTACCCCTTGCGGGGCCAGCGTGTTCCGGCTCCAGGATTTCCGGTGGTTGGTCAGTTTGGATCTTTTTGCTTCGTGACAGAATAGGTCAAAAATCCAAACTGACCCACAACTGGATTTCCCACACTTTTACCTTGGCAACCGTTCCAAACTTTTCTTCGAGCGCCTTCACTTTTCCGAGCCGCCGCACATGGCGTTCTTCGTGCGTAAATTTCGCGCCCAGAAACGCTTTCACCAAATCCTCCGCCAGCTTCACGCCCACGACGCGAGAGCCCAGTACCAGCACATTGATATTGTCGTGTTCCACGCCCTGATGCGCCGAATAGGTGTCGTGGCACATTCC
>QHYJ01000063.1:3621-4483 GCA_003223255.1 Acidobacteriota bacterium | reverse complement strand
ACGCTCGCGCCTACACCGCTGCCGCAGATCAGCACACCGCGCTCGGCTTTGCCTTCCAGCACCGCGCGGCCCACGGCTTCGGCAAAATCTGGGTAGTCGGAGGGATTTTCGTTGAACGCTCCCACGTCCAACACCTCATGTTTCAGGGAACGCAAGAGATCACCCAACGCCACCTTGAGCGCAAAGCCCGCGTGGTCCGACCCAATCACCAGCTTCATCAGCGGCTCACTTCCCTAACAGTTCCCGGGCAGCAGCGACTACGTTGTCCGCGCTAAAACCAAATTTCTTCAGCAAATCTTTCAGCGGCGCAGACGCACCGAAACGGCGCATGCCGTGGATTTTCCCTTTTGCGCCCGTATAGCGTTCCCAGCCAAACGGCGACGCCATCTCCACCGAAACGCGCGCCCTCACATCCGGCGGAAGCACGCTCGTCTTGTACGCGGCATCTTGCTGCTCAAAAAGCTCCCACGAGGGCATGCTCACAACTCTCGTTTTGACACCTTCGGCCTTCAGCTTTTCATAAGCGTCGACGCAAAGCGACAATTCGCTGCCGCTGGCCATCAGAATTAGGTCCGGCTTTCCGCCCGCTGCGTCTGCCACAACATACGCGCCCTTCGCAACGCCCGAAGCCGGCGCATATTTCGTGCGGTCGAGCGTCGGCACCGCCTGCCGCGTCAGCACCAAAGTGCAAGGCCCATGCGTGTGCTGCAAAATCACTTTGTACGCTTCCACCACTTCATTGGCATCACCCGGGCGCAGAACCAGCATGTTCGGCATCGCTCGCAAGGACGCCAGTTGCTCGACAGGCTGATGCGTCGGCCCGTCCTCCCCGATGCCGATGGAGTCGTGGGTAAAGATGTAG
>QHYJ01000063.1:0-3616 GCA_003223255.1 Acidobacteriota bacterium | reverse complement strand
TGAAGTTAAAAAACGTCGCGCTAAAGCTGCGCAGCTTCGACAGCGTCATTCCATTAACGATTGCGCCCATAGCGTGTTCGCGCACGCCAAAGTGAATGTTGCGCCCGCGATATTCGTTCGGGTAAAACTCACCGGCGCTATCAAACGTCAGATTGGTCTTGTTGGATTTCGCCAGGTCCGCGGAACCACCAATGAACCAAGGAATGTTCTTCGCCAGCACGTTCAACGTTTTTCCCGAGGATTCCCGCGTCGCCATGCCTTTCGAATCAGCAGGGAAATTTGGCAAATCCTTATCCCATCCGTCCGGCAATTTTCCCGTCAGCATCCGGTTGATCTGGTCCGCTTGCCGCGGAAACTGCTTGATATATTCCGCAAATTTACTTTGCCACGCGGCATGCGCCTGCGCGCCTCGTTTGCCCACACCGTCCTTGAACTGATCGTACACGCCGTCGGGAACAAGAAATTTGGCGTCCTCGGGCCAGCCGTAATTCTTCTTCACCAGCTTAACTTCCGCCTCCCCCAGCGGTTCGCCGTGCGCTTCGTAAGAATCCTGTTTGTGCGGTGAACCGTAACCGATGTGGCTGTCCACAATGATCAGCGTCGGCCGGTCTTTGGTTTTGAGGAAATGTTCGTACGCGTGCGCCAGCATCTCCAGGTCGTTCGCGTCGGTAACATGCGTGACGTTCCAGCCGTAGCCCGCAAAACGCGTGGCCACATCCTCGCTGAACGACCATTCCGCCGGCCCGTCCAACGTCACGCGGTTGTTGTCGTAAATCCAACAGAGATTCGACAGCTTGAGATGCCCGGCCAGCGAAGCCGCTTCGCACGCCACGCCTTCCATCAAGTCGCCGTCGCCGCACACCGCATACACGTTGAAATCGAAAATCTCAAACCCCGGTCGGTTGTAATTTTCGCCCAGCCATTTGCTGGCAATCGCCATCCCCACGCTGTTCCCTGCGCCTTGCCCCAGCGGCCCCGTCGTCGTCTCTACACCGGTCGTAAGGTGCGATTCCGGATGGCCCGGCGTCCGGCTATCAATCTGGCGGAAGCGCTTGATCTCCTCCATGGGCACCGCGAGATCGCCTGTAACTTCGCCTTTTGCATTGACCCTGCGCACGCCGGCCAAATGCAGCGTCGTATACAGCAGCATCGAAGCGTGTCCCGCGGAAAGCACAAAGCGGTCGCGATTCGGCCACGTGGGATCCGCTGGGTCGTAGCGCAAGTAGTGCTGCCACAACTCATAGACGACCGCCGCAAGCCCCATCGGGGCGCCAGGATGCCCGGAATTTGCTTGTTGGACCGCGTCGATCGCCAGGGTGCGAATCGTATTGATGCTGAGGAGATCAATGTCGACTTGACTCTTTACCTGACTCACTTTCGCTCCTGTCGCGGGCAGGAGGGCACCCGCAGTTGACGGCCACTCTTTAGATGCCCCACCCTGCGGGGCGGGTGACGGGATTTTACGACAAAATCACCCACGCTGCTCGTTTGCGCTTAAGGTTCGTAATGTCTGACCGGCAAGATTCCAAATGTATTCCAGCAGTTCAAAACGGAGGTTCGAAAGCGAAAACCGTCCCCTCCGCGCTCATTCGTTTGCTTACTGCTTTGTATTTCGTTTGCGCAAGCGGAGTCGGCCTAATCCGACACAACAAGGCAAGGACTTACGGATGCAGCAGTCGGATATTTGGGCAAGCTGTGCAAGCTGCACTTTAGGTTTAGCCGACTTTATCGGAATCGGAGGCCAGGGACCGGTTCGACGCCTTAAACGGCGGCGACTCCTCTGCTTTGCAGATCGGGCAGCACCAGATGACCGTCAAGGTTGTATGCGCACGGACTGGCTCCGGCCGCAGCACCAGGCCGTGTTCGGTGCATTTTGCCGTCGGCAATCCATTCAGGCCTAAGCTGTGCTCGAGTTCAATCATAAAGCATCCCCTCGACCACCCATTTCCAGGAGCGGCCTATTCTGCGACCCTCAGCCAGTGGGGTGCTCTTCGTCCTCGCACCGTGACTGGGCATTCTTCCACTCATCCAAGATTCTCCTGCCTGAAATAGACGATTCATGCCTCCTGCCAGTGACGGATCAAGCGTAGAAACCTGGTCTCGGGGCCGATTCGCGCAGTTTGGAGGCGACATCGAACTACTTGTATGCGGAAGCGCAATCAGCATGTCATTTTTTTGTGATCTCCTGTAAACAGTTGGCACCAGCCACTTTGTTTGGTTGTTGGATTGCGAAAAAGCATGGGTGCGGAGGGGACAGGGTTTCGGACCCCAAAGGGTGCCTCCTTGTGGAAACTGCGATTCTTGGAATCGCCAGGCTTTCCGATGCCCGCCCCTCCACACGGCTGACAACCCCTAAACCTAGCGCCCAAAGCGGCTGCGCCTGCTCCAAAACGATGGCTGGCTGGGAAGGGATTGCGTGAATCGGTTGGACACCCCGCAGGAAAGTTCAACTGACACCACGACCGGCACCAGGGCCTTTGTGCAAACAGCGGGCGAACCGGCAGTGTTGCACTCAGTCTTTCGATTCGTTAAGTTGGTATTGCCGATGCCCGGGTGGCGGAATGGCAGACGCTGAGGACTTAAAATCCTCCGGGGATTTTTCCTCATGTGGGTTCGACTCCCACCCCGGGCACCAGTCTTTCTTATTGAAGATGAATGAGTTGTTGGCCGCTCCTTTCCGTGTACTTCTGGTGTACCCCACTTTGCAAAAGAACGAGCGGATCACGGCTCCAGGCGTTAGCCAAATCCGCTTCCAGTTGTTCCTGTCGCGAGCGCACCCACGGTGCGTAATGCTTCTCTGTGATTCTCACGCTTTGGTGGCCTAGCAAAATCGAGACACGTTCGATGGGCACTCCATCAAGAAGCAGTTCAACAGCGAATGTGTCGCGGCAATTTATCGTGCGGAATTGCCGCGATACGTTCACAAGTGTAATCGCCGGACAACTCAGTTCGGGTGCCTGGACCGGCCCGTTTTTCGGTCGTCTGGAGTATGAACTCGATATCGTAGAGGGCTGGGCGAAGGACCCCGATCCTGTAGTCCGCCAGTTTGCGAGAGGAGTGGTAAAGGGCTTAAAGGAAAGGCTGAAGCAGCAAAATGGTCAGAGAGGAAGAGCGTCGCTACATGTAGCGTCCGCTAGGCAAGACAGACGGAAACATACCGCCGCAGCCTCTACGCGCAAGAGTATATCATAATTTTTAAACACATCAAATACAGTGCTTTTTACAACTATACCCTATTTTCTAGTCGTAAGTGGCATAAAATATGGTATTTTTGGCAATCATGAACGTGCAAGACAGAATCAACCGGTATAGAAAACGAGGCTTCCAACAGGTAGAAGCCGAAATCCTTGTCCTCATCGAGGAAAGTGCGGCGGCACTCTTCACCTCGTTCCCCGATCATTTCATCTTATTTGGCGGAGCCACGCTCGTGCTCTTCTATGAGAGCCCTCGACTCTCCCGAGACCTGGACCTGTTAGCATCCCCATCACAGATCCTAAAGCCCGAAGAGATCCAAGCTGTCGTTCGTTCCAGCATCCAACAAACTGCAGAAACCCTCGGCCTTGGCCAGCTGGAATTCCGCAAAGACATTGACGGCCCTGCCTTCGTCAAGCAGTGG
>QHYJ01000293.1 GCA_003223255.1 Acidobacteriota bacterium | reverse complement strand
TGCAGCCACTGCCCGAGACAAAAGCAGCCGTGGGCATCGACCTTGGTTTGTCTTCTTTCGCAACGCTGTCAGACGACGCCGAGATTGAAAACCCGAGACTGTATCGCCAAGCGCAGAAGAAACTTCGTCGTGCCCAGCGTCGTGTAGCACGTCGCAAGAAAGGCTCAAAACGCCGTCGCCAGGCAGTGGTGCTCTTGCGTAAGATCCACCAGCACATCTTCAACCAGCGTAATGACCATCACCACAAACTGGCGCGCATGCTGGTCCAGCAATTTGCAAAGATTTTCGTGGAAGACCTGAACATCCAAGGTCTTTCCCGGGGAATGCTGTCGAAAGCAGTTCAGGATGCCTCGTGGGCGTCCTTCCTAGCAAAGTTGGCGTACCAAGCGGAAGAGGCTGGTCGCCAACTCGTAAAGGTAGACCCGAGAGGAACATCTCAACGTTGCCCGTGTGGAGCACGAGGGCCGAAGAAACTTTCAGACCGAGAGCACGTTTGCACTGCATGCGGTCTCATCGGCAAACGAGACCACGTTAGCGCCATGGAAATACTCAGGCTCGGACTGAGCCTTCAAGACGTAACGAAACCTGATGTAAGGGTATGCGTGTCTTGAGAAGCCGCCTCCTTCACGAGGCGGAGTATGTCACTGATCAAGGATTCATCTGACTGCCTTGAGCTCACGCTAGGAAACCTCTCTGGCCCGTGAGTAGCGATGTCGCTCAAACAAAAAAGCGGCGTCGAGACGCCGCCGCAAATTACCCAAGACTACCTACGAAGTGTCTCAGGGTAAACAGGCTGCGGCACTCCAAACGAGGATGGCGCCCTCCCGACCTTCGCCGGGACAAGTGCCGGGCGGCTCTACATTTACATCCCGGAAGCTTATCGACGGGAGTCGGTTGCATCTGCAGCGACCGTGCTGACGTTTGAATATAGCCAGGATCCCTCACCGCGTTCGGGGTGACAGAGGTTAGCAGACCGGAACTTGAGGAGGAGGAAGGCTGGGCAAGCGGGGAACGGTACAAGCGAAGGAGGAAGGATAGGCAGCGAGGAATCGCTAGCGAGTGGCGGATACAGAAACGCCAAGTTCTTTGAGCTTGCCGCGCGCATAGCGTTCTTCTTCGCTGCCGGGAAAACGTCTCACGACTTCGCGGAGGTCGCGGATGCCGGAAGATTTCTGCCCCAGTTCGACGAACGACATTCCACGATGGAGGAGGCCTTGGGCTAGCCTGAAGTTCTTCGGATAGTTGTTAATAAGTTTGTCGTATTCCGCAATGGCTTGCTGATAGTTTTTCTGTTTGTAAGCGATTTCGCCGATATAGAACTGGGCGTTGGCGGCGAGATCTGTGCTTCCATAATACTTGAGATAGTCCTGAAACTCGGAGCGGGCCAGTTCGTACTTGCCGGTTTGAAGGTCGCGGTAGGCGTTGGAATAGAGAGTGTCGGCGGAAGGAGGCGGCATGGCCGCCGAAGAGCCTGCAGGGGGAAGAGCGCCGGCCGTTGGCGTGGTTGTGGGTCCTCCCGTAGCTGGAGCAGACGCGCCGGAGGAGATTTTTGCATCCAGGCCCTGCACGGTATTTTGAAGGTCCACGAGCTGCTGGTTGAGCTTGCCAAGGCGAGACTTAATTTCCTCGAGGTTGTCCGAGAGCCCCTGGACTTGCGTGGACATGGTGTCCAGGCGCGTGCCGGAGTTGGCTTGCATGTCCTGCACGGATTTTTGCAGAGATCCCATGCTGCCGCTGAGGTGGCTGATATTGTCATTGAAACCGCCGACGATGGTCTTGATGACGGTGTGATCTTGGGTCATCTGCGTGGAGAGATCTTTTTGCCCTTGCAGCAGGGAAGTGACATCGCGCTGGAGGTCGATGATTTCGCGGGCGACGGCTTCGGCCGGATGAGGACCGATGAGGCTTCCACAGACGGCGCCGGCAAAAACGGCTGCACCAAGAATTGCGATATTGCGTATACGCATGACAAACCCTCCTAGGGAATCCAAAAGCATCGACATCCAAAACGGGTCCGGGAAATACTCTCCACTCTAATTAAGAAGGCCGCAAGCAGGCAAGAGTTTGCCCAGCCGTGCGGCCTTATTGGTCACGAATCGGTTATCGCGAAGGGCAGACGTGAAACGGCTCAGTTTGCCATGACGAAATGGCCGCGGCGGTTTTGCTGCCAGCAAGACTCGTTATGATCCACGCAGAAAGGCTTCTCTTTGCCAAAGCTCACGGTGTTCATGCGGTCAGCGCTGACGCCGAGCGAAACGAGGTATTGCTTCACGGCGGCGGCGCGGCGATCACCGAGGCCGAGGTTGTATTCCGTCGAGCCGCGTTCGTCGCAGTGGCCTTCGATGGTCGCTTTCACGGACGGATGGGCCTTGAGGAAGTCCGCCGTGCTGGAGAGTGCCGGGCGAGCGTCCTCGCGGATGTCTGCTTTATCGTAATCGAAGTAGGCATCGCGCACGTCCCTGTCCCACAATTCCCTGAGGGAAGGCTCTTTAGGAGGCGGCGGCGGCGGTGGAGCGTTCACCGAGACCGCGGTAGTGGCGCTGGCGGACCCGCCGGGACCAGTCGCGGTGATGGTGTAGGTGGTGGAATCGGAGGGCGTGACCTTGGTAGAACCTTGGGCAGTCACGGTGCCGACGCCAGGATCAATGGAAAGCTGTGTGGCGTCGGTGGAATTCCAGGTGAGCGTGGAGGATTCGCCTTTGTTGATGGAAGTCGGATTGGCCTGCAACGTCACGGTAGGACGAGCGGGCGGAGGAGCCTCCTGCTTGGGTGGGGGAGGCGGTGTCACTTTCTTGGCGCAGCCGAAGCCGAGCACGGCTGCAGCGATTGCGATGAGCAAGCAAGAGCGATAAGATGAGCGCAAAAGCAAATTCATGCAATTCCTCCTGAACAGTAGAATCCCCATGTTTCGCCCAACAGGGCCATTATCCTAACATCAGCAGGCTGGGTTCGGCCAAAGTATCGTAGCACGATATATTATAGACAGCCGTGAAACGCAAGCGCACCGATAACCAGAAACCAGATTTCCAGGGGAGCAATACCGACCGATTGAGACCCACGCATGAGATGCGCGCGAGGCTCTCCCGGTTCCGTGTGGGCACCCTGCATCCCGAGATTCAATGAGTGGACCAGTTGGGCGACTCGTTGTGGCCTCCGGTGGTTAACTGATGAGCCTGGGAACCGTCGGCGAGCATGGTCCAGATCTGGCGCTCGCCGGAACGCGTGGATTCAAAAACAAGATGGCGCCCATCGGGGGCCCAACTGGGACGCTCGTTGCGGCCCTGGTCGCGGGTGAGTTCGAGGAGTTGCTGGGACGCCGGGTCCATGATGTAAAGGTCGTAGTTGTCGTTCGGGCGACGCCAACTGAAAGCCAGCATCTGGCCGTTAGGCGACCAAGCGGGGTCAATGACATAGCCTTTGTCGGGCATGTCGATTTTCGTGACGCCAGTGCCGTCGACGTTCACCAAGTAGAGCTGGGGTGTGCCGCCGCGGTCGCTGACGAAGGCGATAGTTTGTCCGGTCTTGGGATTCCAAGAGGGAGACATGTTTGCGCCGCTGGACTGAGTAAGGCGCTTGGGACGATTGCAGTTGACGTCACAAACATAAAGCTCCGGGTTCCCCTGCATGGAAGAAGAAAAGATAATTTGCGTGCCGTCGGGAGACCAGGCAGGCGTGATGTTGGTGCCGGGGAAGCGCGGGAACGCGATGAGCTTGCTCGTGTCCAGGGAATACATGCAGATTTGCGCGCTGACGAGGCCCTTGTACGGCTCATAACAGGTGAAAGCGATGCGCGAAGCGTCCGGCGACCAGCGAGGCGTGATGGCGATCGAGCGAAGGTTGGTGAGCTGGTGCTGATTGGCGCCGTCATAGTCCATGCCCCAGATCTCTTTGACCCCGGGGCTCGTGGAGCGAACGAAGGCGATTTGCGTGGAAGCCACGCTGGGCAAACCTCCAGTGAGTTTGCTGATGATTTCATCGGCAAACTCGTGGGCGAACTTGCGAACCTGCAAGTCGGTAGGCCCGCCGCGATAGACTTTGCCGACCACGGGCGGAGAAGAGGGATTGCGAACATCAAAGAGCCAAGCCTGGATGGTGACTTCGGAAGTGGACTCCGTCAAATTGCCGAAGCCGACGTAGGTGGCGTTGGTTGGAGCCGCGATCCAGGCCGGGGCTTTCAGCTCCCCAGGAACCGTGGGCACTTGAGTAGGATAGAAGCTGGGGCTGGCGAGTTCGAGGATGCCGCTGAATTGCAAGTCATCACGGACGACTTGCGTGAAGAGAGAAGCGTGAGTTTTGGCGGAGTCGTAGCGCGGGCCAAAGTCGGCGAGAGCCACGCGGATCTTTGTTTGCCCAAGCCCCGTGCCCATGCGAATCCGATCTTGTGCCGAAGCGGAACCGCAGCTCGACAGAAGCACAGCAAGGAAAAACAACAGTTCCAGACATCTCACCGGTTTCAACAAGTTCCCCCCTTGGTTACTGAAAAATCTCGCCCTTAGACCAACAAGAGCGGCTACTGCGTCATCGAGAGATCGAAGTCAAAAGTAACGTCGACATAGGTTCCCATGTAATCGTTGGGAAGAGGCCGGAAGGCGTCGATACTTTGCAGCGCGCGCATGGCGGAATAGTCCATGGAGGAGTTGGCGCTGCTTTGCAGCATCCGAATGTTGGAAATGCTCCCGTTTGCATGGATCCTGAACGTCATTACCGTATGGGCGCGGTGAGCGGAGCGGACAGCCGAGTCAATGGCGGTCTGATCCCAGGATTGCTCAACGCGGTTTCGCACAGCATCTACGTACCAGGGATACCGGCCGGCGAAATCGCCGCCTCCTTGGCCAACAGCGGACACGCCGGGAGAAGAAGCTCCTGGAGTCTGAGAGTATCCCGTCGGGAGGTTGGGAGTGCCCCCGTGGCCGGGGATGGCGTTCTCCGGCTCCCGCGTTTTGTTTTCGAGCGTTCGAGATTTAGGAGACGGCGGCAGAGGCTTTTCTTTCTGAAACTTCGGAAGTTTGGTCGCGTCGGTCTTTGGTTCCGGGGGCGGAGGCTTGAGTTCTTCTTTGTGAAGGCTCTTGGTGGGGTCGATCGCTTTGTTTTCCGTGACCATTTCTTCTCGAGGCATGGGAATGCCGGCAGAACTGACGAGATTTACCTTGGTGCCGCCCACTTTGCCTCCAACGCCGCCCCACGTGGTGCCGCGGCGTTCAAAATAAGAGGCGCTAAGAGCCAAGGCAGATAATGCGAAATGGAAGAGCAGCGAGCGAAAAACATATTTCTTAAGGGAGAGATCGTTCGGAATGGCGAGAGCGGTGGACATACTCTTATTTTACTTCGCGCGGGCACGCTCCGTGAGAGGCTCGGTCACGATGCTGATGTTGTTGATGCCGGAGACGCGCAGTGTGTCGATGACCGAGGCAAAAACTCCGAAAGGAACCGCCTCATCGCAGCGCAAGAAAACACTTCGCTGCGTATTCTTCAGTTGTGCATGAACTTTCGCGCCCAGCTCGTGAATATTGACGGGGTCGTTGCCGAGGTAGACGCGCTGCGACTTATCGACGGTGACCACGAGGCGATCCTGGCTGATGTCTTTGATGGTCTTGGTCTTGGGGACGTCAACTTCAATGCCGGATTGCAGGATGGGCGCGGTGATCATGAAGATGATGAGCAGGACCAGCACCACGTCCACAAACGGGACCATGTTGATTTCGGAGAGCGAAGTTTGCGTTGATTTGAGTTGAGGCATGACTCTTCTTATTTTGATGCTGCGGCTGGGCGGGACGGCTGCGAGGACCTAGGTGAACGTCTTCTCGACTTGCGCCGTCACTTCCATGGCGAAATTGTCCAAGCGCTGCGCGAGCTCGCGAATATTCTGTAAGAACTGATTATAGAAAATAACCGCTGGAATGGCAGTGGCCAGGCCGGCGGCGGTGGTGATCAGCGCTTCCGCAATGCCCGGGGCGACGGCGCGGAGGCTGGCGGCCCCGGCGCTGCCAAGACCGGCGAACGCGTCAATGATGCCCCAGACCGTGCCGAACAAGCCTATGAACGGGGTCACCGAGCCGGTGGTGGCAAGCCAAGCCATTCCTTTTTCGACGCGACGCACTTCTTCCGCGGCGGCAAGTTGCATGCTGACGGTGACGGCCGACAAACTCTTCAACTGTGGCGGGTGCGGATTCGGGGCAAGTCCGCCCACTTGGGCTTGCAGTTCGCGATAGCCCGCCGCATAGACATTGGCGAATGGCGAACCAGAAGTCGTCAGGGCCTGGGGATTCGCGATGCCCCGCGAGCCGCGGAAAACGTGCAGAAACTGGTTCGTCTGGCGGCGAATGCGGCCGAACATGCCCCATTTTTGAAAAATCATGGCCCAGGAAATGAGGGAAAAGAGAAGAAGAATCGCAAGAACGCCGCGCGCGACCCATCCCGTCTGCGTGAGAATGTCGCTGAGATTGCTGGCTACAATCGTAGTAAACAGAGTAATGATGTGCCCCTTGAGGAGAATCAGAATTTTTCTGGGCGTAAGAAACCTAGCACACGCAGAAAACACCCGCAACCTATACGATGCGCAAGTTTCTCGTTCTGCTGCTTATCAGGAAACAGGACCAGGGAGTAGTTTTCCTCCGCTGGGTTCAAAGAAAGCGCATGATTTCCGGTGCTTTTGAGATGGCGAAACAAGGCGGCGGCAGCAAGAAAGCAGGTGTGGTAGACTGCGAATTGAGCATGGATAAACCGTTTGACTTCGAAATCGGCAGACTCACGGGCCAGGGGTCTCCTGCCTGCCAGATGCCGCCAAACTTTGCTCCGACGCTGGGGCGCGGAACGTTTTTCCTTGAAACTTTCGGCTGCCAGATGAACGACCACGATTCGGAAAAAGTGGCCGGAGTTCTGCTCGCGCGCGGCTACCGGCAAGTGGAGACACCAGAGGCCGCTGGGTTAATTCTCTACAATACATGCAGCATTCGAGAAAAGGCGGCGCAAAAGGTTTTTTCGCGACTGGGGGAATATCGCGCCAGGCAGAGCGAAGGGAAGATCATTGGCGTGCTGGGATGCGTGGCGCAACAAGAAGGAGAAGATATTTTCGAGCGCGCGCCATGGGTCAGCCTGGTTTGCGGCTCGGCGAGTTACCGGAAGCTGCCGGAATTGATTGCGCAACTGGAGTCCGGAAACCATCGTGTAACGGGCCTAGACACGGACACGGACGAAACCTTTGAGACGGAGATGACGCGGCGCGACAATCCGTTTCGCGCGTATCTGACCATCATCGAAGGTTGCGACAAGGCTTGTTCGTACTGTGTCGTGCCGTACACGCGCGGGCCGGAGCGCAGCCGCGCGAGCGACTCGATTTTGCGAGAGGTCCGGCAACTCGCGGAGCTGGGCTACTCGGAAGTGCAACTGCTTGGCCAGACCGTCAATTCCTACAAGGACCCGACGCCGCGGAAGACGCGCTTCGCGGACCTGTTGCTGGCTGTGGCAGAGGTACCTGGGATCCGGCGCGTGCGGTTTACGACTTCGCATCCGAGCGACTTTACGAAAGATATTGTGGATGCGATAGAAGCGCAACCGAAGATTTGCGAGCACGTGCATTTGCCGGTGCAATCGGGCTCGACCAAAGTTCTGCGTGCGATGCAGCGAACCTACACCCGTGAAGAATATCTCGAAAAAATCAGCATGATTCGCGGCGCAAAGCGGCCGATTGCGATCACCACGGACACCATTGTAGGTTTTCCCGGCGAGACAGAAGCTGATTTTGAAGAGACGCTGAGTTTGCTCGAAGAAGTAAAGTACGACAGCCTGTTCTCGTTCAAGTACTCGCCGCGGCCAAATACACCTTCTTTGGAGATGGAGGATGCAATCCCGGAGGAAGAAAAGAGCCGGTGGCTCGCGGTTCTTCAAGATAAGCAACGGGAAATCCAGACGGCGCGCAACAAGAAGTTAATCGGAGAGATGTATGAGGTACTGGTGAGCGGGAAATCGCGGCGCGAAGGGCAGTGGTCAGGATATACCAGTTCGTATCGCCTCGCAAATTTCACTTCCCATGCGCAAGGACTTTTGGGAAGCTACGTTCAAGTTCGAGTGACGGGGACAACGCCAAACAGTTTGGTGGGCGAGCACGTGGTGTGACCCCAGGGAGGCCTCCATGGAAGTGGAAATGAAGATCCGCGGCCTGATGATGGACCCCGTGACGAACATGCCCATCGTGGTGCTGAAAGACGTGCAAGGCCAGGCAATCCTCCCGATCTGGGTCGGCGTGTACGAGGCCAACGCCATCGCGCTGGAAATCGAGAAAGTCCATACGCCGCGCCCGATGACGCATGATCTGCTGAAGAACGTGCTGCTCGGGCTCGAGGTGCGCGTACAGAAGATTGTGGTGAACGATTTGAAAGACGATACATTCTACGCGCTGATTTGGGTGGAGCGCGACGGCCAGATGATGACCATCGACTCGCGCCCAAGCGATGCTCTGGCACTGGCGCTGCGCATGGACTGCCCCATCTACGTGGATGAAGCGGTGCTCAAGAACTCTAAGGTTTCCAGCGCTTTCTCCGAGCGAAATACCAGCGAGCAACTGCGCAATTGGCTCGAAGGGCTCTCCGACGAAGACCTCGGCCGCTACAAGATGTGAGCGGCGTTCATCATTCGAATCGATTTCATCTATCCAACGCCCGTTTGAGTGCTGCGGGCTCTGACTATCGTTCCCAGCCAAAACACGAAAGTAGAAGGATGCAAATTGTGGTTGAGTCTGACAATGGAGATTTCTCGATGGAGCGAACCGGCAACAGACAAAAAAAGGTGGCGAAAGAGGGTTTCGCCACCGGTGAAACGTTTGAACTTCTTTGATCCGTGAAATTAGGAGTTGGTCTCTGCGTCTTTCATGTCGTCCGAGGCTTGCTTGTTCGCTTTCTTGACCTCGGATTTGGCGTTAGCGCTGGGCTCAAGCGCTTCGATGGCCTTGCCAAGGCTAACAGCTCCTTTTCCGGTGATTTTTGCCTTCAGGGCGTCAAAGCCACCAGGGATATTCAGGTTCTTTGCTACGTGCGCGGCCGCGACACACTGACCCAGATTTTTGAAACCATTACAGGCGGTCGTTGCATCCTCGTTGGTTAACGTCTTGATCTTACCGGCGATTGCCGTGTTATGGCTAAGCACGGTGCTGGGAGAAGCGTGCGACACGTCTGAGTGGCTCATCGCCTCACCTCTATTCGCTGAGCCACCGCTGGAGTTCGCCATGCCAGATGGGCCGTGACCAGCGGGAGGGCCTCCGCCGTGCCCGTGCTGAGCAAAGGCCGGCGAGCTGAAGGCGAACGTTATAGCCGTAATGAGGACCAAGTGCTTGTGCTTCACGGATGCCTCCTGTGATTTGCAATGACCGGCACAGGGCTGAAGTCGGCACCGGGTTTTGCTTGCGGACAAGACCGTAGGATGCCACGACCTTCGAAAAGGATGCAAGCCTCTGTGCAGGAAAGCTGCAGGAAAGCCAGCTCCGAGTCTTTTCCGGGATCCGGCCCAAAAAGCAACAGACGGACTAATCCAAATATTGCTCTACGTGAGCGACCTCCCGATTAAGGCGATGAACTGTGTGCCGCCACGCAAACAACAAGACGATACCAATTAGAATGAGCGCGAGGCTGAGCCCGGACCAAATCCCAAAAGCGCCCCAGTTCCGGCGGAAGCAGAGCCAAGCGCCGAGCGGCAGGCCAATGACCCAGTAAGCCGTGAAATGGCAAACCATAGGAGTGCGTGTGTCGCCTGCGCCTCGTAGAGCGCCAGTCGCTACGGTCTGAATCCCGTCAAACAATTGAAACGCCGCGCCGGCGATCAGGAGCAGGGAAGTGCTGCGAATGACGGTTGCGTCCGGGGTGTACATCCGCGCGATCCAGCGAGGGAAGACTAGCAGCGCAACCGCAGCAAGGGTCATGAACCCAGCGCCAAGAAAGATGGCTGTGTAGCCTGCGTCGCCCGCGGAGCTGGGTTTACCGCGTCCGATGGCATGACCCACGCGAACGGCGGCAGCCGAGGAAATTCCCAGCGGAACCATATAGGTGAAGGCGACGGTATTCAACGCGATTTGATGGCTCGCGAGGGCAACCGCCCCCAAGCGCCCGATCAGAGCCGTAGCCAGAGCGAAGACACTAATTTCGAGAGTGATTTGCACGGCCGCGGGCAGCCCAAGGGAGATGAGGCGGCGGATGCGAACAAAGTCGACATTGACCGGCGTCTTTAAAAGTTCCGTGCGATGGCGACGGTCGTACCAGAGAAGATAGCTCACCAGCACGGCCGCCAAATACACGCGGGAAATGGCCGTGGACCAGCCCGAACCGACAACGCCCAATGCGGGGAAGCCCCATTTGCCGTAGATGAGAACCCAGTTGAATAAAGCATTGATGATGTTGGCGCTGACGAGCGCGAAGGCGATGGGTTGGGCCATGTTCATGGCCTGCAGGCAACGACGAACGGCGAAATACAGAAGGAGCGGGAAAAGACCAAAAGCCAGCGCCTTCATGTAAGGAACCGCGAGAGCCGCAACCTGCGGTTCGATGTGTAGACGCCGGAGAAGAGGGTCGAAAAACCAAACCGGGAGCATCAAAAGAGGCGTCATGACCATGCTGAGGTAGATACTGTTGACCAGCGACCGGTGGCAGTCTTCGCGACGGCCAGCGCCGAAGGCTTGCGAGACGAGTGTATCGAGCCCGATTAGCAAACCGCCGCCGAAGAAAGCCAGGACGTTGAACAGGTTGGAGCTGATGCTGACAGAACCAATGGCGCGAGCGCTGTCCGGAAGATGGCCGACCATGACGGTGTCCACGATACCCATGCTCATCCATCCGATTTCGGCGAGGACCAGCGGCAAGGCGAGCCGGATGGTAGGACGGAGTTCGTGGCGAAGTGCCTGGATGCTGATCATGTGCGCGCGAAGGAGAGAGTGTAAGCGGGGCAGGGAAAAGGAGCAAACCGGCAAACACAAGGTTGGAACGTTTGAAAGTTGGAAGGTTGAAGCACAGCCTGAGCCCTGCCACGCTGTGGGAATGGCGCCGGTGCCAGCCGGGTTTTCTTAACACAGAGGAGACAGAGAGCGCAGAGAAAAAGAAGGCGAAGGCCGACCCTTGCGACGCTCACGGCAGACGCGGGCCGGCGAGGTTAACTTGCAGAATGTACTGGGCGTGAAGTCCCATTGACCTGCTGAAGATCAGGGCTTCAGGCTGTGGACAGGCCGCCCTGAACCGCGGCGCCACGTTCGGTAAGTGTTTGGCCTTCCCCCCGCGAAGTTGCTAGCAGTTGAGACCGAGGAGAAAGCCAAGACAGCTGCGATCGAATCTTTCTGAGGGAGTTCCCAGTGTCATTGCAAGAACATGTGAAGTTTGAACCGCGACGGAAAGAATCCGCCAGGTAGGGCGCCTCAATTCCCGCGTGCGCGTGGCCATCGAGTGCACCGAAGGCGATAAAGTGATGAGAGCGGAAGGGTATACGAAGGATATCAGTGCCAAGGGCTGTCTGGCCGTGGTGCCGCAGGCGTTTGCCGTCGGCCTGAGAGTGCGGGTGATCAATCTGGTGAACCAGAATGCCAGCGACGCGTATTTGATTTGGCGGGGACATGAAAGCCCAGCGGGGTGGGAGATGGGGATCGAGCTGCATGAGCCGATGGAGGACTTCTGGGGCCTCGATTTCTAGCGAAAAGAGCTAACAGCTCACGGCCGAGAGCGAACAGCACCAAAAAAAAACAAAAGAATTAACCACCGAGAACGCAGACAGAGGGGCAGCACGGAGACCACAGAGAAGAAGTTAGGGAGAGGGGGAGCTCTCCCGGTAAAGACACCGGAGGGCGAAGGGCGCAAAAGCGCGCCCTTCGCGGGGTTGGGGGCCGATCGGGAACGGGAATTTTCCACATCTTTCCGAAAATCGCAGAATCCTGTACTTTTTCCCTTGCCAATGGGTGGGTTGCAAACGTAGAGTTAAGCTAGGCCTTGGGGGTTTTTAGGAGGCGACACCCATATATAGGAACCCAGTTGCCAAATCGCGGCGTGCATGTGCACGCGCCTTTTGCTGTTGGCGAGGGCAGGCCCTCTACCGGGGGCAAGCGGACGGAGGCAGAAGAAGATGACTGCCATCATCACGATTGCAAATCAAAAAGGCGGCGTAGGCAAGACGACAACAGCAATCAACCTGGCAGGGGCGCTGGCACTTCGCGGCAAGAAAACACTCCTCATCGATCTCGATCCGCAAGCCAATACAACCATCGCATTTTATGATGCCGGGGAAATTTCCACGACCATGTTCGAGGTGCTCAGCGATTCGCGGGCGGGAATCCCCACGGTCATTAAAGCGACGAAAGATCCGCTGCTGTTCTTGTGCCCTGGCCGATTGGCGTTGGCGAAGCTGGAGCAACAACTGGCAGGACAATTTGACGCGCCTTTTCGGTTGAAGGATGCGCTGGCGCCGGTGCTGAAAGATTACGAGTACCTGATTGTGGACACGCCGCCTTCGCTGGGAATTCTGACCGTCAACGCGCTGGTGGCCGCGACGCATTTGCTCGTGCCAATTCAGGCGGCCTATTTCGCGATCGAAGGAACAGACGATCTTCTGGAAACGTACGAGCGCATTCGCGCGCGGCCCAACCCTGGGCTGAAAGTACTTGGCGTGGTGATCACGCTGTATGACAAACGAACGAACATTTCCAGAGACACTCATGGGCAAATTCGCAGCGTGTTCGGCGAAGTGCTCTTTAAAACAAAGATCACCAAGAACGTACGCCTTGAAGAGAGTCCGGCGTACAAGGAAACGATTTTTACTTTTGCCCCGAAATCACCGGGCGCCGCCGAGTACAAAAAGCTCGCGGGGGAGGTTGTTCAACGTGTCGAAGAGGATCGGGTTGCCAGTCACGCTGAAGATGCGGCATGACGCGCACTACGTAGAATCGCTAACCAGTTACAGCGGGGCGGCGGTCGGACGGATGATCCGGCTGGACCAGATCCGTCCGAACCCGGACCAACCGCGCAAGGCGCTCGGGGACTTGCGCGAACTCACCGAATCTGTACGCGAAAAGGGCGTGCTGGAGCCGTTGCTCGTGCGCTACGTGCCACGCGAGGATTGCTTCTACATCATCTCCGGCGAGCGGCGGTACCACGCGGCGCGCGCGGCCGGGCTGCGCGAAGTGCCGTGTATCGAGAAGATGGCCGATGACGCGGAGACACTGGAATTGGGCCTGGTCGAGAACATTCAGCGTAAAGATCTAACGCCGTTTGAAGAAGCGGAGGGGTTGCACCGGTTGAGCACGCAGTTTGAATGCACGCACGAGGACATCGCGAAGAAGATCGGCCGGGCGCGGTCTTCCGTTACAGAGACGCTTTCGCTGCGGAACATCCCGGATTCGCTGCGCAGGAAGTGCATCGATAATGGCATAATGTCAAAGTCGCTGCTGCTGCAAATCACCCGCCAGCCGAACGAGAAGAAGATGGTTGAGATGTTCCACCGCATCATGCAGGGTGGGCTGACGCGCGATGAGGCCCGGCGCGAACGCCGCCAGGAACAGACCGGTCCGCAACGCCCGCGGCCTTTCATTTTTCAATTTGAGCCGCCAAGCGAAACGTTTAAGTTCCGGATTCAATTCAAGAAAAGCCATGTTTCCCGCGATGAGCTGATTTCCACGTTGCGGCAAATCCTGGCGCAGCTTGAAGGAAGTTCCTCCGAGGCGGATACTACGGCCGCCTAACCGCAAGTCGGCTTGCGAGATGTTGCAACCCTAACGTCTGCGAAGCCTTTCAAATGCTAGAGTTTTCTCCACGGCAAATGCAGGTCATGGAACGCCTTTTCGAAGCCGGGTTCCGTCCCATCGCGATCCCGCCTTACGAACGCGCGCTCTGCATGAGAAAAGGCGAGTGTGTAGCGGCACTGGCGCCGGTTCCGAATGCGGGACTGAAACTCCTTGCGCCGCCTTCGTATTTGGTGGACGGAAACTTCAGCGTGAAGCTGAAGCGCGGCGACAGGGAAGTGTTTGTGTGGAAGAAAAGGGAAGTGGTGGCAACGCCGGAGAGGGTTGGGAAACTGGAGGCTTTTAAGAAAGAGCTGCAGAAGATCCTGGAATCACCTTCAACGCAATAATTCTCCCGAATTGCAATTCTTTGCGGCTCACGGCAAACTCAAATTCTCATGAGCACCTACGACCTTGTCTGCATAGGCGCGGGGCCGACCGGGCTCGCTACCGCGATCGAAGCAAAACGCGCGGGCATGCATCCGCTGGTGATTGACAAGGCCTGCCTCTGCAATTCGATTTATCACTACCCGGTGAATATGGTGTTTTTTACCACGCCGGAATTGCTGGAAATTGGGGATCTCCCGCTGGTGAGCGCGACGGAAAAGCCCACGCGCGTGGAGGCGCTGAAATATTACCGGAAGGCCTCGGAACACTATGAATTGGAGCTGCGGCTGTACGAGCGCGTGATCCACGTGGACGGAAACGATGGAAACTTCACGGTGGTGACAAAAACCGACAAGGAAGTACAGGAAAGATACGATGGCGAAAAGATTGCCGTGGCGACAGGTTACTACGATTTGCCTAACCTGCTCGGCGTGCCCGGCGAAGATCTCCCTCACGTGTCGCATTACTACAGCGAGCCGCATGCCTTTTGGAAGCAGGACGTGGTGGTGATTGGAGGGAAGAACTCGGCGGTAGAAGCGGCGCTGGACCTGTACAGAAATGGGGCGCGGGTGACGCTGGTGCATCGCGGAAAGGAATTGGGCGCGACGATCAAATATTGGGTGCGCCCGGACATCGAGAATCGCATCAAGGCCGGGCAGATTCGCGCGTTCTTGAATACGCGCGTCGAAGAAATCACCAAGGACGAAGTGGTGGTGGAGAATCATGCGCAGACAAAGCGAATTGCGGCGAAACAAGTGTTTGCATTGACGGGATACCACCCGGACTATTCGTTCATGGAGGCCATGGGCGTGAAGCTGGATCCGGAAAGCAAAAGGCCAGCGCTGGACCCGAATACTCTCGAAAGCAATGTGCCAGGAATTCACCTGGCGGGAGTGGTGATCGGAGGACGGCACACCGGGGAAATCTTCATCGAGAATGGGCGCTTCCATGGGAAACAGATCGTTGAGGCGTTGAAGAAGTGAACTATTTCCGGCGAGGGAAGGGAATCGGTGGTTTGCCCGGCTGTAGTAGGCTTTGTTAGACTGCTATCGTATGCCATCCGTGATTCGAGAATTCGGTGAGACGTTCACAGCGCTGGTGAAAGGTTTTAGCGTGACTTTCCGGAACATTTTCCGGAAGACGGTCACCGAAAACTACCCCCATGAGCCGGTGCACTTTCAGCCGCGCTATCGCGGAATTCATGTGTTGCACTGCGACGAGAACGGGCTGGAAAAATGCGTCGGGTGCTTCCTGTGCGCCGCGGCTTGTCCCGCCAATTGCATTTATATTGAAGCCGCAGAAAACACCGACGCGAACCGCATCTCCGCGGGCGAACGGTACGCCAAGGTCTACAATATTGACTACTCGCGTTGCATTTTCTGCGGCTATTGTGTGGAGGCTTGTCCGACTGACGCCATCACGCATGGTCACGGGTTTGAACTGGCCACTTACGACATCAGTTCCCTGGTTTACCGCAAAGAGCAGCTCCTTGAACAAGCAGCAACAGTTTCGGCAACTTCCGTGGGCTGATTCTCGCTTTATTTAATTGATTATTCGGCCGCGCGTGATCTCTGCCGGATTTGTGTGCCTTTGCCCTCCGAGTCGTCCGCACTCAGCCGCGTCCGCTAATACCTATTTTACACTTGCGGCAGGCGGTTCTCGATAGGCCGGAGTAGGCTTCGCGCATGGTGATGTTCCGGGCTTAGCTAAAGCTGCAGCGGATCGCCGAGGCGGAGGACCTTGCCTGCTTCTGACTTCGCAACGCGCGTGTTAGTGGCGAGGCGGTAGTAGTGATCGAAGCGCGCTTCGGGAGTCCAACTCGGAATGTGGCTGCGGCGATAATCGGAAAAAAGTTTCTGAAAACCGGGAATGATCGCGCCCGTTTGCGGATTGCGCGGCGGGACGGGACAGCGCACGCAAGGATTGCTGCCCTCGAATTGCACTTCGCCAATGCGAAACGGTACGAATTTGTCTGGCTCCGCAGTGAACAGCTGATCTTCCCAGAAGGGCGGGACGCCGTCGATTTCGAGCGTAGTGCGGAAACGCAGCCGCATGTCGCTGGCGGTCAATCCGGGAAACACGGTTGCGGTCGCGTCGAGCGAGGCCGTGGAAATTATGGTCGGGCCGTTGGCGACCGTATCATCGGGAAAGCCTTCGGGAGAGTAGCGCACGGTGACGGACTGGTCGAAAAAGGCGCTAAACCATTGCGCCGCGTCGGCGGAACCGCCAGGAAACTCGAAAGCTTTTGTGGGCGTGCCGCGCCGGTCAGTGGGCACGGAAAGCGTGACGGAGCTGAGGTCCGGCGCGAACGCGGCGCGAATCAAGTGAACCGCGGCAGTACGTTTGCCGTTGATCCACTGACCGTCCGCCGAATAGAGCGCCCAGACGCGGTCGAACTCCAGCCCCCCACCGG
>QHYJ01000294.1 GCA_003223255.1 Acidobacteriota bacterium | reverse complement strand
TACGCGGGACTCGTAGCCGGCAAGGTCAGCCCAGTGCCGAGCAGAGAAGGGGCCAGCGAAGTGGAGTACGCGCCGATGCTCAAGCTTGGCGGATTGAGGAACAGCGGATCGGCGTTGATCAACTGCGCCGGGTTGGAGTAGCTGAAATTGTTGGGCGCGCCGTAATACATGTCGGCGAAGTACTGCACATTCGCGTTGGTGCCTTCTTGGTCGTAGGCGGGGTTATTGGACGCGACGGCGTAAGTGATGTTGTTGATGAAGTAGCCGTTGTTGGAATTCTGCGAGGTGAACGAGCCGACGTTGCCGAGCGAAGTGTCCAGGTTATTTTTGTAGCAGGTGTTGTTGATGATGTAGAAGTTGGTGACGCTGTTGGCTTGGATGCACCTGCCGCCGTTGCCGTAGACGACGTTATTGATGATGAGGGCCGGTGGTGTGTTGGAACCGAGGTCGAGGATGATGCCGTTGCCGTCGGTGTGATTGCTAGAGCCGTCGTATTCGCCGGTGATGATGTTGTTGGAGGCGATGTTGTGGAAGCCGGAATAGTTATCGAACCACGGGGCGCTGTTGTAGGAGATGGCGCTGGTCCAGCCGTAGAGATAGCCGTTGTGGTTGATGAGGTTGTGGTCGCTGGTCAAATAATCACAATTCACGGCGCCGACGCCGGAGCCGCCGGTGTTGTTGATGGAATTGGACATGAAGCGGAGGTGATGGCCGCCCTGGCAGAAGAAGCCGTCGAGGGCGTTGTTCTGGCCGTTGAGATTCAGTCCGCGGAATTCCAGGTAAGCGGCGCCGGAGGGGAAGGTGCCGCCGCCGAACTTGAACATGGGCTGGCCGGTGGCGCCGGCGGTCCAGACGAGATTGACGGTGCCATTGCCATAGCTTTTGTAGACGATCCAGGAGGAAGGCGTGCCACTAACCGGCGGAAAGAAGGTAGAACCTAGGTTGAAAGTGCCGGCGAGCAAGCACACGACGGAGCCGGGCTGCGAGGCGGAAGCCGCGCCATGGAAAGTTTTCGGAGCGGAGGCGGAAGAGCCGGAATTGCTGTCATTGCCGGAAGGCGAGGCAAACAGCGTGCAATCGGAAGCGGTCGTGCCGTTGCTGGCGGTGATGATCACAGGAGAGCTGGTCGCGGTGAGGCCGGCGGCATCGGTGGCTTTGGCCGTGAGCGTATGCGAGCCGTTGGAGAGCGAAGCGGTGTTCAAGCTGTAAGACCAGCTGGTGGTGCCGGAAGTATTGGAGTACGCGCCGTTGTCGATGGAAACTTGCACGGAGCTGACAGACACGGTGTCCGAGGCGGTTCCCGAAACCGTAACGGTGCCGGAGACGGTGGCACCGTTGGCCGGGGAAGTGATGGCCACAGAAACCGCAGGATTGACGACGTTGATGGAGAGATTGCTGGAAGCGGTGTGCGCGGCAGCATCTTTCACTTGCACGGTGAAGGGGAAGGAGCCGAGGACGGAAGGCGTGCCGGAAATGGCGCCGCTGGAACTTAGACTGAGTCCATTTGGCAGCGAACCGCTGGCGAGCGACCAGGCATAAGGAGTGGTCCCGCCGGAAGCCGCAAGCGGGGCGTTATAAGCACCGGACCAAGTCGCCCCGGGCAGCTGCGTCGTCGTGACCCGCAAAGTCGAAGAAGGCGGAGGCGTCGTTCCGCTGCCCGCAGTAAAGGCCACATCGACCCAATAGTTCGCGGTATTCGTGCTCGTCGGGAAAGCGCTGGTGCCCCCATAAGTGAAGCGTCCATCCGGCGTCCCGCTCGAGTTTGGCAGAGCGTGCAGGGGAGGATTATCCACGCCAGAGCTCGCGAAGAAGTTCCAGCTAGCGCTCCAGTGGCCCATGGTGCTGTGGTAGGAAGCGACATACACCGTATTCGCGGTGATCGCGACAGGATTTGCGAAGGTCACTTGTTGCCAGCCGGAAGCCGATTCATTGGTGAACGTCGCGGAAGCCAGCAGCGTACCACTGCTGCTCCAAAGATTGCCGATGTGGGTTCCCGTGTTCGCCGCGCTCTTGTAGAGGCGAATCCCGGTAATGTACCCGTTGACGTCCGCTTTGAACGAAACGCCAAGCTCCACACCCGAATCAGCACCAACATCCAGGACCGCCGGTACTGCCGTGCTCGGCCAAATCGTGTTTGCACTGCTCGTCGTGCTGGAGGCAGGCGTGAAGGCCACATCGACCCAATAGTTCGCGGTATTCGTGCTCGTCGGGAAAGCGCTGGTGCCCCCATAAGTGAAGCGTCCATCCGGCGTCCCGCTCGAGTTTGGCAGAGCGTGCAGGGGAGGATTATCCACGCCAGAGCTCGCGAAGAAGTTCCAGCTAGCGCTCCAGTGGCCCTGGTGCTGTGGTAGGAAGCGACATACACCGTATTCGCGGTGATCGCGACAGGATTTGCGAAGGTCACTTGTTGCCAGCCGGAAGCCGATTCATTGGTGAACGTCGCGGAAGCCAGCAGCGTACCACTGCTGCTCCAAAGATTGCCGATGTGGGTTCCCGTGTTCGCCGCGCTCTTGTAGAGGCGAATCCCGGTAATGTACCCGTTGACGTCCGCTTTGAACGAAACGCCAAGCTCCACACCCGAATCAGCACCAACATCCAGGACCGCCGGTACTGCCGTGCTCGGCCAAATCGTGTTTGCACTGCTCGTCGTGCTGGAGGCAGGCGTGAAGGCCACGTCGACCCAATAGTTGGCGGTGTTGGTGTTCGTCGGGAAAGCACTGGTGCTGCCATAGGTGAAGCGTCCATCCGGCGTCCCGTTCACATTGGCTAACGCGTGCAGCGGCCGATTATCCACTCCCGAGCTCGCAAAGAAGTTCCAGTTCGCGCTCCAGTGACCGACCGTGCTGTGGTAGGAGGCCACATAAACCGTATTCCCGGTGATGGCAACGGGGTTTGCGAAATTCACTTGTTGCCAGCCGGAAGCCGATTCGTTGGTGAACGTCGCGGAAGCCAGCAGCGTGCCGGTGCTGCTCCAAAGATTGCCGACGTGCGTTCCGGTGTTCGCAGCGCTCTTATAGAAGCGAATCCCGGTAATGTATCCGTTCACGTCGGCTTTGAAGGAAACCCCGAGTTCCACGGGAGAGTCCACACCGACATCAGCGACGGTTGGAACAGCGGTGCTCGGCCAAATGGTGTTGCTTGCGTCCGCGCTCGCCGCGCACGCCAATACAGTTACCACACCCGCCAACGCCAGCTTGACATATTGCAAGCTCTTCGGCCTAAATAAGATCGAGGGAAGCAATCCTTCGACCCAGCTCTCGGCCCAGCGCAATCCCCACTTCGCAGCCCTCAACAATACAGATAGACCCTGAGTGCGCACCGGAAACCCTCCTAAACGGTTTGCGTGGGCTTGCTGATTCGCAGGGTCTAGAGAGGACTGGGGGGCTGGGTGGGAATTGGGATCGCGACCGTGTTGGAAAGGCTAGGTTTTTCGGGCAAAGAAGCCTTCTGGGAAGGCCGACACACCCCGGGTGAAAACCCTACGCTCTTTTCAGTAGTTCGCCCACTGTCGAGAGGCTAGGTCAGAGGGCTTTTTGTGAATGTCGGCAGGGAAATGATTGTAGCGTCAGACGTTTGGATTGCGGCATGTCTCCGGATGTCCTACAGAGTCCAGCTCGCGCCTGTCCTTTTGAGGGCGCTGAGCGGAAGCACTGCGGGAAAACCTGGAGCAGAAGATGAAGAATTCCAGCAACTTGTTTGAGGTGATGTCCCAGTTGCCTGGTGAGGCTTTGGCAGGTGACGGTACCAGAACAATCATTATGACTACGCGCCGCAGTTCTGGGTCGGGAGCCCCTGCCGCAAAGGCCGCACTCAAGAAGCCGGCAGAAGCGGTCGCTGCTCTCTATCCTGAGATCCTCAAGGGCATGCCCGTGGGCGTGATTATCCTGCATTTGGAAAATCCACGGGACCCGAAGACGTTCAAAATCATAGACATTAATCCCGCGGCGGCATCCCTCACGGGAACAACCTTAGAAGATCTGCGGGGCAAAACCCTCGCAGATTTTCCCAAACTCTTGAAAACTCAGCTTCCCGTTTCTTGCCTGGATGCTCTCCAAGCCCGAGAGCCAAGAAACCTCGGTGAGATTACTTACGGCGATGAGCTCATCCGCGAAGGCATCTACTCCGTTCGCGTGTTTCCCCTGTTCAACGATTTCCTGGGAGTTGCCTTTGAGAACGTTACGGACCAGAGGCGCTCCGAGCGCGCCCTGCGCGAGAGCGAAGAGCGCTTCCGCCTGCTCATCCAGGGCGTTCAGGAGTACGGCATTTTTCAACTCGACCCGACGGGCAACGTCGTCAGCTGGAACGCCGGCGCGGCGCGCATGATGGGCTACCACGCAGAAGAAATTATCGGCAAACACTTCTCCGCCTTCTATCCGAGAGAAGACATGCTAAACGGCAAGCCGGAGCGCAACTTGGCGGAAGCGGCTCGCCGGGGACAGGCCGAAGAAGAAGGATGGAGGGTCCGCAAAGACGGCTTGCGCTTCTGGGCGAACGCAGTCCTTACTGCTCTGCGGGATGCCCAAGGAAATTTGCGCGGGTTCGCCAAGCTTACCCGGGACATGACCGAGCGCCGCGAAAGGGAAGAAGCGCTCACGCGCGCCAAAGAACTTCTCGAGCTTCGCGTCGAACAACGCGCCGCCGTTCTCACGAGAGTGAACGATGAGCTGCGCGTGGAGATCGCCGAGCGCAAGCGCACCGAAGAGCAATTCAAAGAGACGCTCGAGCAGCTTCGCGGCCTGGCGGCCCGTCTCCAGAGCGTTCGCGAAGAAGAACGCGCTTCCATCGCTCGCGAAATCCACGATGAACTCGGCCAGGCCTGCACGGCGATCAAGATGGATCTCGCTCTCATTGGCCGCAAAATCAGCAAGAGGCAAGCACAACTGCGCGCAAAGATCGAATCCTCCATGCGATTGGTGGACGACATGATCGTGACGCTGCGCAGAATCGCTTCCGATCTCAGGCCCAGAACGCTCGACGATCTGGGTCTCGCCGCCGCGCTCGAATGGCAGGGCCAGGAATTCGAAAAGCGCACGGGGATTCACTGTCAGGTGGCCTTGCCCGTGGAGCCCTTGCATCTCGATCCCGAACGCTCCACCGCCATCTTCCGCATTTTTCAGGAATCGCTAACCAACGTCGCGCGCCACGCGCAAGCCACCAGCATCGAAGCGCGTCTCGAAGTCGAACAAGACCAGATCCTTTTCACCGTTCACGACAACGGCAAAGGCTTTGAACCCCAGGAGGCCAAATCGAAGAAGTCTCTCGGCCTCGTCGGTATGCAAGAGCGCGCCCATCTTCTCCACGGGGAAGTCAGCATCGAAGGAATTCCAGGGTCCGGCACCACGCTGATCCTGCGCATTCCCTTACTAACTTCAGCCCAGCCGCGGCAGGGTACGTGATGAGAGTCTTGATTGCGGATGATCACGCTGTTTTTCGTCGAGGACTTAAAGAAACGATCGGCGAAGCCTTTCCTAAAGTTACTTTTGGCGAAGCCCAGACCGCCGAGGAAACGCTTGCCTGCGTTCGCCAGCACGACTGGGAACTCGTGATCCTGGATATCAGCATGCCCGGAAAGAGCGGGCTGGACATCCTGGGTGACTTGAAGCGCCTCCGGCCCAAGCTTCCCGTCCTTTTCCTCAGTATGTATCCCGAAGAGCAGTACGCACGGCGCGCGCTCAAAGCCGGCGCTTCCGGTTACCTCACTAAGGACAGCGTCCCCGAAGAACTGAAGACCGCCGTGCGGCGCGTGCTCTCCGGGGGCCGTTATGTGAGCGTGACCCTCGCGGAACACCTGGCCTACGATTTGCGGCGAGGCGCCGACACTCCCGTTCAAGAACTCCTTTCCGACCGCGAATTCCAGGTGTTGCGCATGATTGGCTCGGGCAAAACGGTCAAAGACATTGCCGACGAGCTTTCCCTCAGCGTAAAAACCGTAAGCACTTACCGTTCGCGCATCCTGGAGAAAACCGGAATGAAAACCACCGCGGAACTCATCCGCTTTGCTCTGCGGTCGCAATTGGTGGAGTAAGAAGTCCCGCGAGCCAGGATCCTGCCTAACGAAGCCCTGAGCCTTGCTCAGACCTGCCGACCTGCCTTTGTGGGACACCGCCTCTCATTCTTGCATCGCATTGTCCTACAGCAGATTACTGTTTCCACCTGATGTATTTCCCTCGGGATTTGTCATTCTTTTAGGTATGCAAGGAAGGTCCGCGCGAAAAAGGAAGAATATGAGGGTGTTTATTACCGATGACTCCAAGGTCGTGGTCGAGCGCATGACCGACCTCCTGAAAGACGTTGACGGTGTTGAGGTGGTCGGCCAGGCCGACAACGCGCTGGATGCCGTTCTGTCCATTCGGCAGACCAATCCGGATGCCGTCATCCTGGATTTGCAGATGCCCGGAGGGTCGGGGCTCGACGTGCTGCGCGCGATTCGGCGCGGCCATCCCGGTCTTAAAGTATTGATTTGCACGAACTTCCCGTATCCCCAATACCGCGACCAATGTATAGCCGCCGGCGCCAACTATTTCTTGGATAAGTCCGCCGAGTTCGACAAAATTCCCGTTATCTTCCGCCAGCTTATCCGCAGCTCCTCCAAACGCCCCCCACGCCGTGCGTTGAGCAGGGAAGTTCCTGCTGCATCTCTCTCTGAGTAGCTCCCCCCTTTACCGCCATTCACCCTCTTTATTATCGACCTTCTCATGAGCACGCCATTTCCACAGGTCCTTTAGAATCAACACATTCGCAAGTGTTGATTCTGCTCCACTTAAAATCCTTGAGATGCAACGCTTAGGTAACACCGGGGGAGGGTCCCTCCTTCAATCCCGCCTTCCCGCCCCCTGTTTCCTCTAAAGGAACTACATGATGCAGCTCCAGTCTGCCCTCAGCCGTTCCGGCTCGGTGCGGCGCACCTTTTCAGCTGTGTATGCTTAGACAGGGGGCATTCCCAACCTTCGACCTAAGTTCCCCGGCATTGTCTTTGTGTTTCGGCTGGTTCTTCACCACTGGTTCCGAGAGTGCCTCCCCTCTGTGCTGGATGTGTGAATCTATTCCTTGATCTTGAGCACAGCGGTCAGCCGCTTGATTAGCTCTGCCCTCTCATCCGTGCTCAACCTCGCGAGGTTCTCAAGCTTCCAACGCACAGCGCGGGCAGATCTTTTGCGCCGGGCAGGCCAAGAAGGTCCCAGTCAGGCTCACAACGTTTCGCGGAAATCAGGAAGCGTTTGTGCTGCTCTGGCATTTTCCCAACAATTTCCCCAATGAGGTCCTCACGCGTCTTCAGCAGTTCATCGAGAGTCACCGAATCATGCATCATCCGCTCAAACCCGTGCTTGTACTCCGCCGAAATGTTGAGCCGCGGCGGCGCAAGAACTTCCGCCATTGGCCGGTCGTGGCTGAGCAGGTACCATCAGCTTGGTTATGACTTCCTCGCCCTTCGGCGCGCTCGCGCTAACTTTGGCTCCGGGAATACCGCGCTCGATTGCCCTCGCGATCCGGCGCAACGCGGCATCGATCTCCTTGAGCGAAGATGCTCGATCCTTTACGGGAACGTATGTCAGATCAATGTCGACGGAAAGTCGGGGCATGTCGCGGAGGAACAGGTTAAGGGCCGTTCCTCCTTTGAGCGCAAAAACGGTTTCGGTAGCGACAAGCGGCACAATCTTCACAAGCAGGGAAACCTGCTTGCGATAAGTTTCATCCACCGGCATCGATGGACTCCGGAACAGTTATGTTGAATTTCGGATCGAGCTTGCCGCCGCGCACAAGCATACGCTTTCCTTTGCCGAGGTCGATATGGTTGCGGTCCAGCTTCTTCAGCTAGGCGTGTTGGTGCCGTTCCGCAAACCAAAGGAACAAGCGCTTCACCTTGATACTGCGGCACGCCGCCATCAGGTTTGAAGCCGCCGCGGCTGAGGTTGCGCAGCCCTTCCATGAGAACGTCCGCCTGATGGAAGGTCTCACGCTGCGGAACCTCGTCTAGCAGTTCGAGGATGGCTCTCTCGGGCGATGACATCGTCAAGGGCCATTCCCACTGCCCCCAGGGTTGCCGTATGTAGCTGCTTTGTACGAGATCGTTTTCGCTACCGTCTTTTCTTCGGCGCGGGTGCGTCGCTTCGCTCGCGAAGAGCTTATCAGCGTTGTGAAAGACGAGTCGACTATCCGGTTTTAGCCTGAGAGTCCAGCCCGGTGGTTTGCGAATTCCGTAGAGGTGGATCTCATGGCGCTGCGCGGATAGATAATGGGCGAAGCCCTGTAGCTCGAGCGCTGTTCGGCCGCCTACTGTGTACGAGCATCCCAGCGGCGTCTGAAGGGATATGACGACGGGCTGCCACCGTAGGCCCTCGGCGCGAGCCTCTCCCTGTAGTGTTGGGGCCGGGCGGCGGTATACTCCCCGAGCCACCTGATCTAGCCAGCCGCGGGCAACATATTTGTTGCGCAAAGCTCTGGAATAGCCGTGCTTTTCGAGCCAAGCAGCGTCAGCGATCAACCCGTCGGGAAGATAGCGTTGCAGCTAGTTTAACTTATGATGTATCTATATACTAATAGCTAACAAAATAGTATAAATCTAAACCCAAGAGCCAGTTTAAAAATCCTCGTCTTTGTATACCAGCGTTCTACAAAACGCCCGCTTCTCAAACTTTTCCTCTGCGGGAAACACTATAGATTCCTCGGCCGGTCAAACCAGCGCGAGCTTCACCGTAAGGACCCAGTCCGTGTCTTCGAATACCAGCGTCACGATTTTGGGTACGTACGCGGGAAGCACGAAATCCGCGACCTTGACGGTCACCTCTGGTCGGGAGGGCTGGGCGCTGAAGGCAGTCTATTTCTTGCGTCTCTCTTCCTTTGGTTTGTAAACCTGCTGAGTCACAGGTGTTGAGCTTGTTTGTTCGGCCAAATAAAGCACCGTGTTAGTTCCCGGTGTATGGTCCGGAAATGTGCGTGAGAACGTTTCAAAGAGCTATACAGGTAGGTGCCTTTTAGGCTGTGAGCGGGCAACATTTCTCGCGCGACGATGGTGTGGAAGAAATAAGACTTAGTGCTGATATGCCCCGAGGTCGGAGCCGCCGCCTTGCGGACGGGCTGTTCCGTTGATGTCCACGTAGATGTAATTCTTCAAGTCGCTGACGATGGCGGACGCCAATCCGGACAACGTGCTGGGGTCGATGCCGCGGTTGTACGCGGGACTCGTAGCCGGCAAGGTCAGCCCAGTGCCGAGCAGAGAAGGGGCCAGCGAAGTGGAGTACGCGCCGATGCTCAAGCTTGGCGGATTGAGGAACAGCGGATCGGCGTTGATCAACTGCGCCGGGTTGGAGTAGCTGAAATTGTTGGGCGCGCCGTAATACATGTCGGCGAAGTACTGCA
>QHYJ01000008.1 GCA_003223255.1 Acidobacteriota bacterium | reverse complement strand
ACTCTGACCATGAAACAGTGCCCGCAACCTAGAAGCCCCGCCTCAAGTCTTGGATCGACTTTGCCCCGACCGTGTTCGGATCACGCGGCGCTTCTGCGGCCCATCCTTTTCCGGCCAAATGCGGTCGTGCCACTCAACGCAGTAAGCGTCATCCTCGTAATGAAGATGAAGATTAGCCCAGTCGAGCTTAGGATGGACCGCTTCAGCAGGCGAGAGCTGACGCCTTGTCCGAATCCGATTGAGACTTGGCTTCAGTTGACTCAGCTCGCGCGGACGGAACGCTCTTAGGTCCCAGATTCTCGCACAGAGAGTGCGAGTCTTATCCTCAAAGGCCACAATGGAGTGCAGGTTGTAGCGGCTGTCGTCCTTTAGGACCAGTTCCACGCAGAACGGAGGGATAGGTTTCAACCAACCAAGAACCCAGTCCGTGCCCGCCGTTGGACTTTTTTCTGGCGCGTTTCCGCCGAAGTCCTGCGGCTGGAGACATGGGTTGCCAGTGAATCTGCCTTTATTTTCCTCGGCAAGCAGCGGCGCAATCCACGCATGCAACTGTGCCAACGACTTGAACCTGGGGACCGGGTTTTCTTGCCACGGGTCATTTTGGAGAGTAGCCATAGCCAGCGCCTCGCAACTGCGCCGCGCGTTCACCGTTTCAGGCGGAGGTTTCAGGACAACGCCACCGTCCTTGGTGAACGCGAAGACCTTTTTGCGGACAGTAAAGTTCAAGGAATTGAACTTCTTTCCAACGACAACGCCGGGGATTTTCCCAAGCATTGAAACAAGAACCGCTGCAAGGTCGTTTTTCATATCAGCTAATGACCTTCCCGGCCGAGAGCATCTGCTTCATCTTCTCCACGCGGCGAATGCGTGTGTCTTCCTTCTTGGCTTCGGAATACCAGACGATGAATTCTTTCTTGTGTGTGAAAGATAAGCCGTTGAGCTTCTGAGAGAGCTTCGCGCCCAGTGCTTTCTGTAGCGGTGGAGGTATCTTAATCTCCCGATTCTCGGAGTCCGGCTCAAGCGCGATGGTCACGAAATCACCTGCCTTTACACCTGCACCTCGTCGGGCATCCGAGTTGACGACGATGTACTGAATCCCTGCCCTGTTCCCGACCGTGCTGCGCCAAGTGTATCCGTTGATCGTCACCTTGACGGGCACCTTGGCTTTGCCAAAGACATCCCGTGTGTCGAAAGGCAGTGTGAACGATGCGCTCGCATCCTTCCGCGACTCGTCTCCATTCAGCTTCGCTTTGAATTCTTTCCGCATTTAGTCATCCAGATCAATTCGAGTCTGCCATGGCTCTGAAATGTAGCTCCAATTTTGCGCAAAACAAAGACCCGGCATGCGTGCTCTTGTCGGTACGGGAATCTCGACTCCAGGCAAGCTCGCCAAATCTTCGCGGCGCGCGTTCCCAGCGACTATCCCACGCGCCGATGGTTCGTGGGATCAGAACCTAGTAGAGCGGACAGGGCGGCATAATGCTTCGAGCCAGCGTTGAAATTGAGCGTTCCTTTCTGCTGCTTCCCCTTCCATTCGTTTAGCCAGACGTAGAGGTCAATCGTCAGTTTTTGTTCGCGAATGCGACCCTCTGAGATTTGTTTGAAAATAGGATCCACTGCACCACCTTCGGCATAGAAGCTTCCTGTGAGAACATTCAACAGGTCGGGAAAACCGCAAATTCAATCTGCGATAAGACTGGGCGCAGGTCGGCGATCCTTTCGGTGGCACCCTCCTTTGTCTTCTTGTTGTGCTTCATCGGGCGGCGCTGGCTGAGTGCCCAGAGGAGACCTCTGGATGAACCTCGAACCCCCACCGCTGGCAATCCGGCGAGATCGCATCGTCAACTTGCTTGATCTTAGCTGCGATGCCCCATGCTTGCTGGCTCAGCCCTCTCGTGGTCCTGTGCCGAATGATCGTGCTTGCCTCCGCATAGGTCTGCGCTCCCAATGCGGGGCGGCAGGGCGCAGGGAAGACGCTGCTGCCTCGCGACTGACCGAGCAGCTTCCAAGCAGCCTTATGGCACGTCCTCGGACCTTCGAGCAACCCGATGGGGATGTCGATGCCGACCCAGGCGAGATCAGGCAGGCGTTCTCGCAGCCACGTCAGGAGATTGACCACTTCGACTGAAGTGGCGTGGGCTGGCAGTTCAACCTTGAAGGTGACCCACCCACCGCGACATCCATCTACGCCTGCTACGGACACAGAGGGTTCGCCAGAAGTTCTTGCCGGGCACGATGGCGGTCGGTTCAATTAAGAACGGTGCCAAGAATCCGGGGCAGCCGCCGCCATGACCGGGCCGGATCTCCTGTCTGCGCGTTCCGCCCAAAGTGAAAGCCAAGGTTTAGGCCAGAGAGATTGACCGAGGGTGGCACGCCGAGATAACTGTGTCCCGGGAGGTGAGACCCCCGCATCCCGCCATTGTCGAAAGGATTGAGCAGGGCGTCCCGTATATGAAGGGTGCTGTGAAAGGCGTCCAGCTGCAGGCGTCCGCGACAGAGTTGAACGAGCGGCAAGCTAGACCGCGTGAGAGTCAAAGTCTTAACCTCGTTCATTGGCAAAAGAAGCTCTAGGCTGTGATCACGCTTGTAAGCTCCCGCGAACATAAGACTGAAACGGGCATTGGATTTTTCGCCCTTGGACAGCAGGAAGGAAGCGGCGGGCAGAGGGATCGATACTGTTGGGAGCATGGTGATGATCGGCGCAACGTGTTCTTGCGCCAGAACGTTCCATGGGGCGGGTGTTTGTGCTACGGCTGGCACAAGGCCACCCAGAAAGAGGCCGAGCAGCAGAAGGAACCGACTACGCATCAGCGCCTCCGATAGCGCTGGGCGGATAGGCCAAACAACACAGCGAGGAGTGGAACCATGGCACTCCTGACCCGGGGGATATGAGTTGCACCATAGCGGAGCGCGTGGTGTCTTTCAATGGACCGAAAGCACCGGTACTCGAGTAGTAGAACTACTATACTAAAAAAATAGGTCTAGCAAGGTTCCTAGTGGTCACACAGATCATGGCTCCAGAAATGAAGTGTGTACCGATTTTCGTCCTCTTGGTATTAGATCTTCGACCGCATGAAAAGATTCTATAAGATTCTTCCATTTTGGGATCTTCGGGCCTATACTGGGCCATGTCGCGACGCCTCATTGAAGTCAAGGTATCCGCAAAAGATCAGAAAGAACTCCGGCAACTCTTGCGGGCCGGGATTCAGAAGGTCCGAGTCATCTTGCGTGCCCTCGCACTGGAACAGTTGTCGCGGGGTTTAACTGCGCCGGCCGTGGCCCGGATCGTGCACTTAACCCCCCAGGCCGTACGGCGAATCGGCCACCGCTATCAGCGTGGAGGGCTGGACAGCGCCCTGTTTGAGCGGCAAGGACGTGGTGCGGAGTCTCTGTTGGAGGAGTCGCAGAAGCAGCGGATCATCGCCATGGTATGTAGCCAGCCGCCGGGAGGCTATGCCCGCTGGACTGTGCGCCTGGTGGCCGAGGAAGCCGTCAAGCGGAAATTAGTGCCCCAGGTGGGCCGGGAGACCGTTCGCATCTTGTTGCTCAGCCACGACCTCAAGCCGTGGCGGGAAAAAAATGTGGCGCGCGGCGGAACTGAACCAGGAGTACGTCGATAAGATGGAAGACGTTCTGGCGACCTATGAGAAGCCCTATAATCCAACCGAACCGGTGGTCTGCTTGGACGAGAAACCGATCTCGTTGCACGCCGACCTCCGGCCTCCGACTCCGGCCACACCGGGCCTCCAAGCGCCACGCCTACATGTGAGTGGCAGGTACGGCGAACACCATACCAACGAGGGCGTACCCGATACCGAGGAAAACGGCCGTACGTACCCACGACTGACGAGGTGCTTCGCCCATGTGTGCGGCCTAATTCTTGTTTACGCCGACCGCCTAAATCGTCGTGGAGGGCGGCAGGAAACCGGCACGCCCATGGATTGCGATGCGGATAAGTTCGCATTATAAGCCCACTGTCCGGGCGATTTGTCGGCAAACAAGAAGTGATTGAGTTCCTTCCTGTTTGCCCGTGGTCCGACCGGAGCACTCTAAGCACCGGAATTGCATAGAATTGCATCTATGTCCCCCGGATATCAAACCGCCTGACCAGTCCGTTTTCGACCCGAAAGATGTGCCCGACCATCTTATCAACAAGGAGATTCCCTTTGAGATCGCGCACCACCTGCCCGGCGGACGTTAATCGTGTATTTAGATTACCTCCACAATGATTGGGGATAGGACACTCTTTTTCCCCAGCGAAGGCTCTTTTTGACAGGGGTTTCGAATGACGTTCTGGCGTCTGATGGTTTATGCCTTTTTTGTCTTTGTTGCTCTGGTCATCGTTTTCCTTGTGCTGCCAAAGGTTTTTGGGCTGATCTATCGAGTTCTTCGCAAGCTGGGCTACGCGATTGGCGTCATCCTCCTCCTGGCCGCCATCGGCGCAACCTATGAAGCAATCGAAAGGTCCCGAGAGGAGCGCGAGCATCCACCCGGGCGACTCGTGGATGTTGGCGGTCACAAAATGCATCTCGATTGCGAGGGCCAAGGCACACCAACTGTGGTCCTTGAATCCGGATTGTGGGACGATTCGATGGTCTGGCACAAAGTACAACCCGAAATTGCTAAGTTGACGCGGGTCTGCTCTTACGACCGGGCGGGCTTGGGCTACAGTGAGCCGCGACCAGATCAGGTGCCGGACAGCCGCAACATTGCTCAGAATCTGCATATGCTTCTAGCCAACGCGGGAGTGAGCCCGCCCTACGTTCTGGTAGGACACTCGCTCGGCGGGATTCACATTCGCGTCTACGAGAAACTCTATCCGTCCGATGTCGTCGGGATGGTTCTAGTGGATTCTTGGCATCCCGATCAAGAGGATCGGCTGCCGCCTGAAATGAATAAGATGCAATCTCGTCTCTACTTGAAGTCGAAGCTCTGGGGACTGGCTGTTCCACTCGGTATTCCGCGCCTACTGGGTGCCTGTGGAGTTACAGTCGAATGCCACTGGCAAACAGTCAAAGCCAGAGAAGCGGAGGTGCAGGCGATCGGTGCCTCCGCGGATGAAGCGCGGCACACTGCGTCGCTTGATTCGATGCCGCTCGTTGTTGTCTCGCGTGATCCGGAGAAGGGAGCGGCGCTGGGGTCAATTCCGCCTGACGTGAGCCATCGATTCGAACACCAATGGGCTCAGATGCAAGAAGAGCTCGCTCGTCTCTCGGCGAATGGCAGCCGCGTGGTTGCAACCGGGAGCACGCGGTACGTGCAGATCGACCGTCCAGATGTGGTGATCGCAGCAATTCGGAGAGTTTTAGACGCGACCCGATCGACTTCAAAGTAACAGATTAGATTCAACGCTCGGCAGGTCAAGCGTGTAACGCCGGGGTGCGACAGCCACGAAAAATTTGTAGTGTCGTGGAACCGAACCGTCATGAAGAGTCTTAGTTATCGCGGGCGAGCTTGTCGGGCACAGGCTGGGACGTTCTGCTACGTCCTGCTACGTCCTGCTACGTTGGGCGGGCGACCTAGAAGTGGATGTCAAGCCGCCCGAGGCTCTCGACGCTCTTCCCAATAGTCCTCAAAGCGACCGTTGAGATGAGAGCAGCGCAGTGTCAGGATCGCGTTAGCTCCCCGGACGGTCCAGAACATTCCTGATTGTTTCAGGCGAGAGCCGATCACTGTCTTGCCAGCTTCGATGACACCCGAGCCAACAAACAAGTGTTGGCGGCGAAACTTGGGATAGGCATCCGCTCTGCATTTCTTTCGAAGTAATCTCGTATGGCGAAAAAACTCGTCCCGGTCAATGCCCTGAGCAACAACTCATTGCTCAGCGCCCGTCGATGATAAATCAAGCGCGGGAGGTCTTTTGCCAGGGGAGATTCCCGGCATCCTTTGTGCTCATTGTGAGCCCATCGCCCGCTGTCCCGTCGACTGTTATGCCGCTTCCCTCTCGTAATACTTCAGCAGGCCGCCCGGTCGTTCTCGACACCGCACTGCTCCCGTGTTCCTTCTTACCTCCGTCTGCGAAGGAAACAAGATCCGATTACCTTTGCCCTGATGGTTGCGTACGATATTTTTCACCGAGCCGCCTGGACTCCGTGGGACGATCCGCCCTGCGGCTGGCACGAATTACGCTCCCACCGGTTGCGTTTCTCTCCCGCTACGCCCACGATCGACTATGGTTTCCTGGCGATCTGCGGCAGTTGGTCTACCTTGGTACACAAACTACTGTTGCTGTCGAAATAGCAAGTGCGGCTAAAACCAATAAAAGGCAGGAATTTGGAGCTGTCGGAGCGAGAGCACTTGAACGATCAACCTCATGGTCCAGCACCGGGCGATCACCTGCAATTCGTGTGCCTGTAAATTATTGGTTCTAAAAGAAATGGTCGGCCCCAGCAGACGATTTTCGAACTTTTCTGCAAAATGGCGGTGCCCATTTCATGCCGAGCTAGTTGTTCCAGCGCAAGGATGATCCGTAGTCTCCAGGAGTAAAGAATCACCCAGAACAGCGGTGTCCCTATCGTTATCAGGCCGACTTACGCAGATCAATACATGAAAAAAATCCCCCGCGAACGAATCGATATCGTCAAATCTAACCTCCTGAAAGCCATGAGCGAACGGGATTTCGAGGGCTACTGTATGCTCAACCTACCGGTCTTGCTCCTCCAGGATAACGGATTCGGCGATGCCGTCGTGTGGCAGGCCTTTTACGAACTATTTTCCGAGGGCTTATGCGTGTTCGCCCTCACGCCCGCTGGACTTCGCTTTGCCAGAACTGGTCAGATGTACGAGGACGAAATCAAGCAGCGGTGGCGCAATGCGCATATCTTCCGGAGCACAGGAACCACGCAAAGGTGGTTTGTGAGGGCTCAAGGGATTGGAATTTAGCTCCTCACAAAGGAACTTCCGATATCACGCGCATTCGCCGAAATCGTTGCAGGCCTCGGGTTGTCGTTCCATGTTAAACGTACTCTCGGCGGTAAAAAGACGAAAAGACCATAGGAAAGATTCGCGTCGCGCGGCGCAGACGAAGCCGGCGGCTTCCAGAACCGAAGCCATGTACTGAGGGGCGTGAACGAAGATGCGAAAGGGGCTGCGTCTGAGACGTGAGAGGAGGTTCCCTAGCGCGAATCCTGACGTATAGCCCAACGGTCCCGGGGATGGGTGAGGCGTAAGTCTCTGGCGCCCTCCACACTTCTGAACTGGAGAAATTGCCTCGACGAATGGCTCAACCCGAACCTGGGGGATTTACCGCTCGATTCGGCTGACAATTTGCCGGTCAAGAAACTCGTGAGTGTCATGTCAGAGGGCAGGCTTTCTGCGAAAACCATGAGGAACTATGTGCAAGTGGTCAAGATGGTTGTGGCCTCGGCGGTCAATGAAAAAGGCAAGCAGATTCACCCTCGGGAATGGAATGAGGAATTCATTGCTTTGCCGGTTGTCTCCAAGAAGAAGCAGCGGTGCCCCACCTTCTCAGGCGAGGTAGTCACGGGCATCTTGTCCAAGACCAAGAAGGAAAAATACCGCATCATGTTCGCGCTCTTCGCCGCAGCGGGGTTGCGGTTTGGAGAAGGCTTGGGAATCGGCATCAAGAACATTTCCCCGGACTGCTCCACCATCAAGATCATCGAGAAGGCGTGGAGAGGCGAGAGACAGCGCTTCCTCAAAACCGAAAGCGGTGAAAGGGAAGTGGACCTTCATTCGTCCGTGGCGGCCATGCTGCGGGAGTACATCGGCGAAAGGAAGTCCGGCTTCGGATCGATGTGCAGACTTCCGAAAGCCTGGATGCGTTCATTCGCTTTCTGGAGGACTTCCAGCGCGGAGCCGCGAGTGACGCCAAGCTGAGTGGCATCGAACAGGCCGTACTTGCGCCGCCACTGGTGGATGTTCGACTCCTTAGGAGCTGCGCATATATTGTTTGGCATTTTGCCGTCCTCAGTTGGGGCGAATTGTGTAGTTCAATGCTGGTAGTTCCGAGTGGCGCGATAAAGGAATCGCTTTGGACAGGTCATTGAGCACTGTATGTCGTACTCCCGTTCATTGACAAAGGCCAGTCTTGGTGGTTGTGCTTTCAATGTAGCTCATCATCGTTGCAAGAGAACGGAGCGGATGGCCGGCCCACTCCAGGCTAATAAAACTGAACAATCGATGCTCGACAGGTTCCACTTGCTAGCACCAGGGGGATAGTGGTAGACCGTAACGGTGAGTCCGTGGGCTCGGGCAAAGGTTTGATAGAGGCCGTGAGTGGCGAGACTTTCCACGATCTCGCGCAGCACGCGCAGATACGTTTCGACGCTGAGCGTCACCGTGCCCCGGTTCGCTCGTTCTTAGTGACGCGGGCTTGGTTTGGTGCGTTCCCGCACGCGGCGCAGCGGCGATGGGCGTGGCGAGCGGGCTAAACACGAAAGTACTCTTGCTCGTTTTGTTTCAGAAATACGGGGCCAAAGTGAAGGAGATCGATCCCGTCGCGTCGCACGCCTCTGGGATGGAGAATTTTCCCTGGACTCGGCTAGCTGGCGTGGTTTTCCTCCCGAAGCGCAAATCGAGCGTCGATGTGGCCAAGCTGCATTCCATGTCGCCCGAGCGCGTCCGCGAATATATCCGCGACGGGGATTTTGCCAGCTATTACGAACGGCCGGACGAAGAAATGCTTGCCCTCTGGCGAACCGGTGTCGAGGAAACGCGAAACATTATCGCGAATGACTGGGCATGAATGTGACAGGAGGAACGTCAAATCGGCAAACGTCGTGGACGCCTCTTCATCGGTAATGTTTGTCCTTCCAGTCATCGAGGCGATCAAGCGCTTCCATGTCGGAGATTTCACCGACGAGCACGTTCAGCGCTCCGGTGGCGGTCGATCGGCTGTCGGTCGTCTCCGCCACGGTCAACAGCGCGGTGTGAATGTCGTCAGGCACTTCCATATCCTCGCGCGCTTTGAAGTAGTCTTCTAGAAAGATAATCGCTCCGCGCACCGTCTGGCTGCGGCTGCGGCGCAGTGCTTGGCGGGCCATGTCCAGCGCCTCCGGAAGATCAAACAGGCGACCGGCAATGCCGAGG
>QHYJ01000065.1 GCA_003223255.1 Acidobacteriota bacterium | reverse complement strand
ATTTGTGAAGTGTGACATTGTTGTTCTTTCCCGGCTTCCTGGTTACGAACTATTGTTTTTCTCTCGCAAATTGAGCGATGTCTTCGTACTCCATTCGTTTCGCAACTTGCTCGGCCCCGTATGCTGAAACAATAACCAACATCTCTCGCGGGGTACAACGTTCCAGGACTTCCTTCGTCCAGTATCTTGATAATTCTTTTCTAATTGCTGGTCTCTCCATGTCCAACTCCAAATAGCTCTCTCACCTTGTCCTCGTCATATTTAGCAGCCAGTTTGAGTGCTCTTCGCTGGCGTAACTCTTCACGAATGTTTTCCGAGTCCGACCAATCCGGTGCGACTAAACTCGTTCGTTTCAATTCAGCCATTTCATCGAGAACCGTAATTAGCTTGTCCTCAAGGTTTCGATCTAAATTTTTCCCGGGTTCGTGCTGCAGAGCCTGAGTCAGCCGGGTTCTTCCGATGATACCTGCAATCGGAACAAACAAACTCACCGGGCAGCCCAATTCCCGAAGCTTCAGATCGATAATATGCTGCGACAAAATCATGTTCGCGCTCACCAAACCAAAAAAGTAACGGCAGGTTTATCCATTCAGGGTACCTGCCGTCTAAAATTTAAGCTGAAAGGACCCGGTGGAACTCACGGAGGCTAACCCACCCCGTGAAGGGATGGCCTCTTCGCATTCAGCAAAGGAAGTGAGAAAATTTCGGTAAACGGAACGGTAGCTCCACTCGCTTCCAATCGCCTCCTTAGATGCTCTAACAAATCACCCGAAGGCTAGCTCGACGTATACATCGAGAATCTTAATTTTGGCAACGACGCCCACCAGCTTCTGTTGCTTTACAGCGGTACGCCTTTACCAAGGAAAGCGAACTCCTTCCCTGTTCTTCTAGACTGGAGTGGTACCAGCCCGAAGAAGCTCATAAACTCGATCCCAGGTCGTTCCTGGGCTTCCTCTAGATGTCCCAATGGCCTGACTATTTCTTCCCAGGTGCTCCAGTAGTGGCGTCAATACCCTCACCATTTGGTGCGTCAATACCCTGAGCAATATGTAAGTTGTTGAAAATACACAAGGTTCACCACCTGCACACTCCTACCGGTGTAGCTCCAAGAGCAGATAAACCGTGGCTCCGGCAGATGCGCGGTATACATCCGGTGGAGCATCATGACTCGGTCTCGGAGATTCACGCTGCAGCAACCTCGGTCTGCGCTAATCGCTCGTAGCGTGATTGCAGGCGGTCGGACGCGGGTTTGAAAACAACGGCCAAGATAGCCTTGCTTCTCTCATCGTTCCACTGCCTGAATGCCTCACTTGAGCGTTCACGGTCCTCAGACTCTAACCACACATCGTACGCGGCGCGATTTGTTGTGTAGTTACCCTCTGGCTGGCCGTAATCCTTCGGGTCAGGTTCGTGTTCGCTGCGCTGTTTCTCCGGCTCGACCTTCTTTTTGGTTCTCTTCCGCTTCATGACATCCTCCTCAACCAACGTTCTATCGCAACAGCGAGAGTTGCTGCCTCCAACTTGGCGATACGGAGTCCCTGCTCCGGATCGTATTCGAGCCAACCCAGAGAAACGTATTGAATGAACCATCTCGACGGTTTCGGTTCCGGCTTCGTGTTGGTTCTCTTGGCTCGACGTTTCACGGTGCCTCCTATCTCCTCAATTAATCCACTCCCGTCGCTGCGGTCCAAATGCTTTGTCCAGGTACTCCCTGACTTTGGCCTTCTCCTCCGGCGACATTTCCTTCACCGATTGGAGTGCCTGTTCCGCCAGTTGCTCTGTCGTTACGCTGTTCACAGCGGCCTCCCGGCTTTGGGAGCCGCTTCTAACGTTCGAAGTAGCAATTTGCGTTGTTGAGAATCCAAGTGACGCAGAAATGGTCGGACTTGCTGGATAAACGCGTCTTCAAGCACGATCTCGGACGAGGTCAAGGTCAGGAGCCGCCCCAAGCCAACACCCAACCCAAAAGAAATCTTTTCCAGTGTTCTCAAACTCGGCGTAAAACTCCGGTTTTCGACGTGATGCAGATGCCCCCGTGAAATACCAGAACGCCTTGCCAGTTCTGATGCACTCAGCATCCTCGACCGCCGCAATTCCCGAATCACATTCGCAATCGACCACACGGAGCAGCTTTCGGGTCCTGTGGTGCGTGCAATGATGCCGTGTGTGCTCATCGCGACACCGCCAATCCATCGTTCTGAATCCCTTCGAGAATCGCCCAAACGTACCGATGCTCAATGACCACGGCGTTGCCAAACCATTGGGCATCTGTTGGAAGGTGTTCTTCGACCCAGGATTGAGCGGATTGACTGAGGGGAAAAAGCAGGAAGAGTGAACCGCGATTCTCGCAGCGGAAGTCGGGTCCATTTTCTGTTGGTGAACTGCCCGAAGCTACAAACGAATCGTTATGCGAAGACATCATTCCTCCATAAGAGAAGATGCCTTCGAAAGTATTGGGAGAGGACTAAGGTGGTTTTTGCCCCTACAGGCCGTATCCCTTCTTTCGAAGGTTAGCACCGTAGCCTTTTCTCTGGCTCGGTTGCCCCGCGGAACCATGGAGCGGTCGGTCACTGCATTAAGAATTCCCCAGCCACCACTTAATGACCGTTTCGTACAAAACCCAGCCAAAAACTCCCAGCAATACCGCGCCCAACAATCTAACTAGGAGGCTACCCCTGCCGGTTGCGTGTTTTTGTTCGGTCAGCGGACCTTGCACTCTCAACCAGCTCGGCAAACTAAACCAGGCGCGAGGTGAAGCAAGCATGAAGGCAGCGTTCATCGCAATGTGAACGGCGACGACGGCAACGATGCACCAAAGGATAATAGATAGCACCAGCACGAATTCCTTTTTCTTAGGGAAGGGCTGTCGAATAAACGCGTGGTACAAAACCCATGCGATAAATCCGAGCATAATCGCGCCGGTCGAGCGTATATCGATAGCACGCCAACCCCTTGCATATTTTCCCTCGGTCAGTGAGCCTTGTGCTCGAATCCAACCTGGCAACCTAAACCAAGCCCGGGGGGATACGAGCATAAATAGTGCGTTTATGAACACGACCGCACCGATAAAAACGATGAGGCCCCAGCCGAGGATGGTCTTTGTCATGATCATCAGCATCCACAATTGTGGACACAAGGGGTGAATGAAGCGCTACCTGAAAAGGGTGTCCGGTTTCCAGTCGAAAACCCCGCCACGGCTGGGCCGCTGCCTGGGGACTTCACGACTGTTCCACCGGCGGACCAGAACGGTTGCCAGGTGGCGGAGAAGCTAAGATCATTCGAGATTGAGTTCGGATTTTGAGTGCTAGGTACCGCCACGGTGCTGATGCTAACACCGGAGCCTCCTCCCGGGACAATGCCAACGGCAACGGTAGGTCCTACGTACCAACTGTTCGTAGAGGGAACCCAAGAAACAGTTCCCCCAACTCCCAAATAGCTGCCTATCGTCCCTCCTATTGGCCCCGCACACGGGACCACAAATTCTCATGCCAAGTGCAGCGAGCCCTGCTTTTGTTGGAGCGCTTGTGGTCAGGCTAGCGCTTACGATCGTAGTCGTTTGATTGGACTGGCCTGCACCACAGTTTTTGTTGCTTGGCCCGCTGCTATTGCCGGCGCTGCCGCCTGAGCCGCAGACGAGTGGAGGAGAGCAAGGGATAGGCGGAACTGTGGCAGTGCAAATACTGGGACCGAAAAAGGTGCAACCGCCACCTCCAGAGCTGCTCCCTCCGCCTCCTCCTCCGCCTCCTCCTCCGCCAAGAGGCGTGCAGATCACTGTGACTCCGCTATCAGACCACACCCACTGGCAGTCTAGTCCCAAGGGATCAATCAAAGTCAGCGGACTATTGAGGACGTAGGAGTAGCGGTTCAGGATTGGGGGTTGGCGGGGTCGACGGCGGCGAGGCCTGCGGGGTCGGGGTGCATCCAGCGGCCGAGTTGAGAAGAGTATTGGCGGAACCAGGTGAGGTCGAGATTGGTCTCGGAGTCGCGCTCGTCGCCGGTGAATTTATGCGTGTTGGGCAGCATCCGCATAGCGAGAATCGTGTGGCTAGACGTAAGGCTCGTAAATGACCGTCTTTACGTTCTCGCGCCCGAAGAGCCTCTCAGTTCTCCGTCCATTGCGGAAAACGAGGTCATTGCCGTTTACCACAAGTTTGGAATCCCACCCAATAACCTTCCCGTGGGAGTCTAGTGAAAGTCGCTCCGTGAGCCGCCCCGCTATTACCGCTAGCCAGATCCAGCGAAGCTCCTCTTGCCACGTGGCTCCCTGCACTACTGTTCCGCCTCGGGCGAATCCGTAGAACTCGCGCCACGAATGCCCAACCGTTAGATCTAGATCCGTTCCTACGGCGGCACCTTTAAGAAGCGCGGCCTTGGGGTTGTTGGGGATAATCTCAAAGTACGGCTCTGGCCACTCTGGGTGAGCGGGCACGCGGCCTAACCACAGGTGGGCCACTCCGTCTGGCAAGGCTCGGACGAAACCTTCCAACTCCTGTATCAAATCCGTTTGGAAGCCCGGGAGGGGCTTCGGAGTTTCGCCACTTAGTATCGATTGAGTCATTTGAACCACCACGAAGGCGGCCACAAGTTGATGTGTGGATTGTCCTTGATCGCTTCCACCCATTCTCCACCTATTCTAAACACATATTCCCCCGTATCCCAGATGTAGCTCCACCCAATGCGGAGATTGTTGCCTGAGTTAAGCAAGGGCCGATGAATCACAAATTATGTTTGACGAGTTCGCGAACTTCGAGCGGCCAGAGAGCAAGGCTCCCACGACCGGCGCGGCCAATGCGATTGGCAAGCGCGCCGAGTTGTATATGCGTGCCGCCCTCCGCTCTCCGCACCATTCACGTTCCACGGCGCGAGGCCCGCTACATCATCGAGGCTCCTAGGGAAACTGCGGAAGAACTCATCGCTCTCGCGTTGCAGAGGACTCAACCCTGACCAAATGCTGCCCAGAAATTATTCGACTGAGACCGGCGCGAAGGCCATTACTGGAACCGAAAGAACGGCCCGAATCGGACGAGGACAAGCGTGAGTTCGCAGAAGACATCAAGCAGGATTGGCTGAAGTTTGACCTATGCAGTCAAGTGCTTCGAGTGTCGAATGATCTTATGCGCAGAGCTAGTCACTCTGTGGCTGCTGGGGTGGCTTCATGGTTCGACGGGGACGAATGTCGGCCCACATTTTTCTGAAAGTCGGCCTGCTCCAAAGACCG
>QHYJ01000292.1:2892-6078 GCA_003223255.1 Acidobacteriota bacterium | reverse complement strand
GCTGGTTAGCCATGGCCAGAGTTCACCGGTCTTTTCAATGCAGCAAAAGAACTTATTGCCCTGCTTTCGGAGGACCGGAATAGCATTAAGAGCATTTTGTGCGGCTCGCAAGGCAAACAAGAAAGTCTCTGTTCCTATGACTGAGGTAATCGCGCGAATTTTGGTTTCTTTTCTCATGGACAATTGCTCCGCGTTCAAATTGAAGTCCCAATGAGGGTACGCATGCATTCGAAAGACGTACTCGGCCAGATACGAAGAAACCGTCTTGCGTACCTCATTCGCGTTCCAGCGATAGATAAAATTTGGTACACAGGAATCTCTGACCCCTCCCGCCTCGCATCTGTGATAGACAACGGAGAAGATTTCATACGGAAACGAAAAACCGGACCACATAAGAGCTCGCATCGAGAAGGAATCGTTTGGCTCTAACAGGACAACGTGCTTGCGCGCCACGCGCAGCATCTCGCACAGGGCTCGGTGCGGGGACCGGCAATGGTGCAAAACCTCGTGAGCTAAGACGCAATCATACGAGGCGTCCCCCAACTCAATCTGCTCGGCATCGAGCGTCAACCGACTGACGTTCATGCTCGGACTCGAAAGCTCATTTCCTTCAAGATCTGACGTGAAATTTGAGAGAGTTATGTCTTTGAATCCGGCGCAAAACAGAACCTCGGCATCCTGCCAGCTACCTCCTACCACCAGCACCCTTTCTTTGGTATCGATGCGGCAAGTTCTTAGACGTTGCCGCAAAATGGCTAGGAATTGGTCCCTTCTCTTTTCGGAGCCCGCAGTCTTCAGGGGTTGGCTCGTGGCAGTGAGCGTTTCTTCCATGTTTCGAGGGGCTAGCTCGCCTCCCTGCCCTCTAATTTCCCGTGGTTCCAAAACGGATTCAATCAGGGAAACACCCTCACAGCCTGGGAAGCCATCTTAATCTCCCTACTGGGAGATGGCTGTTCGTGAATAGATATCCCTACCGTGATATATTGTGATGTGTCGGTCGGCGACCGGGCCGCTGGCGCAACGGTTTGGTCTTGCTCGGCATGCACGTTGGGGCAGACCGCTATGTGGAGCCTAACTCATTTAGAATCAACACCTACGAAAAAACGGGGGAGGGGGGTCAAATAGCCAATGTCCGCTCAGTTTCGTCCCTCGCCAGTTGTCAAAAGCCATCCCCGCTTTCTCCTTCTGGGAGTGCTCGTTGATGCGGTGCAAATCCCGGATGTCATCTCTCAGATGGAGCTATGGATTCATGAAAAAACGGGATGTCACTCCATTGCGGCAACCGGCATGAACGGCATCGTCGAAGCCCAGCATGATCCTGCGTTCAAGCAAATCCTCAACGCAACAAACTTGGTTGTGCCGGATGGCATGCCGCTCGTCTGGCTGGGCCGCCGCCGTGGGCATGTTCTGCCGAGACGTGTATACGGGCCCGAATTGCTCCTTGCCTTTCTTGAAAAAACCACCGGACAAGGGTACCGGCACTTTTTCTATGGCGCGGAGCGAGAACCGGATGTTCCCGAACTGCTTGTGCAAACACTTAAAAATCGATTCCCTGGAACGATCGTGGTAGGAACTCATTCGCGGCCTAGGCTGCTAGACCGTGAGGACGACGAAGGAGTCGTATCCGTGATCTCGCGAGCCGCACCCGACGTGCTTTGGGTAGGCTTGGGTGAGTTGCGTCAAGTCCGCTGGATGTACGAGCACAAGAACCGTCTGGAAGTTCCTGTCATGGTGGGCGTTGGCGCGGCGTTTGACATGCTTTCGGGAAGGCGCAGGCAAGCGCCGCGATGGATGCGCGAGCACGGGTTGGAATGGCTTTTCCGCCTGCTTCAGGAACCGCGCCGCCTGTGGCGAAGGTACTTGATCTACGGCACGCAGTTCATTGCTTACCTCGCGTTGGAAAGCCTCAAATTAAGGAAATTCGGATCAAGCGGAGGTACCAGCCGCCCTTGAGCTGTCTAGGTTTGTCTCGGAACGCAAGAACTGCTCCATTTCGCTCAGGTCTTTACTTGCATTCCGTTTGCAGGCTGTACTGTATCGACTCCCCACCTCGCGGCTTCTAGGCTGGAGGTACCCAGTCGTCGCTCGCTAAGTGGTGTCGATGGCTCGGAGGAAGAGGTGGGCCGAGTTCGTACTTCCACAACAGTCCTAGAGACCGCGAATTCAGCCCCTGCTCGCAAGCGAAGGGACCGGGCCATGCTTGAGGCCTTGAGAGTGTCGTTCCACTCGCGATGGTTTCTGTACTTGTGGGCCGTGTCTGGAATAGCAGGGAGTCTTCTCTACCTCGCCGCGCCTTCATTGGCCGCGCAAATTGGTCTTGCGCAGAACAAAGAGACGCCACTCGTGCACCAAGCCGCAGTCGATGAGCCTGCGAAGACTCTCCCAAACCTCCAGACGAGCCAGGAATGGAACCAACGCCTCAAGGAGTTGGTGGACACAAGTTCCGTTGCCGCTGCTGCCGGCGCACAAGACTATCGCATTGGTTTTGACGATGTTCTTGATATCAACGTCTTTGAAGCCCAAGAGCTCAATCGCGAAGTTCGCGTGTCATCAGCGGGGGAGATTTCGTTGCCCTTACTCGAATCGGTGCACGCCGCGGGCTTGACTCCGCGCGAACTGGAACTTGTTCTGGAAGCGCTTCTCCGGCGCACCTACATGAAAGATCCTCACGTCAGCGTGTTTGTGCGCGAGATGCAGAGTCACCCCGTGTCTGTCCTTGGGGCTGTCCGGAGACCAGGAGTCTTCCAAATTCGCGGAAGCAAGACCCTGCTTGAGATTCTTTCTCTCGCAGAGGGCTTAGCCGATGACGCCGGAGAAACCGTCATCATCCTGCGGGGAGCGGGCCTGCAAAATGAAGCAAGCTCTGCAGCGGAGAGATATTCGCTCACAAAAGAGGTGGAGGAGAGCGCAGCTTCTTCAGATGAAAAAAAGAATACCTCACCAGCCGAGGGCATCGTCCCAGTGAACCTCAAGGATCTTCTTGATTCCTCGGACGTTCATCAAAATCCCATTGTCAACCCCGGCGACATTGTCAAAGTCCTGCGCGCGGGAATTGTGTATGCCGTGGGGGAAGTTCAGAGGCCAGGCGGCTTCACGATGAAATCTAACGAAAAGATGTCCGTCCTTCAGGTCATCGCGTTGAGCGGGGGCTTAACGCGGACAGCCTCGAAGGCCGGCGCGCGGATT
>QHYJ01000292.1:0-2864 GCA_003223255.1 Acidobacteriota bacterium | reverse complement strand
AGGCGCCGGACCCCTTGCTGGAACCCAGAGACATCGTATTCGTGCCGAACAGCACCTCAAAAACCACTTTTTCCCGAGGACTGGAATCGGCAGCGCAAACGCTCACTGGGCTTCTGATCTTTCATTGGTAACATGGGCGAACAACAGAACGTCGAACTGTATTCGCGCGGGCCACGATTCGAACGGGGCGGACGTGCCTTCCTCGACCATCGCGTCCTGGACTTGTCAGATGCATACGAAATCGTGGAACCTGAGGAGCCACTCGACTTTCGTGCGTATGCCCGCATCCTGCGTAAACGCTTCTCGACGGTCCTAATTGTTTTCTTCCTCGTGTTTGCAGTGACGCTTATTGCCACGCTCAAAGAAAAGCCCCTCTATCGCGCTCAAGTGCTTCTGGAAATCCAAAAAGAGAATCCGGACATTCCTACCATCAAGGATCTCTATGAGCTGGAATCCGTGTCCGATTCCTATTTGAAAACGCAGTACAGCATCCTGGCCAGCGAAAGCGTCGTCCGGCGCGTTATCGATCAACTCCACATCGACGCGCTCCCGGAATTCAATTCGCCGAAGTGGTGGCAGTTTCGAAAAAAGGCCTTCAAACCTCGCAACCAGACTTTTGCATTGGACCAGGAGAGCTCTGCTCGCGACCCGGAGGTCTATCAGCGAGTTCTTGAGCGCTTTCAAGACCGGCTGACGGTCGACCCTGTCAGCCGAAGCAGGCTTGTGACGGTGCGTTTCGATTCCAACAGCGCGGAGCTTTCCGCTCGCATTGTGAATACGCTGGCGGAAGACTACATCGATAAGAATCTGGAAGCGCGCTGGAAAGCCACGCAAAAGGCCGCGGATTGGCTCTCGCAGCAATTGGTTGGCGTGAAGGCAAAACTCGAAAAGTCAGAAGAGCAGTTGCAAGACTACGCGCGGCACAACGGCTTAGTTTTTCTGGAGACGGACAAAGGCGCGAGCGAGAACGTAGCCAATGAACGGCTTCAGCAGTTGCAGGAAGAATTGACCAAGGCGCAGACTGAGCGTTACCAAAAGGAGGCTCTCTATCGCCTAGTTCAAGCTGGAGATTACGGATCGTTGCCGGGTGTCGTCGAGAATAAGCTCATTCAGGACTTAAGCGAGCGCTTAGCAGACCTCAAACGCGAACTTGCCCAGCTTTCCACAAAGTTCAATGCGGAATATCCACGTGTGAAGGAGATTCAGAGTCAGATTGACGAAATCGAAGGTACGCTCAAAGAGGAACGCCAGCGCGCAGCCGACAAAATCACGAACGAGTATTTCGCCGCGCTTCGCCGCGAGAGCTTGGTCAAGGAAGCGCTGGACGGCCAACAAAAACAGGTGAACCTAATCGCCGAAAAAGCCGTTCAATACAACATTCTCAAACGCGAAGTAGAAACGAACAAGCAGTTGTACGAAGGATTGCTTCAGCGCCTGAAAGAGGCCGGGGTTTCCGCGAGCCTAAAAGCCAGCAACATTCGAATCGTGGACCCTGCGGATCCGCCGGCCAAGCCAGCGAAGCCAAGAATCCCTCTGAACCTCGCCGTTGGCGTTTTGCTGGGACTAGGACTTGGAATCAGCACCGCTTTCCTTCAAGAGCGTCTCGACGACACCCTTAAGGGCGCCGACGACGTGGAGCGATTGTTTGGCTTGCCGGCACTGGCTTTGATTCCCTCGGTGCATCACTTGGATGGCGATCGACACGGAGTTCGTAAACTGCTGGATCGGACAAACCATCCAGGGAACGGACACAACGGAACCGCAAGCAATCCTGGCGCGCGTTGGCATCGCATTGATCAAAGTGGAAAACCTCAGCCGGCGCTAGTTGAAGCTTTTCGCAGTTTGCGCGCCTCCGTGTTACTTTCCACTGCCGATCATCCTCCTGGTTCCCTGCTCGTCACAAGCACGCAGCCCGGCGAAGGCAAAACCACCATCGCGACCAACCTCGCGATCTCCCTCGCTCAACTCGGCCAACGGGTCTTGCTCGTGGATGCAGATCTTCGCTTTCCTTCACTGCAAAAGCTGTTTTGCATTCGCGAGACCCTCGGCCTGGTCAGTTACTTGACCGGCCAACAAGATTGGCGTGCCGCCGTTTGCCCTTCGGGATCGCCCGGGCTCGACGTTCTCCTCTGTGGACCCGTGCCCCCGAATCCCGCAGAACTGTTGTCCTCGAAAAGCATGGGCGCCTTCATCGCATCAGCAAAGTCGGAGTACGGATTTGTGATTCTTGACTCTTCCCCACTCCTGACGTTAGCGGACAGCCGTATCCTTGCTTCTCTTGTGGACGGCGTTCTCCTGGTGGTGAAAAGTGAGGCTACTCCTCGCGAGCAAGTCCTCCAATCTCAGTCCAGCATTCGCAGTGCCGGGGCGAGCCTTATCGGCGCAGTGTTAAACGGCGTAAGTCTTCATACCAACGGCTATTACGGCTTGGGAATTTACGGTTCGAATGGCAATTCGCACTCGGAGATAATATCTGACGCGGAAGATTCTTGGAGCACCCTCCGCAAATAACGAGCACGCGAATCCTGGTAGTGGGCGAATCCATGCGCCGTGTCATTGAAGCAGGTCTCCTCGTGGCTGTCGCTGCTGCGGTTCTTGCATTCGGAGGCACTGCCCCTCAGTTTTTCGCCATCACACAAGGAATTATCCTCCTTCTGGGGACTGTTCACCTGCTAACTGGACGAAGGTCCTCAGCAACTCTAGCCCGTCTTCCAGTGGCTGTCCCTTTTCTTCTGATTGCTCTCGTTCTTCTGCAAATCATTCCACTTCCTCTTTCTTTGGCCCGCGTGCTCGGAACCTCGCTTCCGGATCTTCCCCGCCGCTCCTACTTCACTGTTAGCGCCGCCCCTTATGACACCATTTCG
>QHYJ01000062.1:3860-6146 GCA_003223255.1 Acidobacteriota bacterium | reverse complement strand
AAGAGATCCGCATCGGGATCATAGCCGCGGATTTCGACCACTTCCGAGACGTAACGGCGGCCCGGTCTCCGCTCGATCTGCACCACCACCTGGAGCGAGTCCGCGATATTGCTCTTGATGGCGCGGTAGGGCAGCTCGACGCCGCTCTCGAGCACGCAGCTTGCGAGTCTCGCGAGGGCTTGTTTCGCGGAACTTGCGTGAATGGTGGACAGCGTCCCCGAGTGGCCCGTGTTTAGAAGCTGCAGAAGATCGAAGGCTTCTCCGCCGCGAATCTCACCGAGCAGAATGTGGTCAGGCCGGTGGCGAAGAGCCGCTTTCAGCAGGTCGCGGATCGCCACTCGAGGGAGGCCGTTCTGTGGAGGCCCGGCTTCGAACCTCACGAGGTTCGGATGGCCAAGGTGAATCTCGGCGGTATCCTCGATCACAAGAATTCGCTCTTCTTCGGGTATGAACTTGCTCAGAATATTGAGAGTGGTGGTTTTTCCGGAACCGGTGCCACCGCTAATCAAAATGTTCTTGCGCGAGAGAACGTAGTCCTCGAGCCGGTTGGCGAGCGCCCGGTCGAGCGTTCCTCCCGCAATCAAGTCCTCGATTTCGAAGTGGCGTGTGTTGAACTTGCGAATCGTCAGCGTGACGCCATTCAGGCTCGCAGGTGGAATAACGACGGCAACACGGCTTCCATCCGGGAGCCGTGAATCGAGGATGGGGCGCGCTTCCGAGATGTCGCTGCCGAGCCGCCGGGCAATATTTTTCACCGCGACGAGAAGCGCTTTTTCGCCGAGCGATATCCCGCTCACAGGCTCGAGATATCCACCTTTCTCGATGAACACGCAATCCGCGCCGTTCACCATCACTTCGCTAATGTACGGATCGAGGATCAAGTGCTCGATCGGCTTGAGAAACGGAAGTATGGTCTCAAATCCATTGATCACAGTTGTCCCCTCGCGAGCTGTTCGAAATAAGTTAGGTTCGGGTCGTTGTAATACGGCTTGAGGTAGCAAAGCGTGGGCGGAAGTGGATTCAAACCGTCGTAGGCTAGCACAATGGCCTGTGCATTCTTGAGTTCGGTGAACGTCTTCATGTCGAAGCGATCCTCGGAGCGAAGGCTGTAGTTCTTGGAAGCTGTGAGATTCGCGCGGTGGGAAATAGCATTCCCGGTCAGCAAACTGATGTGAGCGTCATGGCCGCTTTCTGAGAAGTTGTAGGCGGCCTTGAACTGCTCCTCGCGCCCGCAGAGCGAGCTCGCAGTCTTGGCTGAGAAGTCGTCCGAGAGCGTGAGGAATACCTTGGTTCGAAAGGTCTGAACCAGGGTTCTCCAGGTCTCGCCCGGAAGCGTGGACTTGAGCGAACTGAAGCTCTGCGTGGCGACGATCGGTATGCATTTGGGCTGGCGCGACAAGCTGAAGAATTTCTCATCGCCGGTGGGTTCGCTCTCTCCGACCGTGGCGAAGTGCTGGTATTCATCGCAGAGGAAAAGGACCTGCCGAAAATATCGTTCCGGGTGAGCCGCGATCTCCGGAATGCGGTTGAGGACGGCGCGCTGGAAATCGAGTTTCAGCAGTACGCCGAGAGCTCTGGCAAGGCCGGGGTTCATGCTCACGGGAAAATTCAGTGCGCATACGGCCCCCTTCTCAATGAGCCAGCTGAATGAGGGCAGGGGCACTCCGTGGCGAAAGTCCCGGTTGTCTATGGGATCGTAGCATTCCGCCGGCGGGCAAAAGGTTCGTTTGACCACGGGATTGTCGTCGAAAAGCGAAAGGAATACGGAAATGCCTTCGACGATGGAGGTCCTCAATTTAGGCTCGATGCGGCGCCAGTCGTTGTAAAACCATCTTTTGACGGCTTCGAGCTTCTCGTAACGGTCGGTGCCGATCGGGTCGATTGCACTCTCCGCGAGACACTCGTGTTCGACGTTGTTCGCCTCGACGAACGCTCGCAGCCCTTGTGTTTCTCTCGCCCGGTACATGCCGAGCGCCAGGTCGTACTCGAAGCCGAAGAACTTCAGAGCTGCCACATGCTTCAGGAAATGCTCTGGCAGGATGAGCAGGAAGGAGCGTTCCTCGCAGTGCAGTTCGGCATCGCGGATTTTCTGCTCGAGCATCTCGGGAGATATCGTGCATTCATACACATCGAAGAGCGTGACGTAATCGTAGGCCACCTGGTGCAGAAGTATGATGAACTTCACAAGGTTCGTGTAAGCCTGTTGCCAGAACGGCTCTTTGCTTCGGCCAAACAGGTTGTTGATTAAGGCGGCGATGCTGTAGGCCAAGGCGTAAGCGTCGAGGC
>QHYJ01000062.1:0-3798 GCA_003223255.1 Acidobacteriota bacterium | reverse complement strand
GCCAGAATGGCGCGCACTTTCCTCGAGAAATCGCCCTTCACTTCGAGCACCAGCCCGCCGATTCGTTTTTCGGGGTTCGCCGCCTCATAGGAGAGGATCTGCTCGGCATAGGGATACAGACATGTGCTCGTCTTGCCGCTGCCAACGGCGCCGAAGATCGCGATGCCGGTGAACAAGCCGCGCTCGGGGATGGTTAGCCAACCAGGCGTTTCTGACGGCCCGGGCGTTCGCGGATGGTGGACTTCACCGAGCACAAGGAAGAGGTCCTTGCGATCCCTGGTCGGAGGATACCCCGGAAGCTTCCGCGCTTTTGGCCGCCGAGGGCGTTTCCATGTGAAAACGTAGATACCGGACAGCAGGAAGGAATAGAGGATGTAGGGAGTGGTGAACAGAAGCAGGGTGTAAGAAAGTTTGAACCCGTGGAAGACGGGGCGGGCCCACAGAAAGATCAGCTCGACAAAGAAGTTCTGCTCGGGAAAGGGATAGTGGAAATAGAGCACCATCCCGGTGATCGCGGCAAGCACGCACGCGAGGAAGTTCCGCTCGTTGAGGATCCGGCCGGTCACAGCAACTGCCCCACTTCCTCGGAAGGAGCGCTCGACTGACAGGTTCCGTCCTTGCCCGCTTTCGAGTTCTTCGAGCCCGTTGGCGCGACGAGACACGTGTGGAATTCAACTTCCCGAGGCGGATACACCTCTCGGAAGAGCCTTCGCCATTCCTCCCTCCCCGGGTCGGAGCCGTCCCAGGCGGCATGGAGTCTCTCGATGTCCCGGCCCGTAAAGCGCTGGTTCGCTTGATCCAGCCATTCGAGGTCGTCCATCGACAGTTTTGCGTACTGCTTTGCGTCCCAGGCGGCGCGAAGCTCGAAATAGCGTTCCAGCTCTTCGAGAAGAACCTCTTCGTGAGGCGTCCCGACCAGCAAGGAGAAACATTTCCGGGCGGACTCGAAACGGACTGGGCAAGGCGCGATATAAAGGAAGCGAAAAGAGCGCAAACGACCGAAAAGGGGCGCGTACGCGTTCAGGTGGCTCGCAAAGCGCTTCGGCCCAACCCGCCCTGCGTCCACGAAGGAGAAGGTGAGGACGGGAGAGGAAGAGCCGGCCGAGGAGTCGAGATACAACGGGAACTTATCGGCGAAGTAGCGCAGCCGCGGTTCCCGCGACCACGGGGTCAGAGAGGCTCCCGCGGGAAGGAGCTTTTGGGGAATGCCCAGCTGGTCGCAGAAAAAACGGACTTTATCCTGTTCTGTTTCGAGGTAATCGGGCGATTGGTTCGCGAGGATGAAATCGAGCAGAACGAGGCGCGTGCGGATGACCTCGGCCGAGTGGGGGAGACGATGACCCAGATTTTCGCGGTCGATCAGGCGATAGATGGTTCTGGAAGCGAGATGGTACACGCCGCCTAGGTTCTGATACTCGCGCCACGTGGCGTGGCCCCGCTTTTTGAGTTTCTCGGTAATAGGTGGCGATGCCTTTTCCGGGCCAGGGCCGTTAAACGCGACGAACTGCCGAGGCACGAAGTAGCCGGAGTGGGTCGCAACGATATAGAGGAAGCGGGACTCCTCCTCCGTGTAGCCGAGGGCCTGGAGTGCGCCGATGTGTTCGTCCGCGATTTTCATAGGGAGAGGATCTCCGGGGTCATCCCGCGCGCGCCGAGCAGGCGTCGGAGACGGCCAGCTTCCCCGTGCCGGGTGTAGAGAGAAAATCCAGCGCGCACCTTGTCCGCCGCGTTGCGTCCCCCGTAGTGCCGGGTGACGAGCTCGAGGTCCACGCGCGCCAACTCGCCGTCTCGGGCATCGTACTCGATGCGCAGATCGGGCACGGGAATCTTGTGTCCTACGACCCTAAGCCCGTGCCATGCCGCGATTTCGGGCCGTGCCGCGGCGCCAAGCCGCGCGATTTCGCGGCGGATTTTCGCCTTGAGCTCGTAGTCGAGGATCACGCGGAGATTCCGCCCGCCCTGCTGTCGAATGCGAGCCGCTTCATTCTGGTAGAGGCGGTAGAGATCCGCGTCGTGATTGGCCTCGCGGGCCCCCGCGAAGCCGTCGTACACGGCCTGGCTTCGGGATACGAGGTCGTTCGTCCGGATAAGTTCGCGCCCTGTTTTGGTGAGCGTCCAAAGTTCGCGCGGGCAGGCTTCGGGTCCTTCGAACGCCCCCCAACGAGCGACACCTTGGCGAATGAGATTTTCGAGGTCGCGATCGGCCACTTGCTGCTTGCCGCCGTATCCATATTGGGCAAGGTCGTGCCTGGAAATGACACGAAACTTGCCCAGCTCGATGATCGTAGAGATTTCCGATTCGCTCAGGACGTAGGTCGAACCCTGTCGAGACAGGAGCGCACGACCACCCTCAAACCGCATCTGGACGGGTCGATCCCGAGAGAAACGTCCTGGGGCCTGCGCGGGCCTGCGCGATGTCGCGGTTCTCTGGCCCGGATCTCTCTCCCGCGGCTCGCGATTGATCGGTCGCAGGTCGGCGAGATTGCCGAGGGCATGCTCGAGATCTTGTGGTGAGAGGTCCCGAGACATTCACTCGAGCTCCTCAGGAGAGGGCAAGGGGAATTGCCCTTGGAGTACCTGCCTGTCGACATGGGAGAGCTTCCGGCCCGTATCCTTCAGGAAGAACTTGCGCTGGATTGCATAGACAGCGGTGAAGAGGTTGACAAACGAAATTGTGAGCCACAGGAGAAGAGCGGGACCGTATTGATGCACCAGGATGCGCCGGTAAGGGATGAGGAACTTGAGCTCATCCATGAGCCAGAATCCGAGCGCCAGCAGAACAGCAACGGTCACGAGGAGCGCGTTGGCAATCATGGGGTTGCTCCCAGCTCAAAAGTCTTCGGTTCCGAGCCGTTGCCCAAATAGGAATGGAGCAAGGGAAAGCGCGGAAAGCCGATTGCCGGGCGACCCACCCGGTAGATTTCGAAGTGAATGGATGGCGTCACTTGAACGCCTCGTCTTCGCGAATGAGTTCGTTTGGGACGCTGGTTTTGAAAACGAAAACAAAATTCGCAGTATAGAGGTCGCGCCTGATCTCGCTGTGATCCGAGGGAGAGTAATAAACCATGTAGAAATCCACACGCGCTTTGTAGGGAGGGGACTGCATTTCTTCGAGTGCGACCTTCTTCACGTCAACGTCGATCTCCGGAGCTGAAGTGTTGATCAGGAATTTCCTGATGATGTCGTCTTTGCGGTAGGCGTCGAGGATGCCGTCCGCCAGCTTTCCGTCCAGGAAATAGAGAGCTTTTCCGAAGTCGTCCTGCAGGGTGTAGCGGTTGCGGCGGTAATAGAGGGCACAGAACTGGGAGAGAAAATACTTCGCCTCTCGATCTTGGGGCTTGTACTCGAAATTGCGGTAGTTGATGGCTTCCGCGCGTCCTACCTCGTCAATGCGGATGATGAGGGGACGGAAGTTCTCAACGGCCCGGACTGTGCGGAGGGCCACGAGAGCCAGACCGACGGCTACAAGCGCCACGAGGACAAGCGCGATCTTTAGGTACGTATTGGTGACCAAAGGATCTCCGAACTGCTCGAGATAGAGGCGCTTCGCATCTTGAAAGCTCGAATCGTTGCTCATTAGAAGAACTTTTCCGCGATTCCCACCGATGAACCGCCGGCAGCTCCACTAAAGATGTGATGGGTGAGGGACGGTATCTTGAGAAGCCCGTAGATGGCGGCCACGAAAGTGATAAATAGGACGGGGAACCATCCGATGAGTTGGGTGACGGAAATCGTTTTTGTTGGTTCTAGACCAAGGATTCCAAGAATGAGGTTCCCTATAACGTACACAACTGCCGC
>QHYJ01000291.1 GCA_003223255.1 Acidobacteriota bacterium | reverse complement strand
CATAAGCAGGAGTATACAAAGAGCATAGGCCTAAGGCAAACAAAAAGCGAAGACGAACGAATATGCAAAAGAAGGCCGCATTCCCCTGTCACCTAAAGGCGACAGTCCCCTGTGGACGAATCTATGGTGTGGACGCGCTACGCCTGGCCAATATCAACACCGATGCGGCAATTGCGAAAGCCGAAACGTTACCAGCGGACGACAGGCGTGCCGATACGATGCTGTCTATCGCGCGGGAGATCGCCGGCAAACAGCCGGAACGCGCACAACAATTAATTGCTGAAGTTAAAGGCAGCAACAAAACGGGGATTCCCGAATTGCAATTAGAGCTGATCTCGGCCAAAGCGTCCGTCGCCGCCGCCCAAGCCAAGAACGATGAAACACGCGAATTGCTGCAGCAGGGGTTTGCGCTGGCAACTCCGATCATCACGGAACCGCAAAAAAGCGGCGGCGTTTCTTTCGTTCCCGGTCTCGGGCAGTTGGTCCAGCTCGGCATGCAAAATGATCCAGACTCGACCATCATTTTCGTCCAAAGCCTGCCGGCATCCTGGCTGAAGGCAAACCTTCTCCTCGGAGCTGCCGCGGACCTCATCATGCCACCCCGGCCCCCAATAAGCTCCAGGACGCCGCCGCATTCTGACAAATCCAATTTCTAGTCTTCGGAGACAGGCAAAGAGCAGGCTGCGGGAGTTCTACCGAGGCCAGGAGCGCTGGTGTCTCCAGCTATTGTTTCGTGTAGACGCGGACGTAGTCGACCAGCATCTGTTGTGGGAACACCGTGGTGCTGTCCGGTGAGCCGGGCCAGTTACCGCCAACGGCGACGTTCAGAAGGATGAAGAAGGGATGATCGAAGACCCAAGAGCCGCCGGCGGGCCACCGCGATTGCGTGAAGGTGGCGTAGAGATTGGTGTCCACGTAAAAGCGCACCACTCCCGGTTCCCACTCGACGGCGTAGAGGTGAAAAGCGTCAGCAAGGTTTTGGCCTGCGGGCAACGTAAAAGTGGAGGTGGCATCGCTCGTGGGGCTCGTCGTGCTCGGCCCGTGAAGCGAGCCATGCACTGTGCCGGGTTCCTTGCCAATATTTTCCATGATGTCGATTTCGCCGCACGCGGGCCAGCCGGCAGTGGTGATGTTGTTGCCGAGCATCCAGAGAGCGGGCCACACCCCCTGCCCCGTGGGAATCTTGATGCGAGCTTCAAAGCGGCCGTAGGCCTGGCTGAAGAGCCCCTGGGTCTTGAGTCGAGCCGAAGTGTAGTTGCTCGAAACGCCGTCCGAGCAGGTGATGTTTTCTTTTTGCGCGGTGATGACGAGATTCCCGCCCTGGATTTGCGCGTTTTGCAGGCGATTCGTATAACATTCGAGTTCGTTGTTGCCCCAACCCTTGCCGCCCGTGTCGTAAGCCCACTGGGAAGCGTCGGGAGCGGAGCCTCCGGCACCATTGAACTCATCGCTCCAGACAAGAGTCCAGCTCTTTATCGCCGAAGGTTCGAGAGGTGCGCCACCACAACTCAAAGCCGAAAGCACGATTGCCGCAAGGAGAAAACCAGGTGCGCGTTGCGAGGGTGTTTGCAACATGGATCACTTTTTCTGGAGCTGGAGAATGGCGTTAAGCAGCGCTTCCGGACGCGGCGGGCAACCCGGCACGTAGACATCGACCGGGATCACCTGATTGCAGCCCTGCACGATGGCGTAGTTGTTGAACACGCCGCCGGAAGTCGCGCAAGCGCCCATGGAGATGACCCATTTGGGTTCCGGCATTTGATCGTAGAGCCGGCGCACGACCGGGGCCATCTTCTGCGAGAGGCGACCGGCAACAATCATCAAATCAGCTTGCCGCGGGGACGGCCGGAAAACTTCCGCGCCGAAGCGCGCCACATCAAAGCGCGCCGCGGCCATGGCCATCATCTCGATGGCGCAACAAGCAAGGCCAAACGCGAGCGGCCAGATGGAGCTTTTGCGCGCCCAGTTCACCGCTTTGTCCAGCTGCGTGAAGATGATGCCTTCGTCCTGGAGCAGGCTGCCGAAGTCCTCCGGCTTCGTCAGCGTCGCGTGTTTGCCTACTGAAGTACTCATTCTTTCCTCGCCAAAAATCATTGTCGCACACCCGCGAGGTCGAAACAAATCATGCGGGACTCCGCGCTACACTACTGCTCCATCACCTCCGCATGTGACGGCTGCCCTAGTTCCCGCGGGCCAATCGGTGTAGAGTTGCACCAGATGAATCTGGCGAAACGGCTGTATCGAGGCGGGCGCCCGAATTGGCTGGCGAGCGTTGCCAACCAATTCTCAGCTGCCCTGCATTCGCTCGGGATCGCTCCCAACTACCTTGTTACTCTCGAGGTACGCGGGCGCCGATCCGGGCGCACGTTCCGCTTGCCGCTGGTGATGGTTGTCGTCGCAGGAGAACGCTACCTGGTGTCCATGCTGGGGCCGGACGCAGCCTGGGTTCAAAACGCAAAGCAGCCGGTGGCCACGTGACCTTGCGTCATGGACGTCACGAACAGGTCCGCCTCGAAGAACTTCCCGCGGATCAGCGCGCTCCGGTGCTGAAAGCGTACTTGAAGCGAGCTCCCGGAGCGAGGCCGCATGTGGCGGTGGACAAGGATGCGCCGCTCTCCGAGTTCGAGCCGGTTCGAGCGCAATATCCCGTGTTCCTCGTCGTTCCCGAAAGCACCGCCGCGGGAGTGCCCCGCAAAGCCCTTCACCGGACGCATGCGAAAACCGACGCCGGTGAAAGACCGATTGCGGTGATTCGGCTCTCTCGTGGGTTTGCAGGAATTTCCGTTTATTGCTTGTCGTAAACCGCGGTGCCACGGACCTTGTTGCCCTTCGAATCTGTTGCGGTGACATGGACCGTTCGCGATTTGCCGTCGGCCGAAATGACCACGCGACCGCTGAGCGCCTCTTTGCCGTCCTTCTTGCCGATGAACGTCAATGTGTGTTTGTCGACTTTTTTGTACGAGCGCATGTCGCAAGTCGCATCACCGGTGACCGGATAGTCCCCGCCGTCAAACTTGCCCGTCCACTCATTATGCGTGGCCTGGCCTTCGCTGTCTGTGCCTTCTACTGTGATTTTCACGTTGTCCCCCGCCGCCTCGTATACAACGGTGGTGTTCTTGGGTACTCCGGCGCCCAATTTGGACTTCCCTTCGTTCAACTTCCAGGTACCGGTGAAACTATCGGCGGCAAAACACACTGCGACGGCAACAAGGCACATTGCCAGAGTAAGTACGGTCGTTCTTGCTTTCATATTCTCTCCTGATTTGAGATTCGTGGGCCGAGCTGAGTGGGACGATTGTAGCGTTCCGCGGTGTATTTAGCAAATCGCGGCAATCTCCTCTTCGGACAAAGCACAGGCACTACACTGCGACACGCACACACAGATCGTGAAAATAGGTTTCAGTGCGTCGGAGGGGCGGGCCGGAGATGGTATTCGGAGGCCGCGACAGAGCCCATAGCGCGAAAGTATTCCGTGACGGAGCCGGGACAGAACGCGGTGTTCTCGCCGGTGCGGGCGTCCTGATACCAACTGCGGCAGCCGCCGGCCTGCCACACGGTCCGAGCCATGGATTCGCGGCGAAATGCTGCTGCGATTCGGCGCGAACTTCCATCGCAGCAACGTTACGCTCACGCATCAGTTTCAGGCAGTTGATGACGTAGCCGACCTGCGCCTCGATCATCATGACCACGGAATTGTGGCCCAGGCCGGTGTTGGGCCCGAGAAGGATGAAGAAATTCGGGAAGCCGCTAACGATCACGCCAAGATACGCGCCCATGCCGTTGCGCCACGCGTCGTGAATTTCCAGGCCGTCGCGGCCAAACAGCTTCCTGCCGATGAATTGGTCAGTGACGTGAAAGCCGGTTCCGTATATTCTTAAATCCGGCGTACTTGAAGCCCTAAAAGTGCAATAATAGGGCCATCCGATGCGGGTCTTGTGCATCTCCGGCAGTTCCGCGGTAT
>QHYJ01000290.1 GCA_003223255.1 Acidobacteriota bacterium | reverse complement strand
ATGGATGAAATCGGGCGGCTGAGCGTGCAGATCGGCGACACGGTATTGATCGAGCGCGCAGGGGAAGTGATTCCGCATGTGCTGAAAGTGGTGAAGGAAGGGAAGAACCGGCAGCCGTTTCGCATGCCGAAGAATTGCCCGGAGTGCGGGAGCGCGATTCATCACGTGGAAGGGGAAGTGGCGTACCGCTGCGTGAACGCGGCGTGCCCAGCGAAGAGGAAAGAGTCGATATTGCATTTTGCAGGGCGGCACGCGATGGACAATGACGGGCTGGGAGAAAAGATTGTGGACCAGTTGGTGGACAAGGGCTTGGTGAAAGACGTTGCGGATTTGTATAGGCTGAAAGAAGAAGAAGTGGCGGCATTGGAGCGCATGGCGGAAAAGTCTGCGCAGAATTTGCTGGAGGAGATTGCGGCGAGCAAGAAAAATTCGCTGCCGCGGCTGATTTATGCGCTGGGGATTCAATTTGTGGGCGAGCGCACGGGACAATTGCTGGCGGAACATTTTTCCTCGCTGGAAGAGCTGGCAGAGGCGAAGGAAGAGGAGCTCGAACAAGTGCCGGAAGTGGGGCCGAAGGTGGCGGCGAGCATCGTGGAGTTTTTCTCGGAGCCGGCGAACCGACAGTTGATCAAGAAATTGGCGAAGGCGGGAGTGCAGCCAACGGCAGAGAAGCGCGAGGTCAAGAGCGATAGGTTTGCGGGGAAGGCCTTTGTGTTTACAGGCACGCTGGCGAATCGAACGCGGGAAGAGGCGGGAGCGATTGTGCAACAGCACGGCGGAAAGGTGAGCGGGTCGGTGAGCAATAAAACGAATTACGTGGTGGTGGGGACGGATCCGGGATCGAAGTACGACAAGGCCAAGGAATTAGGAGTGACGATTTTGAGTGAGCGGGAGTTTGAGAAGTTAGTGGGACTGAAGTAAGCATGGGATTCATCGTTCTTAGTGTGTTTGCGCTTCAAAAAGGGAATGACGAATTGCTGAAGAACCAATCCGAAGCGCTTGTCACCTGACGCTGAAAGAACAGTCCAACAATGATAAGTGCAACACACGCTGCAAGCATCATGTACGCTTCGTCTGTCTCGGTGAAATACATCATGCCTTTTTCGAGGTCGGAGAGAGGCACGTTTTTAATAGCGGCCTGCTCGGAGGTCTGTTCGACGAGAAAGTCTTTGGCTTCGAGGACGCGCATAGCGAGATTGTAAGAACTCATTTCACCGAAAGAGGCGGGCCGAGGAGCTCCATCCCGTACGAGCGATTAATTCGACATCGTTCGTGTACTTATTTCCTTTGCGACGTTTTTCATTGTCGCGAAAGAAGGCTTCTATTCTGTTCGCGGGCGCGAAGGCGATCAGAAGTCTTCCAGGAGCGTCCCCAACAAAAGCCCACGCATGAGGTACTTCCCGTGGTCCTAGCATCGAGTCGCCGGGCTTCAGTTCCACGCGCGTCGACCCGATTTCCGCGATGTACTGGCCCTCGATGACGTAGAACCATTCATCTTCATTGTGGTGCAGAGTGCGTGGAGGGCCGCCTTTCTTGCCACCCGTGTTCCTATGTTCGAACAGAAAAAGGGCGCCGGCACTGTCCGCGGTCAACACCTTGAAAGCGGTGGAGCTGACGCCGATGGTGTGATGCTCGCCGAGGCGGTCCTCTCCGGCACAAACGGGGTTAACCACCGGGCTGGCGGGTGCTTTGACCAATGGTCCGATAAGAGCCAGAGGGAAGGCAGCCAGGGCGCCGCCAAGGAAGTCGCGGCGTTCCAGGCTGGGAAACTCAGTCATGCGGTTTGTCCTCCGTGAGTTTGAGAAGGTGAGACGCAGTGCGGGGATTCTAACTTCGTTCAAGCCGGAAAAGCGTATAATTGAGTTGGCGGGTGAGCCGGGTGATCGCTGGCTGAGGCTGAGGAGTGGCGGCGTAGAGCCGCCGCGACAAGGCCGAAGCGGGAGGAAAGTCCGGACACCGTTGTGAGGCACGTTGGCCGCTCTGCGTTCATATCCAGAAGGCAAACGCAGAGTGGGGATAAGAGTGCCGGGCTGAAGCCCGGCGCTACAACAAACCCATCGGGCGGGATGCCGCCTGTGGTGAACGGAGAGCGGTCAACGGAACTCAGGACATGGGCAACGCGCCTGGTAACGCCAGGGGGCAAAGTCGAAGATGCCGGTGTAAAAACCGGCGCTACGACGGCGCTACGGAAAGTGCCACAGAGAATAGACCGCCGGCAGAGCGCAGCACGGTGGCAGTCGCGTAGGGAAACCTGCGGGACGCCGAAAATGCACGCAACGTTAGGCAAGGGTGAAAAGGTGGGGTAAGAGCCCACCGCTCCGGTGGTGACACCGGAGGCACGGAAAACCCCGCGTGGTGCAAGGCCAAATAGGAGGGAAGAGCCGGCCCGGCTCGTTGAGCGCGTCTTCTAACGAAGACGTGCTTCTTGCGCGATGGCGTGAGCCATCGTGCAAGAGAACCCTCGGGTAGGCTGCTGGAGTCACGGTGCGAACCGTGACCTAGAGGAATGATCGCCGCGGCGCATAATTCACCGTGTGAATTGTGCGCCCGACAGAATCCGGCTTACAGGCTCGCCCGCCAAAATCTATTTTGTTATCAGTTCGTTCTTGACTTTGAGGGTGCCGTTTGCGCGTCACTGTGATCAGCTATTCTCGCCACCTCCACAACACTTTCCACAACGTGACGAGTTCTTGCATGATTCGCGGGGCCGGGGGCATCCCTCCCCCCAACCGGCACTTCTCCAGCGTTTTTGGTAGTCGCCGCGAACGGGTACGAGGCTGTCAACTGCTTCCGCTGCTCCTGTGTCATTGCGTTCGCCGGAAACT
>QHYJ01000289.1 GCA_003223255.1 Acidobacteriota bacterium | reverse complement strand
CGAAAAGGATGTTGTAGCTTTTGCGCGTGTATTGGAGAGGCACCCCGGTATCGTGATTGGACAAATTCGGAGACGGCTAAACAGATACGACTATCTGACCCGGTACCTAGTGAAAATTAGGCGGTACTTACTGCCGGGTTCAATTGCGGATGGATGGGGACAGACGGTTCAAGTCTCGTTGTGAGCTGGAGGGAAATGCAATGGTCAGCAGAAAAGAAAGACTGCAAAGGATTTGGCACCAACACGATTCTAGACGTGACCATAAACCATCCAGCATGAAGCAGGTGGCTGCATGGGCTGTCGCAGCCAGTTGCCCGAGGTTGACCCCATCGACATTCTGGCAGACCAGATCGCCCAAGCAGTTCGGGAAGCCGACTCGGAAGGACGGCGCTGTCGTGTAAACCCTGCCCTCCGAGCCACAAAGAGTGGGGTGCAGTACACGTTTTGGGGTGTCATGGGGTACGCGCCTCATGACCACATGGAAAAAGCATTTGCTCAGCGCGCGATCGTAGGGGAGAACGATACGGGTGTCAACAGTAAAGTGCCACTCGCTTATCCCCAGCTTATTGCCCCTGAAGGAGGAGCATTGCGCTCGGCCGGGCGCGGTTCAGAAGGCATGTAGCCTAGTCTTTTTTCTTCCAGCGAGCGCGAGCGGCCAATTTTGCTATTTCGTGACGCTCATTTGGCCCTAAAGATTTGGCTCGTGCTTTGCCGCCTCTTAGACCACCTGCACGCCTCTTGGAAGGATGCCGTTTTGAGTCGCTAACGCTATCCGCTGTTTCACCAGTGGCAATATCCACGATCAGCTTAGCGAGTTGATTCGGGTCGCGTGGACGCTTCGCCATGAACACAGTATGCCACAATCCTGTTAGCCTATTTCGGAGTGCCAAAACCAAAGTGAGACACTACCGAGCATGGTACGGAACTTCGTCGATGTGTCGGGACGGCAAAGGCTTGGCGGAAGAAAGCAGCAAAGCACCCCATCCGACCGGAGGCAAACCCCCCCGCTAGGATAAGGATGGCTAAGGAAGGGCTAGGCCAGGTTGCTTTCCTGGCTCAAGAGGTTCTTGGCTTCCTCCAGAGCACTCTGCAAGTCGGCGGTGGTCTTGATTCTACCGAACCGGGCGCCAATGCCGACCAGGGTATCGGCGATAATCGCCGAAATGCCAGCGAGGATGACTTTCGCTCCGAGAAGTTGCACCGCTTCTACCGCGCGGATCAAACCGTCCGCCGTTTCCCTTTCAATCTTTGGAACTCCCGTGAGATCGACCACTACGGCTCGCGCACGCTGCGTGTGAACAGCATTAAGCAGTTGGTTGCGCAGTTGTGCGGCGCGGGGACCGTCGACCCGGCCAATCAAGGGCACCACCAGCAAGCCTTCCTGCGCCTGGAGAACGGGTGTAGACATTTCCTGGACCACTTCCTCGAGTCTTCGGCTCTCGGTAGTGTCCAGAAGTGTGGCGAACAAGCAAGGATTTCCGCGGAACTCAATAAGATCGGCAGAAACATCGACATTCCGTCTTTCGCGAGACTTCGTGCGCATTTCACACGGTTCGGCGCGGACGGGGCGTCCGGCCTTCAGTTCTGCAGCTATGCGGATGCGCTCCTCCACATACAGCCAGATCCCGAGGGTGATCGCGCTCTGGCCAATCAGTTCATCCCGGCGATAGCCAAGCATCTCGCAAAGAGCTTCGTTGACCTCGAGGAGGCGGCCATCATCGAGAGTGCTCAGAAGAATGGGGTTGGGACTGGAGCGAAAAAGCTTCTCAAAATTGGCCTCTATGGCCCATTTGCGCTCGGTAATGTCGCGAGTGACTTTTCCAAAGCCCTGGAGAACGCCCCTCTCGTCTTTAATTGCCGCGATGACCACGTTGGCCCAGTAGCGCGTGCCGTCTTTCCGGATACGCCAGCCTTCGGCTTCAAAGCGGCCTTCCTTGGCAGCGACTTGCAGCTCGTAATCTGGTTTTCCGCGTTCGATGTCTTCGGGAGGATAGAAAATGGAGAAATGCTTTCCACGAATCTCGGGGAACGTATATCCGTTGATGCGCTCGGCGCCGTGGTTCCAAGTGGCCACGCACCCTTGGGCATCAAGCAAAAAGATGGCGTAGTCCTTGATCCTTTCCACCAGCACGCGGAGCTGATCTTCTGTATTCCAGGAATGTTCGGGCACGGGCTCGATCCCCATAGATTCAAGTCACAGCAAGTAAGCGGCCCGGTATTCTGTCAAATTACTCTCTTTTTCCTTACGCGCGCCGACGATTGTAACAAGAGAATAGATATTTGGGGCTTTCGAAGTGTAGGGCACGGCCATTTCGATGTGCGCGCCCTCCGGGTATTGGTTAGCGCTCAAAAAGCTCAGTCCGCCGCGTCCCAGATTGGAGACCAGCACGACTTCGTTCCCCAAAGCAGTGCGGATGCATCCTACCGTTTCCGCGCGCAGGCGTTCATGGGTACGGTGATTCCGGTTCCCGGGTCCAGAATCGGGAACGTCCGAGGGCATAGCATCCTCGGGGCCCGAGGGGACGCTTCCGTAGGGGCGCGTCCAAGTGGTCCAGCCGCCGCACTCGGCGCAGAGCCGAGCCACGCTGTGGTGATTAAGAAAGAAATCCGATTCGAATTCATTCAAATAGGACACTTCGAGCCTGCCGCAGGCAACGCAGCGCAGCAACGCGCGCACGACGGCTTTGTCCGACTCGGCAACGGAAGGAAAGACGATGTCCCAGAGATTGACTTCGCTATTCTCAAGGGCGATACCAAACACTCGGGCGGCGGGGCTGTTGTCTTTGTAACGTCCCACAACCCGTGCCGAGGCTTCCTTGTTGACTCCCACACGCCGGATTTTGACGGTCTGGCCGACGCGGAGGTCGCGATCAACCATGATCGCTGCCCCGTCATGGCTGACGTCAATGGTCTGGCCTTCCCCCAAGAAATCTTCCCCGCGTTCCGCAGGAACAGACACGCGAACCCGCAAATTCAGAAAGACTCTTTCACTGCGGCGGAGATTTTTTTCTAAGGCAGAGGGCGGGAGGGGTTCAGCGCCAGGTGTAACATCGTCGGATTTGTTGTCGAGACCATTTAGCAAGCGACACCACGCAGAAAAAACGGTTGATTGGGGATTCGGCCGCCTTTCATCGAGACAACGTCAGGAATCGCTTTCGTGCCGGCATGGAGCCTGAACGAGACTCCGAACGATCAACCTAAAAGGTCTATTCGTTGTGAGCAATCGGGCGAAGAACGGATTTTGCGGCAGGTTAGAACGGACTTTCAAAGCAGGTTAGAACGGAGTTCCGGCTGAGGGATTCTACTGGGAATCCCTTGAGGCCATTCCCGGAGTCGAAAAAGGGAAATTTTGCGCTTGACGTTCGCTTTCTTTTCGCCTAAAGTGCCTGTGGAAAAAGTTTTTTGCGATTGGAGGTGCGCCCATGCCCTTGACCAAACGGCAAAAAGAAGTTCTCGACTATCTGGTGGTGTTCGAAACCAAGCACGGCTATGCACCGAGTTTCGAAGAAATCGGCAAAGGCATGAAGCTCACCTCGCTGGCCACGGTGCACAAGCACATCAGCACGTTGGAGAAGAAAGGGTTCATCCGGCGCGGATACAACCAAAGTCGCTCGATCGAAATCGTTCAGTTGCCGAAGCCGGTGAAAGAGCAGATCATCGAACGGAGGACGCAGGAGCTTCCCCTGGTCGGGCGTATCGCCGCCGGGCGGCCTCTGGAAGCGATCGAAGAGCGGGAAACGCTGTCCCTGGGCGATTTCGCGCGAGGCGGCAATTCGTATGTGTTGCAAGTAAAGGGCAGCTCCATGATCGAGGACCACATCATGGATGGAGATTACGTAGTCTGCGAACAGACTCAGGTGGCCAACGCCGGAGACATCGTGGTGGCCCTGGTGGGCGGCGAAGAAGCAACGCTCAAACGGTTTTACCGCGATGTTCCCGGAAAAGTCCGGTTGCAGCCGGCCAACTCGGAGATGGCTCCGATTATCGTTTCCGCAAGCGACGTGAGGATCCAGGGCCGGGTCATCGGAGTGTTGAGAAAGTATTGAACCGCATCCTGATCCGGCGTGGGAGAGTGCCGGTCTGATTCTCATTCCTGATTCCCGCGGAATTTCCCTCTCTACCGATCACCCTTTCTTCTCTCTTCATTTTTCCTGAAGGCTTTATTCTGAAAAGCGGATTTGAGACCATGGTGCTTTCCGGCTCAAAGGAAATGAAACGCCACTCCGGCGCGCGAAAAACCATTTGTGGAGGTCTGCTTGTTTTTGCATTGCTGCGGTCTGGCTCCGCGCAGGCTTATGCCGTCCTTTCGCATGAAGCCATCGTTGATGCCGCTTGGGAAACCCACATCAAGCCTTTGCTTTTGAAAAAATATCCGCAGGCGACCGAAGAAGACTTGAGCCGGGCGCAAGCTTACGCGTATGGGGGCTCCATCGTTCAGGACATGGGCTACTACCCTTACGGCCGTCCCTTCTTTAGCGATCTCACGCATTACGTGCGCAGCGGCGATTTCATCCAGGGGTTATTGCGGGATGCACAAGACCTAGCCGAGTATGCTTTCGCGCTCGGTGCGCTAGCGCATTACGCGGCCGACAACGAAGGCCACCGCATTGGAACCAATCGCGCGGTGCCCGTTCTCTATCCCGGACTGGGCAAAAAATATGGGGACAGCGTGGCTTACGAAGATGGCAAGCTGGCGCACGTGAAGACGGAATTCGGTTTTGACGTGCTGGAGATTGCGAAGGAGCGCTATGCCCCGGCCGGTTATCACGATTTCATCGGGTTCGAAGTGGCGCGCCGCGTTCTGGACCAGGCTTTCCTTGAAACTTACGGGCTTGAACTAAGGGACGTGTTGCTGAATGAAGGCAAGGCCCTGAATTCTTACCGGCGGGACGTGAGCAAGTTGATTCCTAAGGCCACGCGCATTGCCTGGCATTTAAAGAAGGATGAAATCAAAGGCGATATTCCGGACGCCACGAAGAAGAGATTTCTCTATAATTTGTCGCGCTCCAACTACGAGCGCGAATGGGGCAAGAATTACAAAAAGCCCAGTCCGGGCGAGATTTTCTTGGCGTTTTTGTACAAACTGGTGCCGAAAATCGGCCCGCTGAAAATTCTGCAGTTCCGCACGCCCACGCCGCAAACCGAACATATGTTCGAGGTCAGCTTCAACGCCACGCTCAGCCGGTATCGCAGGCTGCTGACCGAAACAGGCCAGGGGACGCTGCAGCTGGAGAACGACAATTTTGATGTCGGAGCAAGCACCGGACCGGGAAGGTATCGCATGAACGACGAGGCCCATGCGACGCTGCTGGATAAGCTGGCGGAGACGAATTTTGCGAGCCTCACTTCTGAGGCAAAAGCAGAGCTTTTGCGTTTCTTCGCCGATCCGGATGCTCCCTATGCCACTAAGCGAAAGACCAAGGCTTGGGCGAAAGTACGGGCGGAACTTTTGCAGCTGCAAACAGCCCCCGTGACTCCCCTCACGGTCGGAACCGGCGCGACCGGTCTCATCCCATAATGGGATTGTGGAGAAGACCTGAATCGCGGGTCCGGAAATCCGTAAGACCGCGTGTAGTTTTGCTTGATTCCTGAGACCGGGCGCGTGCTACAACTCTGCTCATAAAGGCTTTGGATTCGCTGTATCGAAAAAACTGCTCCTGGCTCGCCCGGCGGCTGCGGGACAATATAGAGTTTTGCGATAGACCTGGCGCCTGATGAAGAAAGCAAAGCCCATTCGGAAACTGCTGGCGGCCAACCGCAGCGAAATCGCCATTCGCATCTTTCGTGCGGCCAATGAGCTGGGCTTGCGCACCGTGGCGATCTATTCGCAGGAAGACCGCCTCGCCTTGCACCGCTTTAAGGCGGATGAGGCTTATCAGGTTGGCGCCGGCAAAGGTCCCGTAGAAGCTTATCTCGACATTCCGGGCATTATCGCGCTGGCCAAAGAAAAGGAAGTTGACGCGACGCGCGGTTGCCAGAAAGCCGGTATCGCGTTCATCGGCCCGCCGCCTGGCTTGCTTGAGTTGCTCGGGGACAAGACCGCCGCTCGAAGGCTGGCGAGTTCGGCAGGAGTGCCCGTGCTGCCGGGAACGGAAAAGCCCGTCAACTCCGCGGCAGAATCGCAAAAGGTTGCGCGAGAAATCGGCTACCCGATCATTTTGAAGGCCGCCATGGGCGGCGGCGGTCGGGGTATGCGAGTCGTTCAAGATGCCGCACAGCTCGAGGCGCTGCTCGAAGAAGCGCAAGGCGAAGCGCGCTCCGCTTTCGGCGACGGGTCTGTGTTCTTGGAGAAATTTCTGCCTCGCGCGCGACACCTCGAAGTGCAGATTCTTGGCGATCATCACGGCAACCTTTTGCATCTTTACGAGCGCGATTGCTCCGTACAGCGGCGGCACCAGAAAGTCGTTGAGGTTGCGCCGGGGGCGAATCTCCCTTCCCGCATTCGCTCCGAGCTTTGCGATGCGGCGTTGCAACTGGCACGCCAAGCGAAGTATGGCAACGCCGGGACGGTGGAGTTTCTCTACGACGTCGATTCGCACAAGTGGTATTTCATCGAAGTGAATCCGCGCATCCAGGTGGAGCACACGGTCACGGAGATGGTGACGGGCATCGACCTGGTACGCTCGCAGATTCTCATCGCGCAGGGCTACAAGTTGCACGAACCGCCGCTTGCTTTGCCCAAGCAAGAAAGTGTTCCGCTCAATGGCGCAGCGCTGCAATGCCGCGTGACCACCGAAGATCCGGCAAACAATTTCGCGCCCGACTACGGAAAACTTTCCACCTACCGCTCGCCCGCTGGTTTCGGCATTCGCCTGGATGGCGGAACGGCTTATGCAGGCGCGGTGCTTAACGCTTACTACGACTCGTTGCTCGTAAAAGTCACGGCGTGGGGCGCGAACCTTCCGGAAGCCTGCCAGCGCATGGACCGGGCGTTGCGGGAATTCCGCATTCGCGGCGTGAAAACAAACATTCCGTTCCTGGAAAACGTAGTGAATCACGCGAAGTTTCAGGCCGGCGAGGTCACGACTTCGTTTCTGGACGATTCACCGGAACTCTTTCGCTTGCCAGCCCGCGCCGATCGAGCGACCAAACTGCTCTCCTATCTTGGCGAGGTGATCTTGAATGGCAACTCGGAAGTAAAGGGAAAGCAAATCCCGCACGATCTGGAAATCGCAGTTGCCCCTTGGGCACCAGGAATTGCGCCGCCTCCGGGAACGCGGCAACTCCTGAAGAAGCTTGGAGCGAGGAAATTTGCCGACTGGGCGCGAAAAGAGAAGCGCTTGCTCCTCACGGACACGACTTTTCGCGACGCACACCAGTCGTTGATGGCCACGCGCGTGCGCACGTATGACTTGCTCGCGACGGCGGATGTCGTGGCGCAAAGATTGCCGCAGCTTTTCAGCCTGGAAATGTGGGGAGGGGCTACGTTCGATGCGGCGATGCGCTTCCTGCACGAAGATCCCTGGCACCGGCTGCGGGTTCTCCGCGAACGCATTCCCAATATCTGTTTTCAGATGCTGCTGCGCGGAGCGAACGCTGTCGGCTACACGTCGTACCCGGACAACGTGATTGTCGAGTTTGTTCGCGAAGCGCATGCCCAGGGAATCGACATCTTCCGCATCTTCGACTCGCTGAATTCCATCGACAACATGCGCGTGGCGATGGACGCGGCGTTGGATACCGGTGCGGTTTGTGAAGCGGCGATCTGCTACACCGGCGATATTCTGGACAAAGGCCGGCCGAAGTACTCGCTCAAGTACTATGTAGCGCTGGCGAAGCAACTCGAAAAGCTTGGCACACATTTCCTGGCCATCAAGGACATGGCCGGCCTGTGCAAGCCTTATGCGGCGTTCGAATTGGTAAAAGCGCTGCGCGAAGAAGTGGGTGCCCCGATTCACTTTCATACCCACGACACGAGCGGCATCAATTCCGGTTCCGTTCTGAAAGCGGCGGACGCCGGAGTGGATGTGGCCGATGCGGCAGTTGCAGCCGTGAGTGGCGGCACTAGCCAGCCGAACCTGAATTCCATCGTCGAGGCGCTCCGCCACACACCGCGCGACACGCAACTGAACATCGCAGCCCTTAACGCGTGTTCCGACTATTGGGAGACGGTGAGAACTTACTATTTGCCATTTGATTCTGGGCCAAAGGCCGGCTCGGCTCGGTTGTACCAGCATGAAATTCCCGGCGGTCAATATACGAATTTGCGCGAGCAAGCTACGGCACTGGGACTGGGTCACCGCTGGCGCGAAGTGGAGAAAATGTACGCCGAGGTCAATCAGTTGTTCGGCGACATTGTAAAAGTGACGCCCTCGAGCAAAGTGGTTGGTGACATGACCTTGTTCCTGATGGCCAAGGAAATGCAGCCGAAGGATGTTCTAGCCCTCGATGGAAGGAATGACGTGCCCTTTCCAAATTCGGTAGTGGAGATGCTCTCGGGAACTTTGGGCGTTCCGCCCGGGGGCTGGCCGAGAAAGCTGCAAAGAATTATTCTGCGCGGCCGGACGCCAGTGAAGGGCCGTCCAAGCGCGAACCTGCCACCGGTGAATTTCGAGCAAGAACAAAAGCAGTTGGCGCAAAGAGTGGGTCACGCCCTTGGACGCGATGACCTGCTGAGTTATTTGCTGTACCCGGACGTTTTTTTGGAATTTGATCGATTTCGCCAGACCTATTCGGACGCCAGCGTTTTGCCGACTCCGCCATTTTTCTATGGGCTGAAATCCGGCGAAGAAATTACCGTGGAGATCGAACCCGGAAAGACGCTGGTCATCAAGTTTCTGACGTTTAGCGAACCGCACCCGGACGGCACGCGGACGCTTTTCTTTGAACTTAACGGCCAACCGCGCGAAATCACCGTGCGCGACAAATCCCTGCGCGTCACCGGGCGCAGCCATCCCAAAGCGGATCCTGCCGATCCCGGCCAAGTGGGTGCGCCCACGGCAGGAGTGATTAGCGGAGTAGCAGTTCAGGCGAACCACGTGGTGGAACGCGGTGCGAAACTTCTTACCCTCGAAGCCATGAAAATGCAGTCCAATATCTATGCGCCTCTTTCAGGACGCATTGTGAAACTACTCGTGACACCCGGCCAACAGGTGGAAGCAAAAGACCTGCTGGTGACCATCGCGCCGTGAGTTTGGGAGAACTCCGCAAACATGAACGGTTCCGGTCGCGTTTCCTGCGCAACCAACGCGACCTCATCATCTACACTCCGCCCGGTTATTCCGAGCAACCTGGGCGGCGTTTTCCCGTTCTCTATCTCCACGACGGGCAGAATCTGTTCGACGGCGCAACCTCTTTCATCCCCGGCCAAGACTGGCACGTCGGGCAAACAGCGGATCAATGCATCAACGCCGGAGTCGTCGAACCGCTCCTCATCGTCGGTATGTACAACACCAAGGCGCGCGTCCGGGAATACACGCCGACGCACGTGCCAAAGCTTGGCGGCGGGCGGGCCGATCGCTACGCGAAATTCCTCATCGAGGAAGTGAAAACCTTCGTGGAACGCGAGTACCGTGCGCTTTCCGGCCAGCAGCACACCGGCATTGGCGGGTCGTCGCTTGGCGGGCTAGTCTCGCTCTACCTGGGGCTGAAACATTCCACAATTTTCGGAAAAATCGCTGCGCTCTCGCCTGCGGTTTGGTGGAACCAACTGGTCATCCACCGTTTCGTGAAATCGATGCACGTGGAGCAGCGCCCGCGCATTTGGCTCGATATCGGCGCGCGCGAAGGGCCGCGCATGGTGCAGGACGTCGAGCGTTTTCGCGACGCGCTGCTCGAAAAGGGCTGGCGGCTCGATCAGGATTTGCACTACGAACGCGTAGAGGGCGCCGAGCACAACGAAACTGCCTGGGCACAGCGGGTCCGCCCGTTTCTCCAATTTCTGTATCCTGCCGGGCACGGCGCTGTATAATCCGCGCGCTGATTGCCTCTAAGCAGAGGTACGCATGCCCGACGAACGGCCTCTCACGATTCTCTGCATCAGTTCCTATGAAAAGGGCCAGGAGTTTATCCGCAGCTCGAAAGGCCTGGGTTGCCGCGTTTTGCTGCTCACGGTCGAAAAACTTCGCCACGCCGACTGGCCGTTCCAATGCATCGACGAAGTGTTCACCATGCCGGAAGAACTGCCGCTGCAGAGCTTGATTTACGCGGTGAGCTACAAGGCGCGGTCCCAGCCGATCGACCGCATCGTGGCGCTCGATGAGTTTGACATGGAAAATGTTTCCGCGCTTCGCGAGCATCTGCGGATTCCCGGCATGGGCCTGACCACGGTGCGCTATTTTCGGGACAAGCTCGCGATGCGCGCTCGCGCGAAGGAGACGGGGATTCTGGTTCCCGAATTCGTTCCTGTTCTGAACTACGACAATCTCCGCGAATTCATGTCCCGCGTGCCCGGTCCATGGCTGCTCAAGCCGCGCTCACAAGCTTCCGGCATCGGCATGAAAAAGATCCGAAGGCCGGATGAATTGTGGCCCTGGCTCGAGCAGTTGGGGGATCAGCAGTCGTTTTATCTGCTGGAACAGTTTGTTCCCGGCTCGGTCTACCACGTCGATAGCGTGACTTCCGAGCGCGAGGTTGTTTTTGCTGAAGCCCATGCTTACGGTGCACCTCCACTGGAAACTTCGCATCAGGGTGGCGTTTTTACCACGCGCACGCTGCCCCGGGACGGAGAAGAAGCTCGTACACTGAAAGAAATCCATGGCAAGTTAATCGCAAGCCTGGGCCTGATGCGCGGCGTGACCCACGCGGAATTTCTGAAGGCCCGCGCCGATGGGAAGTTTTATTTCATTGAAATCGCCGCACGCGTAGGCGGCGCTTACATTGCGGACGTCATCGAAGCGGCCACCGGTATCAATTTGTGGCGCGAGTGGGCGCGCCTCGAAGTTGGCGCGGGAAAGGTTCCTTATGAACTTCCCGCGGAGCACCGCGATTATGCCGGAGTGATTCTATCGCTGGCGCGGCAGGAGCATCCGGACACTTCCGCTTACACCGACTCTGAAATTATTTATCGCATCAGCAAGTTTCATCACGCAGGATTCGTTCTGAGGTCCCCGAGCCACGAACGTGTTCAGCAACTCCTCGATTCCTACTCGCGGCGTTT
>QHYJ01000287.1 GCA_003223255.1 Acidobacteriota bacterium | reverse complement strand
AACATCTTCAATCACCCCAACTTTGCCAATCCCAATGGCGCGACCAGCGGTTACGGGCAGGGAGCTTTCGCTGATCCCTCACAGCCCGGTTCTTTCGGCTGTGGTTGCGCCACACCGGATAATGCCGCGTTTAATCCTGTGCTCGGTTCCGGCAGCAGCCGCGCCATTCAGTTGGGTTTGAAATTTATCTTTTAGGTTTCCGCTGTTTTGAAAGGCCAAGCGAGAGAAAGGCCGGCCTCCTCCGGCCCTTTTTTCGCACCGCAAAAGAGAGCGACAATCCCGGGAGGGCTGCGAAGCATGGGCCGTTCCGTTACCTCTGTGTTGGCTATAGGCGTGTTCAGTTTCGGCTTCTTACTCGCGAAGCCCATCGAGCGGGGAAGTGCGGCGGTGGAAGAAGCATCCGTTCTCCAAGCCGACGGCGAATTTGTGCAAACCGCTGCCAAGGGCGATAGCGCCTCCGTCGCAAAGCTTCTTGACGCCGATTTCACCTGGACCGATGCTGAAGGCAAGACTTTCTCTCGTGTCGAAGTCCTTGGCGCACTCCCCAAACCTGCGCTCGGCGACGAAGCCGGTGCGCATGAGGTTCGCCAAACGCGCAGCCACGTGGAAGCCATCATGGCCGACCGCGACAAGGTCCACGTTCTTCGTCTTTGGGTCAAGCGCGGCGCCGCCTGGCGCTTGCTCGTCTATCACGAAGTGGCCCTCGGCCGTCAGGAAGCAAGCGCGCACAGCTCCGGCGTGACTGACTGCGAGAATCCCTGTAAAACGATTCCCTACAAGCCAAAGAACGAAGCCGAGCAAGCCATTATCGCTTCCTGGCAGGCGCTGGAAACGGGAGTCACGAATCACGACGCTGCAGCATGGGCGCCGCACATTGCGGAAGAGTTCGCTATGCTGAGTTCCGCAAACGATCATCCGCTGACCAAATCCGATCGCATCGCCACGCTCAATTTGCAAAAGCAAACGGGACGCGGCACTGCCCCTTCGCCGCTTGTTTCCGCGCAGATGTATGATTTCGGCGACTCGGTGATCATGACCTGCCTGCACCAGCCGTACACGGGAAAGCCGGTTCATGTCACGCGGCTGTGGATCAAACGCGATGGCGAATGGATTATGTCTATCAGCTTTCAAACGACCATCCACGCGGCGCCGGCAAAGACGTCTTAGCTTTTTTTTCTTTACTCCACGGGCGAGCCTTCAGAAGCAAAACATGAATCGGTCTATTACATACTCTGGCGCGTTGCTCGCGTTCAGTTTCTTGTGGATGCTATGCGTCACTTCATCGTTTGGCCGACCGGCCGACACTCCGCCCGGGCTTCGGGCTGATCGCGCCTTCCTCGAAGCGTCCACGAAAGCGGACAGGTCCACGCTGGATTCGCTTCTCGATCGCCAGTTCACGTGGATCGATGCAAATGGCAAATCGCTGACCCGAACGCAGGTCCTCGAAAACTTACCTAAACCTGCAAACGCCGACGTCGAGCCGCAAGTTCGTTTGTATAGCAATGTAGCCGTCGCTCGTGCGAGTAGCGGTCGTCTTTACGTTTTGCGTATTTGGGTTCATCGCGAGGCAGGCTGGCGTGTCGTTCTCTACCAGGAAGTTCAGCAAGTGGAAAAGCCAGAGCCTCCTCCCTCGCGGTCCAGCTCAGGGGACTGCGAAAATCCATGTAAATCCATTCCCTTCCAGCCCGAAACGCAATCGGAGAAAGAAGCCATCACTTCGTGGCAAGGCGTAATGCGCGCCATGGCCAACAACGATGCGGATGCCTACGTCCCGCTCATCGCCGACGAATTTACCGCCACCGACACCCACCACGACCGCCCGTACACCAAAGCTGATCGCCTTGCGCAAATCAAAAAACAGAAAGTCGCTGGTGCCAGGTCCGCTCCTCCCGAATTAATCAGTGCCCGCATGTTCGATTTTGGCGAAACCGTGATGATGATTGCCCGCGAGCAACGCCCCGGCGCCAAGTCGTATTTCAACACGCGCATGTGGGTGATGCGCGGCGGCCGCTGGCAGATGCTTTTCAGTTTCAATACGCGGATTGCTGAGTAGAATGGACCGTATCGCACAAGGCGTTTTGGAAAGAAAGTATTAAAGACGAATGACCACACACCCCGTTAAAGTCGGCATCGTGGGCCTTGGCCGCTGGGCCAAGGTCTTGACGCGTGCCGCCGCGAAGTCCGAAAAAATCAAAATCGTCTCAGCGTTCAGCCGCTCCGAAGAGAAGCGCACCGCGTTCAAACAGGATACCGGCGTCCCCACGGTTCCGGACCTGCAAACCATGCTCTCGAATCGCGAGATCGAAGGCGCCATCCTCGCCGTTCCCAACGAGCAGCACCTTCCGGTCGCCGCCGAAGTCGCCAAAGCCCGCAAGCACGTCTACACGGAAAAGCCCATCGCCAGCACACTCGAAGAGGGCTTGGAAATTGCCGCGCTCGAAAAAAAATACGGCATCACCGTTACCGTAGGCCACAGCGCGCGGTTGATGGGCGGCATTCGCAGAATTCGTGAGGCCATCGACCGCGGCGAACTGGGTCGCGTCGCTTTTATCGAAGCAAATTTCTCCAACGAGCGCGCCCTCGAACTCACGCCCAAAACTTGGCGCTGGTACAAGCATCGCGCTCCCGGCGGTCCGCTGTCGCAACTCGCCATTCACCAGTTTGACGTGCTCCACTATCTCGGCGACGAAGTCGTCGAAGCCAGTGCCATCTCCTCGAAACTTTCTCCCGTTGGCGCTGAAGTCGACGACCAGTCCATGACGCTTCTGAAATTTTCTGACGGCAAAGTGGGCTACGTCGGTTCGTGCTGGACTTCGCCAGGTGTCTTCGCCGTGCGCGTCTTCGGTTCAAAAGGGCTGATGCATTACGAAATCGACTTCGAGACCTGGGACACGCCCGACCGGCTTCACAAAAAATCTACGCTCTACATCCAGCGCGGCAAAGACGGCTACGCCAAGCGCGAAGAACTAAAAATCCCCGAGAGCGACATGTTTCGCGCCGAACTCGAAATGTTTGCGGAAAGCTGCCGCACCAGTAAGCCGAGCGAACTCAGCGCCAGCAACGGCAACTTTGCCGTAGCCATCGTTTATGCCGCGCTTCGCTCTATCGAAAACCACGGCCGAGCCACGCGCATTGCCGACGTCTTGAAAGAGGCGCAGGACCGTGTCGCGGAAAGGATTCACGATGTTGCCTAACCGCTATTTCATTGACCTGAGGCAACCGGAAATCGCCGCGCAATTAAAAAAGCATCCACTCGTCATTCTTCCTCAGGGCAGCGTCGAGCAGCACGGCCCGCATCTTCCCGCCGGCACGGACATTTTCGCGGCCAACGTAATCGCGCACGCCGTGGCCGAGCGTATGGACGGCCTGGTGCTCCCCGGCGGCCCGCTGGGCGTCACACCGTTGCACATGCCGTTCGAAAGCACGATCACGCTCACGCCCGAAACCTACATGAGGGTGGTCATCGAAACTTGCGCGTCCGCCGCGCAGCACGGCGCAAAATATCTCCTGATTCTCAATTGGCACGAACAGAACATTCCGCCGCTCGGCGTCGCCGCGGAAACGCTCCACCGCGAACACGGCATGGCCGTGCTCACCGTGCAAGCTTGCTTCGTCGCCGAAGAGCTTTTCGGGAAGGAGTGTAACGGCCTCACGCACGGCGGCGAAATCGAAGCGCTCGCCGTCTTAGCCTACCGCCCCGAACTCGTCCGTCTCGATCGCATCGACTACTCTTCCGATCACGCTCACGGCCAAAAAATGGACGGGCTTCGCCGCACGCGCAGTTATCAGCCTGTTTTGACCGACGTTCGCTCCATCGCGCCCACCGGTTGGTACGGCAGCCCGCAACACGCCACCGTCGAAAAGGCCCAACGCATGCTCAATGCCGTCGCAGACTCCATCGCCTCAAAGTCTACGGAAATCTTCAATCAACTCGACAAACTCCAGGGTGGCGTCGCCGAAATCAATACGCTGAGCAAGGCACGTTGATGGCGCGTATCTTTACGCAAGCCGAAGCCAAGCAGCTGGGCCTTCCCGGCCGCAAAGCGCTGGAAATCGTCTCCGGTGAAACACGCTCGCGCGGCGTCACCCTGCGCCTCGCGGAGATTCCTATCCCGAAACCAGGCGAAGCTCCTCGCGGCCCGCACCAGCATTACGATTTCGAAGAATGCATCTATGTTTTGTCCGGTACCGGCACGACTTACGCCGACAGCGGCGAGTTTCCTCTCAAGCCCGGCGACACGCTCTTGATGCCCGCTGGCGAGAAGCACGTCACGCGCAATACTGGTAAGGAGCCTCTCTTGCTCCTCTGCTTCTTTCCCGTCGCGGACATTACTAAGGGAACGCAAGAGCACGCCTCTTCTCCTCGCGCGTCCCGCAAATCATGACCATCGACGTGCTCTGCCTGCGGCCGGAAGCCGATTTTCAGCGCGCGGATGCAATGCCTCCCGGTGCGCTCCAAGTCGCCTATCGCGCTCTCGACGACCCCGATGTTCCCGTGCTGATGAAGCAAGCCCGCGCGTTGCTTATTCCAGCCGTCGGCCCGAAACTCGCCTCGGCGCTGTTTGAAAACACGTCAGTGAAATTTGTTCAAGTCACCGGCGCGGCAGCAACAACGCTGTTGCCGAGTATGTTGTCACCGCCGCCTCCTCGCTTTTGCGTCGCTTCGTCTGGGCCGATGCGGAAATCCGTGCCGGCCGCTACCGCGAATTTCGCGCCAAAATGCTCGCGGACAATCTTTCGGGCCTCGACGGCCTTACTGCTGGCCTCGTTGGTCTCGGCGTCATCGGCCTAGCCGTTGCCGAAGCGCTTCATAGAAACAGCTGCAACATTCTTTATTATGATCCGGCCCCACGTGACCCAAGAGCCGCTGCCGCTTTCGGCGCGAAATCTGTTTCTCTCGACGAGCTGTTGAAAACGTCGGACGTTGTCACCTTGCACGTTCCGCTGCTCCCTTCCACGCAAGGTCTCATCACCGCGCGCGAACTCGCTCTGATGAAGCGCGGCGCCATTGTCATTCAGGCTTCGCGTGGAGGCATCGTCGATGAAGCCGCTCTCGCTGCCGCCCTCAACTCCGGACATCTCGGGGGCGCCGCCGTCGATGTCTACTCCACTGAACCGCCCGCCGCGAACAATCCGCTCCTCACCCTCTCAGGCGACGTCTAATTTCCTTTTCCGTTCCGCTTGGCGCAATATCGAGCGCGTGCTTCTTACCAAAGAGCCGCCGCTCGATCGCGCTTGCTGAGTACAACGTGAATCAGCCCGCACCGTATCCGCCGCGCTTCTTCGCCAGCCAGGAGAACCACGCGTGACCGCCGCCCAGCCCGCTACCGCGCGCAAGCCCTGGTACTACGTCCTTTATATTCAAGTCCTCATCGCCATCGCCGTTGGCATTCTCATCGGCCGGTTCTCTCCGAAAACCGGCATCGCCTTCAAGCCCCTGGGCGACGCCTTCGTCGCGCTCATTCGCATGATGATCGCTCCGGTGATTTTCTGCGTCATCGTGCAGGGGATCGCGGGCATGGCCGACATCAAAAAAGTAGGCAAGGTGGGCATCAAAACGCTGATTTATTTCGAACTGGTCTCGACGCTCGCGCTGCTCATCGGCGTCGCCGTCGCCGTTGCGATTCATCCCGGCGCAGGCCTCAACATCAATCTCGCTACGCTCAATCCCAAAGCCGCCGCAGTTTACGTCGGCCGCGCCAAAGAAACCGGCTTCATCCCATTTCTTCTGAGCTTCATTCCGAAGACGTTTGTTGACGCCTTTGCAAGCGGCGAAGTCCCTGAAGTTCTTCTCATCTCCATCCTTACGGGCTTCGCGATCGCTCCGCTCGGCGAATTTGGCGCACGCGCAGTGCGCGCGGTCGAAGTCGCCAACAAAATCGTCTTCGGCATCATTCGCATCATTATCCGCACGGCACCGCTCGGTGCTCTCGGCGGCATGGCCTTCACCGTCGGCAGTTACGGCATGGCCTCGCTTTCGAATCTCATTAAGCTCATCGGTACCTTCTATCTCACCAGCCTGATCTTCGTGGTCCTCGTCCTTGGCGCCATCGCGTGGTGGGCGGGCTTTTCGATCTTTCGCTTCCTCGCCTATATCAAGGACGAACTGCTCATTGTGCTCGGCACCAGCTCCTCCGAAACCGTCCTCCCCGACATGATGCGCAAGCTCGAAGGCCTGGGCGCATCGCGTTCCGTCGTCGGTCTCGTCTTTCCCACCGGCTACGTTTTCAACACCGACGGCACCAACATCTACCTCGCGCTGTCCGCGCTCTTTCTCGCGCAAGCCACGGGCACGCACCTTTCTTTCGGCCAAATCTCGGGCATGTTGCTTTTCGCCCTTATCGCTTCGAAAGGCGGTTCCGGAGTCACTGGCACCGGCTTCGTCACTCTCGCCGCCATTCTCGCCGCCGTCCCCTCGATTCCCGTGCAGGGACTCGCGCTTCTTGTCGGCATCGAAAAATTTATGAGCGAATGCCGCGCCCTCACCAACGTCGTCGGCAACGGCGTTGCCACACTTGTCGTCAGCCGCTGGCAGGGTGAACTTGATTCCGTCAAGATGCGCGAAGTCATGTCCCACGCTGCCGACCAGTCCACACCCCCCGCCGCCTGACCGCGTTGCCTCCCGTAGGGGCACGATATATCGTGCCCTCCTCGACGTTGCCCGCTTGTCTCGTTGTCTTACCGATTGCGAGATCTTTTCACGAGTCACCAGCCTGCGGTGAGTCTCGGCGAAGGGTCACGGAATTTCCCGTGACGTTTACAATACTTTGCGTGTCGGACGATCCTGCTGCCTGCCTGAACCGCGTCTCGCACCACTGGGGATCCTATGAACTCCGCTCTTCTCAATCGCCGCGCTTTTCTCAAAAGTTTCCTCCGTCGCTGGCGGCGGCTTTCTTCTCTCCTATCATCTCGAGCCCGTGAAAGCGTTCACTGCCGCGGCTCAAGCGGCCGCACCGCAGCCGCCCGCCCCTGCCTTCCAGCCTCTCGCCTTCGTCCGCGTGGCCGCCAACGGCATCGTCACCATCATGGGCAAAAATCCGGAAATCGGGCAAGGCGTCAAAACCAGCCTGCCGGCGTCGACAACCTCAGCATCGTCACCGGCAAATCGCTCTACAGCATCGACTTCAAAGTTCCCGGCATGTTGTATGCCGTCTACGACAAATGCCCCGTCTATGCGGGCAAGTGCGCCACGCAGCAACGCGTTTTCCTGGGTCTTTCAATCTTTCACCGACGAACTCGCGCACGCCGCCGGAAAAGATCCTATCCAATTCCGTCTGGGTCTTCTCAGCCTCCCGCCCGTCTCCAATCCCAACACGAAGCCCGATCCCTTCTCGAGCGACCTAGATGCCGCGCGCATGATCGGCGTTGTAAAACTCGTTGCCGAAAAATCCGGCTGGGGCCAGCGCCAGCTTCCGAAAAATACCGGCATGGGCGTGGCCTTCCAGTTTTCTCATCGTGGTTATTTTGCGGAAGTCGCCGAAGTGCAGGTCGACGCGGGCACAAACTAAAGGTCAATAAGGTTTGGGTTGCCGGCGACATCGGCAGCACCATCATCAATCCGGGCGGCGCGGAAAATCAGGTCCGCGGTGCGGTGATCGACGGCCTTAGCCAAGTCATGTCTTACGAAATCACCATTGATGGCGGGCGCGCGGTGCAGAGCAACTTCCACGAATACCCGCCTGTGCGCATGAACCAATTATCGGCCGAAATCGAAGTGCACTTCCTGAAGACCGACAATCCGCCGACCGGCCCCGGCGAGCCAGCGCTTCCCCCGGTACTTCCGGCAGTGTGCAACGCCATTTTCGCCGCCACAGGAAAGCGCATCCGTTCGCTGCCGCTTTCCAAGCACGGCTTCTCCTGGGCTTAGCGCTGCCACTCGGGGATGTCTCAAAAGTTGTGAGGCTCGAAAAAGTCCTTAGGTTCTGGCAGCATCGAAGAAATGTGGACACCTGTCATCCCGAGCGGAGCGAGGGATCTGCTTTTTCCGCCGGGTCGTCAGCCCGTTCCGCGCCCTCACTTCCGCGAGTTCAGGCAAGACATCGCGCTGACTTTTTCTTCCGCCGTTTCGTAGCTCTTGCCGTTCCCGTCTTTCATCGACAGAAACACCCAGTCGCTCTGTTCCTCCGCGGTCCGGCTAAAGTCAAAGATGTACGTCTCATTCCGGCTGATTTGATACGTCATCGTGCGCATCAGGATCGGGTAAACGTTCTTCGTCGTGTCTTCGAGTGGTTGCCCGCAGCGCGCCAGTAAGTGTTCCGGCGTCACGCTCGCTACTGCTTGTTCGTGTTTTCTTTCACGGGACTTGCTGATCCATTCGAATCCGCGCTCCGCCAGCGTGACTAACACGATGAGCCCGAAAATCGCGCCCACTACCATGAGCCAGATCCGCTGGGTTTGCTTCAGGAATCCCACAAACTCCGTCACCGGCGTGGACTCGCCCCTGGCGCTCTCCGGCGAAACCGTCACTGGCGAGTAGCGCGATCCCTTCCGGGGCTGCCGAGCCGCTTTCCCTGCCAAGGACTGCGCTATTTCCTTGGCCTCAGCTTGCCGCTCGGCCTCCGCTGCCGCCGTGAGTTCGGGAGAAAGAGGTTCTGCCTGTGTTGTTTTGTCCATTTTTTCCTACCTTTTGGGGCTGTAGCTTAATCATCCCGCCGCGCCCTTCCGGCCGCCGCGGATTTTTGCTCCGAATTCCGAGACAGTAACGTGCCTGCACTTTGGAACAGGTCACGCTGCTCGCCTGGGCCCCGCGTGACATGCATCGCGTATCTCTGTGTTCTTCACCGCTGCATTTGTCCACCCTCGTCTCCATACTGCACTTAGAACTCACGGAGGTTGGTTACGCCAATCCACCGCTTAGTGCATCTGATTGAGTCGCATTCGAAGGAGTTGGCGACGGAACTTCTCGCGCGCGCTCGCCAAGCTCCTCATCTCGCTTCTTTCAGCAGGGTTCCGGAGCACGAGCTTCGGCAACGCGTCTATGAAATTTACAGCCAGCTAGGCCAATGGCTCGCCACCCGTACGGAACGGGATATCGAACACCAATATTCCGAAATTGGCGCTCGGCGTTACCGGCAGGGAGTTCCTCTGAGCGAACTCCTGTGGGCCATTGTTCTGACCAAAGACAATCTCTGGGACTTTCTCTATCGGGAATCCTGGCCCGGTTTCGAGATAGAAGTTCTTGCGGAACACGACATGTTCCGCATGATCGACCATTTCTTCAACCGCGCCATGTTTTACGCGGCGCGCGGCTTCGAGCAAGCGGAGCGCACCGAGCAGGCGCTCATCGCCGCCGCAAATTAGCTCCTTCTTGTTCTCGGCGTCGAAGGACGCTGAGTTCTCGTGACCGCCCATGCTGTTGAGTCGGTTTGTTTTACTACAGCCTCCCGTGTTTTAGGTTTGGACCGTTTTTCGCCGTCACCACCACAACGCAGCCGCATTCGCCGCATCCCACAGCGCTTCTTGCCCCGCGGTCGCGCCGCCCGGGCTGAGCATTACCAGCGAGCCCGCTCCGGTAACTCTTTGTTATGCGTAGGCAGCCTGAATTATAGTTGCGGGTCTGGTCCGCGTTACAATATCGAAGTGCAGCGCAAAATCTTCTGGACCGTTTTCATCGTGCTGGGCGTGGTCGCGGATGTTACCTTGCCGCTAATCTGGGGCCTGCTCGCCACCATTCCCATCGCCATTGTGAGCTGGTGGGTCGCCTATCGCACCGACTGGTTCTAGCT
>QHYJ01000288.1 GCA_003223255.1 Acidobacteriota bacterium | reverse complement strand
TAATCCCAGAGGCAGCGTTTTCGTAACCATAAAAGAAGGGCAAGGGTGTCCGGGCGAGCGAACGATGCGCCTCGAGGAATTTGATACATTAGCGGAAAGAGCTTCCTAGGCCGATGCTGGCAATACGAGACAACTTGGTGCAGTGCGTAAGCGCGCTGCATGCGCACAAGCTGCGGGCATCGCTGACCATGCTGGGGCTGACGATGGGCGTGGCGACGCTCATCACCGTGATGACCATCGTGCAAGGCGCGAACGCCTATGTCGAAAGCAAAATTGCCAACCTGGGAACCAACGTGTTCCAGATTGCGCGGACGCCGTTCGCGGTCACGGACTTCAACATCATCATCAAGGCGTTGAAGTACAAGAAAATCGAAACGGATGACGTGCGGGCGGTCCAGGAAGGATGCCCGGCCTGCGGGGAAGTGGGGGCCACCGCCAGCGCGTCGGTGAAGGCGAGATACGAAGACAAAGAGTCGACGGATGTGAATTTCTACGGGCAAACGCCGAATATGGCGAATATTGATTCGCGCGCGGTGGAGTACGGACGCTACTTCAGCACCTGGGAGTCAGACCACCGCACGAATGTCTGCCTGATCGGGGACACCATCGTGCAGCGGTTGTTTCTTGGCGTGGATCCCATTGGAAAGAACATTCGCATCGGAAACGACGAGTTCATGGTCATTGGCATTATGGAGAAGGTCGGGAGCGTGCTTGGGCAGGACCAGGACAATTTTGTCATCGTGTCATTGCCCTTGTTTCTAGAAATTCAGGGACTCCACACCACCAGCCTGACGATCAACGTAAAGACCAGCGCGGCCAATTTTGAGCCGGCACAAGACCAGGCGCAACTCATCCTACGGGCGCGCCGGCACCTCAGTGGAACCATGGAGAATGATTTTTTCATCGGCACCAAGGACAGCTACATGGCCTTGTGGAAGAGCATCAGCTCGGCGTTTTTCGGCGTGTTCATCCTGGTGAGCGCGATTTCCGTGTTGATTGGCGGGATCGTGATTATGAACGTGATGCTGGTGAGCGTGACGCTGCGGCGGAGGGAGATCGGCGTACGGCGCGCCATGGGTGCGACGCAGGGTGACATCCTAAAGCAGTTCATCACGGAAAGCTTCATGCAATGCATCGCGGGCGGAATCATTGGCATTGCTCTGGGCTTTTTGGTGGCGCTGGTGCTGCGGACGTACACGCCGTTTCCGGCGTCGGTGCGCACGTCGGTGGCAGTGATGGGCGTGATGATGAGTTCAGCGGTGGGATTGTTTTTTGGGATTTACCCGGCGCTGCGCGCGGCGAAGCTTGATCCGGTAGTGGCGTTGAGGTCGGACTAATGGCGCTGATGACACTCGAACAGGCGCGCGAAAACTTCTTCGCGGCGATGGAGACGCTGCGGTCGTCGAAGGTGCGGTCGGCGCTGACCGTGCTGGGCATCGTCATCGGCGTGTCTTCGGTGATTTCGATGGCGGCGATCATCCAAGGACTGAACAAGTTCGTGCAGGATCGGGTGGAGTCGCTCGGCTCGCGGACATACTTCCTGACGCGCTTTCCGCCGGGAACAGATCCTTCGCGCATGCCGCAGCGGATTCGCGTGCGCAAATATCTGGAATACAACTACGCGGAGTACATCCGCCAAGCGGCGCCCGACGTGGAGGACATCAATACCGTGGGGACGCGCGGGTTTTTCCTGGGAGACACGAACCGGATCACCTATGCCGACCGCAGCGTCGAAAAACTGATCGTGCGCGGAGCGGAACCGTCGTACACGACCGCGCTGCCGTTGTTTACGATTGCGCGCGGGCGGTTTATCAGCGCGTTCGACGAGGAACATGCACGCCCGGTGGTGGTGCTAGGGGCGGCGATCAGCGAATCGCTTTTCCCGAATGAGGACCCGCTCGGCAAGACCGTCCGGATTAACGGCGGCACATATGAAGTGATTGGCGTGTTCGAGCATGACCAGGGATTGTTTCTCGGCCCCGGCGTGGACATTTTCGCCATCATTCCGCTGAGCAAATTTCACAAGGAGTATCCGGAAGCCAAAGAACTGATTCTGATTTTCACGATTCCCAAAGACGTGAACGTGGAAACGGCGCAAGGAGAGGTGATTCAAGCGATGCGGCGGCTGCGGCGCATCCCGGCGGGGCAGGAAAATGATTTCGAGTTGAGCTCGCCAGACTTTTTGAGCAATTTGTGGAACCAGTTGACCGGAGCGCTGGTGATTCTCACGACGGTGATCAGCTCGATCGGGTTGCTGGTAGGCGGCATCGGGGTGATGAACATCATGCTGATTTCGGTGACGGAGCGCACTCAGGAGATTGGTGTGCGGAAGGCCATCGGGGCGCGGCGCGCGGATGTTCGTTTGCAATTTTTGCTGGAGGCCGTCGTGCTGACGCTGGTCGGCGGGACGATTGGGATTTTGATTGGGGCCGGCATTTCGACGCTGGTGCGCCTTACGGTGCCGTCAGTTCCGGCGACGCTTTCCTATTTGTGGGTGACCATTGGTTTTGTGATTTCGGTGGGCGTGGGGCTGTTTTTCGGGTATTACCCCGCGAATTTGGCGGCGAATTTGGATCCCATTGATTGCTTGAGGTACGAGTAGGAATTGATGGTCTTCCGTAGTCAGTATTCAGCTCTCCGTGAGAAAAACCAACAGAGCGCCTTGAGGAGACACCGAAACGGGCGGGGCAAGCCCCGCCCCTACAGATGAATGTCACTTCCTGAGTTAAGTGACACCGGAGAAGCACTTTTCGATCCAGAGGAGGTGGTAGAGGCGCTGGGGCGCAGCATGCTGCGCCCCTCCAAGTGCCGCCATTTTGCGCGGGTGAGTTCAACGCTCGAGGCGCGGGGAGTTAGACGGCGGTGGAGAAATATTCTTCGGTCCAGCCGAGTTCGGTAAGGGCGTGCTGGAGACGAGCGAGCGGCAGGCCCACCACGTTGAAATAGCAGCCTTCAATGCGGGGAATATAACGGGCGGCGTAGCCCTGAATGGCGTACGCGCCGGCTTTGTCGTGCGGCTCACCGGTAGCGAGATAACGCGTGATCTCCTCGTCGGTGAGAAGGGCGAACTGTACGAGCGTGGTTTCGACAAAGGAGAGGCGCTCGGCGTCGGGAAGGCGAATGAGACTTACGCCGGTGAGGACGGAGTGGGTGCGGCCGGAAAGCTTTTCGAGCATGCGGCGGGCGTCGTCGGAAGAACGCGGCTTGCCGAAGATGTGGCCGTCGAGAACCACTTCGGTGTCCGCGGCGATGAGGATCGACGGGCCGGCGGCGCGGGCGGCCGCAAGGTCGGCTTTGGCTTTGGCCAGGCGGAGGACGAGGTCGTGAGGGGGTTCGCCTGGAATCCGCGTTTCGTCAACGGCCGAGGATAGCACCGTGAAATGGTAGCCCGCATCGCGAAGAATTTCGGCGCGGCGGGGCGAAGCGGAAGCGAGAATCAGCTTCATGCCGGTGACTCGTTAAAGAAGTTGACAGTCGACGGTTCAACCGTAAAGAAAAATGAAGAAACTTGCATAAATACCCTTGTGACTCTTCGCCGGGCGGGTCTAATCGCAAGGATACTACAGTGCATGCAGGATGGCAGCCTGGACGAAGGTGCAACTGGACAAACGAGCGAGAAGATCAAGCGGAAGGCGTGGACTTGCCGTAAGGCCGCTGACAGGCCTCGCATATGACGGCGTACTAATTGTTTAGGTACTTGCAATTGGGGCAGGACCACATGCCGCTGGGTTTGCCATATCCACGGCCAAGCAGGAAGCGCGCATTCAGATGATGACCGATTCCTGATATTCGCCGAAGAGGCGGCGGAGGGCGTCGGAGATTTCGCCGACCGTGGCGCAGGCTTCGACGGCGGCGAGGATGGCGGGGAGAAGGTTCTCGGTGGTGGCGGCGCGGCGCTGAAGTTCGGCGAGGGCGGATTGCACGCGGTCGGAGTCGCGCCGGGCGCGGAGCGCCTTCAAGCGGGCGACTTGGGAGCGTTCGATTTCTTCGTCGATGCGCAGCGTGGGGATTTGATGATGTTCTTCCGCAAGGAAGTCATTGACGCCGACGACGATTTGCTCTTTTTTCTCGACGGCGCGCTGGAATTCGAACGCGATTTTCTGGATTTCGCCCTGCACGTAGCCGGATTCGATGGCGCGCAACATGCCGCCCAGGGCGTCAATCTTGGCAATGTACTCTTCGGCGCCGCGCTGGATTTCGTTGGTGAGATGCTCGATGGCGTAAGAACCGGCGACCGGGTCGATGGTGTTGGTGACGCCGGTTTCGTGGGCGATGATTTGCTGGGTGCGCAAGGCGATGAGCGCGGAGTCTTCCGTCGGTAATGCAAGAGCTTCGTCGAGCGAATTGGTGTGCAGGGACTGGCAGCCGCCGAGGACGGCGGCCAGCGCTTGAATAGCCACGCGGACGATATTGTTTTCCGGCTGCTGCGCGGTGAGCGAAGAGCCAGCGGTTTGTGCGTGGAAGCGCAGGAGCAACGAGCGCGGATCGTTGGCGTGAAAGCGATCCCGCATGATTTTGGCCCACAGGCGGCGCGCCGCGCGGTACTTGGCAGTTTCTTCGAGCAGATCGTTGTGCGCGTTGAAGAAGAAGGAGAGCTGCGGGGCGAACTCGTCGACGCCGAGGCCGGCATCGAGCGCGGCTTGGACGTAAGCGATGCCGTCGCCGAGGGTGAAGGCGACTTCCTGGACGGCGGTCGAGCCGGCTTCACGGATGTGGTAGCCGGAGATGGAGATGGTGTTCCAGCGCGGGAGATGGTCGCGGCACCAAGCGAAAATGTCGGTGACGATGCGCATGGCGGGCCGCACGGGATAAATGTACGTGCCGCGCGCGATATATTCCTTAAGGACATCGTTCTGCACGGTGCCGGAGAGTTTTTGCAGGCTGGCGCCCTGCTTTTTTGCCACCGCGACGTAGAGGCAGAGCAGAATTGCGGCGGTGGCGTTGATGGTCATGGAGGTGGAGACTTTTTCAAGCGGGATGCCGTCGAACAGCGTCTCCATGTCTTCGAGCGAGTCGATGGCCACGCCGACTTTGCCGACTTCGCCGAGGGCGAGAGGATGATCGGAGTCAAGGCCGATTTGCGTGGGAAGATCGAACGCCACGGAGAGGCCGGCCTGGCCTTTGCTCAAAAGGTAGCGATAGCGGCGGTTGGATTCGACGGCGGTGCCGAAGCCGGCGTATTGACGCATGGTCCAGAAGCGGCCGCGATACATCGTGGGATAGATGCCGCGCGTGTAGGGAAATTCACCCGGATAACCGAGAGCGGATTCGGGATCCCACGGGCCAAGATCTGATTGGCCGTAAAGGGGCTCAAGAGGGAGGCCCGAGAGCGTGGTGAATTTTCCCTTGCGCTCGGCGGGCGGGGCGGATCTGGTTTTGGTGTCTGCCATTTAAACGAAGTGCGAAACGCGTCGACAAGCGACGCGCTACAACTTGCGGGCATAGCCGAAGGAAGTCACCGCAAAAAACGCCAGCAAGCCTGCTACCGCAACAGCCAGAACGACCAACCCGCGAGACGCGTCGCGGGTCCAGGCGCGAAACGCGGCGTTGAGCCAGCCCAGCGCCAGAACCGCAAACGCCGCGCCGACAACTTCGTGAAAAAGCTGCCGGAGGACGCGCCACAGGCGGCGAAAACCGCCCGGGGTGGAAGCGGTTGTCGGGCTCGCGGTCGTGGACATAAGAGCATCTTAACGCAAAACCGGCCACCAAACAGGAACAGGAACGCCATGCGCCGCTAACGTCCGAGGAATCTGTTTTTTCCTTGCACTGCAAAAAGCACATTCCTCACTTCGCCTGCTTGCCGCAGGCAGGCTCGGATTGACACGTTAAGAGCGTTTCAAGAAGCAGGTAAATTATGGAAGTTTAAGAAGGAAATGGGTTTTTGAGGCCTCCCCTTGTCGATCGCGAGAATCCCGCTTCCTTCCCTGTATCGCTTTTCGATGGGGGCGGATTCGTATAGCACTCCCGGGTAGATGCGCGTAGGGAAAATGCCCTGTGGACGGATTGGAGACAACGGCGCGAAGCTCTCTTGTATCCAACATTCTGTGGGCCTAAAATGGCACTGGAAGTATGGGAGAATCCCCCTTGCAACTCGATGATCACTTGAAGAACCTACTCCGCGAATTGGGGCATGCTATCAATGACACGGTGTCCGAATCCGATCGCATCACCGGCGCGATTGCCGGAGTGCGCGCGCACGGCTACGACATCGTGCTGAAATTGGACGCCACCATCGGGCTGGCCAAACGCGACGGGGCCACCGGCGAAGATGCGAAATTGACGACGCAGGACCGGCGGTTCCTCGAATCGCTGCGCATCCAGGTGGACCAGGAATCGATGGCGGAAGAAGCGGAAAAGAAACCGGTGGCGCGCTTGGCCATGACGCCGCAGGACGTGCGATTTTTGAAGTCGCTGCGCATTGCTACGGACGACGCGGAATGAAGGGTTTTGCCAAAGCGACTGGGTTGGCGCTGCCGGCTATGCTGATTGCGGCAGGTTTTTTTTGTCCCTCGGCGACAGCACAGGCTCCGGTAGTGCCCGTCATCGTGGACACAGCCGTGCCCCTGGTGGTGAACGCGGTGAAGCCGAAGCCCAAGGCAAACGGGCTGGTAAAATTCGAAGGAGTCGTGATGCACGCGAACATCGCGCAAATTACCGCGCGCGCCAAGGACAGCGAGCTGACCATTCTGACGTTCCCCTTGTCGCAGGAAGCTTCCCAAAAAATGCGGCAAATTGTTGACAAGGGCGGCTATCAGTACGGTGACAAGATAACGGTTTTTTACAACCCGACCACCATGCAAGCCATGAAGTTCAAAGGGAAACCCTCGAAGCCGAGTTGATTTTTTTCCTGAGGCGGCCCATGTTGCGCCTCCCAGTCGTTGCCGGACGCTTTTATCCCTCCCATCCAAAAGAACTGACTGCTCTCGTACGCGAATACACGAGGCCTGATCCAACGCAGGCGCCGATGTTGGTAAGGGCATGCCTCGTGCCGCATGCGGGATACATGTACTCGGGCCACGTGGCGGGATCGGTGTTTGCGCGCGTGGAGTTGCCGCGGAAAATCATCGTGCTGGGGGTGAGGCACTATCCGCGGGGCGAGCCGGTGGCCATTCTTTCGAGCGGGGCTTGGCGGACACCGCTGGGAGATGCGCCGATCGATGAAGTGCTCGCGGAGGAATTGCGGCGGGAATGCCCTTTGTTGCGCGAGGACAGCGTAGCGCACAGCACGGAGCATTCGCTGGAAGTGCAAGTGCCGTTTCTGCAAGTGCTGGCGCCGGGATTTTCGTTTGTGCCCGTGGCGCTGGGGGCGGTGCAATTCGAATCGTTGGTAAGCCTGGGCGAAGGGATTTCGCGAGTGCTGCGGCGTTCGAAAGAAAATGTGCTGTTGCTGACGACTTCGGATTTGAATCATTACGAAGATGACGCGACGACACGCACCAAGGATGGCAAGGCCATTGACCGGTTGCTGGCGGTCGATGCGCGAGGACTCTACGACACCTGCCGCAACCAGAAGATTTCCATGTGCGGCCTAGGCCCGGCGGTGGCCATGCTCACGGTGCTGGACGCGCTCGGCGCGAAGAAGGCGGAGTTGCTTAAATACGCCACGTCCGCGGATGTTTCCGGGGATCGCAGCCAAGTCGTCGGCTATGCCGGAATGATTTTTTCCTGAGCGCTGCGCGAAAATCAGATCAGATTTTCTGAGCAAAAACAAGACGGCTCTTCGGTCTTGGCGGAGAGCCAGTTCGTTTATGGACGCAAACTGTTAGTGCGGGCGACCGCCGGACGAGGCGTGCGGCGCGGGGGCCGGAGCTGGCGCGGAGTGCGTGGAGCCACCACCTGCGCTCGAAGCGCCGGAATGAGAACCGCCCCAACCGCCCCAAGTGCTGCGCTCGCCGCCGCCCACGGAGCTGCGCTCGCCGCCTGAATACCGCGGCACGGGAGGCGGAACGCTATTGCGAGGCGGGGCCGCGGTGTTGCGCGCGGTCGTGGAGGGAACGCGATCCATGTTGCCGCGGGCGCCTCTGACCGCCGGAGCGTTGGCGCGCTCGCGTTGCGCAAGGCCTTCTTTTTCACCGGCGGAGGACGCGTTCGTCGGGTTGTTTGAGTTTAGGAAGCGGTGCTCCTTGGGATCGTAAACGATCGAGGAGTCTCTGCTCGTCGACACCACACGCGTGCCCGCGCTGCCTTCCAGCACCGTTCTAGAAACGCGAACCGGCGGCGTAGAAGGTACAAGGCCGTTGCTGAAAGCGTCCTTGGGCGGGGACTTCAGAGTCTGCCATTTTTCTCCGGGCTCGGAAGCGATCACGCGCCGCCCACTCAGATCACTGGAAGCAGTAGGCGAGAGAATGCCATGCTCAAGATTCAGGGGAGTCTTGCCCTTGCCATCCAGGGGATGCATGGGGACGATGCCCACTGTGCTGTTGTTGCGAACAAAGACCCCGGTCACGGGCCGATACAGCGGCCGCGGGGCGTGAACCACGGGCGGGCGGCGCCTTACCGGACCGCCGGGATAAGCGCCGCGGTAGTAGCCGTAAAGTAAGGGCGGCGAGTAGAACCAGCCACCGCACCCCGTGTCAAACAGCCATCCACCGTAGTGATAGGGAGCCCAACCCCACGGCTGGTAACTGGCCCAAGTCCAGCCGAAGGAGGGGTCCCAGATCCATTGTCCATCAGTGAAGGGAGACCAGCCATAGCCCACACCAAAGGGCCGCCAACCAAAACCGTAACCTCCGCAGTTAAACCAGGAGCCGTAGGAATAGAGGCTGCCGAATCCAGCCGCGTAGTAGGGAGAATTGGTGTATTGCATGGTGGCGGCGGTGGCTGTAGAAACCGTGTCGATTTGCCCGGAGACCCAGCGGTCAAATTCGTCTGGCTCGGGGAGGCGGCCAATGCTAACGGAAGATTCGCCGCCAGCTTTCATGGAAAGCGATCGGCCTTTTTCAAGCCGCGTGGTTTGGTCTTCATGCAGGACATTAACATGGCCCGCGATGTCTTCGACGGTGCTGCCGTCGTCAAAATTGTCGAGACGGAAGGTAGCGCGGCTGCCAGCCTCAACGGTAAAGTCGCCACCAGTCGCGCTGAAATAATCGCCGTCCACGGGATTCACGTGGAACGAAGCGCTGCCCTGGCGCAAAACCAGGCGCGTAATCAGCGCGCCATCTTTGAGTGAGAGGTCATAAAACTCAAGAACGGTGTTCTCTCTCAAGAAAGCCAGCGTGCCATTCTCAAATTCGACTTCCGTGCGACCGTTGTCGGTGGCCAGAACGTAACCCTGGCGAATGGGAAGATTGAGTTGGGCCCGGTCCCAATTCGTTTCGGAATCGCTCAAAGGATCCCCATGCGTTTTCGTCGCGAAGCGCACGTCGCCGGTGACCACGCTGAGCCGGATGATGCGGGCGTGGCTCGAGTCAGCCGAAGCCGACGGCACACTCAGGAAGAGCGCCGCCAGAAGAACCAAAAGCAAGAAGGGAAGCAGTTTGCGGAAAGTCATAAGTCACCCCCTTCACGGGGATACGGCCTAACCATTAGACGCCAGGGAGGAAGAGGCGGTTGCGCGCGCTTAACCTCCTACAAGCATGGTCTCGCCTGGGGTTGCCGACGTCAAGAGGCGCAATACGGGGCGCAGGAGATTGAAGGGCATCGATTCCGACTCGCGACCTACGACGGCAGAGATGAAGTGCACCCAGAATTTGGTTTATCCGTTTCTTGACACTTCCCAGGCGAAACGCTAGTTTCAATCGGGGACAGCTGGTCCGCTCGCTTAGTTATCTCAGGACCGTCCTCCTTCCTGGAAGGACGTCTTAAATACCATTGGAGTTGCTCAACATCGCGGAGCGGCTGGGTGCCATCGCTGGGGGGGTGTCATGCGAATCGTTTATCGTGCGTTTTCCATAGCAATCATGGTGGTGCTGCTGTTGGGAAGTAAGGGCGTTTACGGCCAAGGTGGCGCGACGGGCGCGATTAGCGGCAGCGTCGTGGACACCAGCGGCGGCTCCGTGGCTGGCGCTGATGTGCAAATCATCGATACGCGCACGGAGGTGGTGGTGCGAAAGCTGCCCACCAGCTCGGATGGCTCCTTCGTGACACAATTGCTGCCTCCGGGTACCTACTCCGTGGTCGTGAACAAATCAGGATTCTCGCAGGCCAAAGCCGACGGCATCGAAGTACGTGTTACGGAAACGACCAAAGTAACTATCACGCTGAAACCGGGCACCGTCAGCGAAAAAGTGGAGATTTCCGCGCAAGTCGCAACGGTTGACACCACCAGCGCAACGACCGGCGAGTCACTGGGCACGGAAACGGTCCGCGAACTGCCGCTAGCCACGCAAAACTACCAGCAATTGCTGACGCTATCAGCGGGCGCGCAAAGCGAACTGAACGCCTCGGCGCAATTGGGTCGAGGAAATGTCCGCGTGATCGTTAATGGCCAACGCGAGGACAACAACAACTATCTGATCGAGGGAATCAGCGCCACCGATTACAACGTGGCGCAATCCACCAATGTGCCTTTGCCGAATCCCGACGTGATCCAAGAATTCAAAGTGCAAACGTCACTGTATGACGCCAGCCAGGGGCGCAACGGGGGTGGGAACGCCAACGCCGTCTTGAAATCGGGCACAAAGGAATTGCACGGAGACGTTTACGAGTTCTTCCGCAACGATGTGCTTAACGCGAATGAATTCTTCCTGAATGCCGCCCGACAGAAGCGCCCGCCAATAAAACAGAACATTTTGGGCGGCAGCTTGGATGGCCCTGTTGGAGCAGAGAAGTATGGCTTCTTTTTCGTGAATTATCAGGGGACGCGGCAGCGCAGCGCGCTTTCTCCGGGCACACAGATTAACAACCTGGCATTCCCCGCCCTGCCGACGGACCGGTCGGCAGCGTCCATCGCCGCAGCTTTGAGCACAGCAAGCTTTCCAATCGCTGCCACAGACATCGATCCCGTTACGCTAGCCCTGCTGCAGTTCAAAAGTAATCAGTTCGGAGATTCTAGCGGCTTCCTCATTCCTTCGGTTGGCACGGCGGACCTGCGTCCGAACAAGGCGGCATATCCCATCGCGCCGTTCATTGCCACGAAGCCCGGAAAGTATACCGATGATCAGTTCACGACCAATTGGGACCGTGAATTTGCGGGAGGCCGGGACAAAATCTCGGCTAGGTTCTTCTTCTCCGACGCTGAGTCATTTCTGCCGTTTGGCGCTGGAGGATTACAAGCCTCCCTGGGAGGTACACTCGCAAGCAGCATCAGTGCTACGGACCTGAATTTTCCCTATGATCTGCCGGTCCGTGCGCGATTTTTCTCCTTAAATGAAACCCACCTCTTCTCTCCCACGCTCGTGAACGACTTCCGATTCGGGTATGTGCGCATCAACAACAGCTTGTTGAACGTGCCGCCCGTAACCGCTGCGGATCTTGGCATTAACCGTCCGACGAACAGCGTTACGAAGTCTATCTACAAGTTTACGCTTGGGAGTTCTGGCTTTCAGATCGGGCCTACCCCGCCAGCCGACCAATTCCAAACCCAGAACAATTACAACTTCGTAGATACGGTCAGCTGGGTAAAGGGCGTGCATGTATTCCGCTTCGGCGGGGAGTTCACCCGCGTCAACCTAAACAAACTCTTTCCGCAGGTTTTTAATGGCCAGCTTTTTTTTGTGAATAAGCCCGGAGGTGCGACCGATTTCCAGAAGCTGATAGTGGGTGCGCCAGATTTCAGCTTCGGTGGCGGTGGAGTCTACAATCACGAATACCGTGCAAACGACTTTGCTTACTTCGTCCAGGACGATTGGAAAATCCGGCATGATTTGACACTGAATCTGGGATTGCGCGTGGAAGAACTGGGAGCCTTTCACGACAACAAGTGCCACATCGGCAATCTCGACGCCGATCTCGCCAACTCCGGCCAGTATCCGTTCGTCTATGGCCATTGCGTAAGCGGCTTGGGTGTATCGGGCTTGACGCCCACGGGCAGCAACACCACCTTCAAGAATGACTACACCACAGGGCTGGGTCCGCGCGTTGGTTTCGCGTATGACTTGTCCGGGCGTCACACCACCACGGTTCGCGCGGGATATGGAATCTATTTTGTTCGCGAGGACGTCGGCACGGCGGACCAGCTCAGTTTTCAAGCTCCCTTCTTGCCGGTAGCTTTCGGCGGAGGCGGCCCCGGAAGCCTCGCAAATTTCTTTCTGACGGGCATCAATGCGTTGCCCCAAGCAGGCGTACTCGACCCGAACTTTGTGCCTTGCCTAGGGGCGTTCGCGGGTTTCATTGACCCGGTGACCGGTCTGCCTACCACGGATACCTCGAAGGTGGCGAATTACACATGTAGCGCAACTGGTCCGGGCGTCTTACCCTCTCAGTTCATCTTCGGCCTCGTGGAGCCTCGCCACTATGTGGCGCCAAATACGCAGCAGTGGAACCTGACCGTACAGCGCGCCCTCGGCAAACAATGGGTATTGGAGGTCGGGTACGTCGGCACGCACGCCGTGCACCTGCGTGAGACGCGTACCAATATACAAGCACGTTTGGCAAGTCCCACTAATCCCGTCGTGCTTACAGGCGCGAACTGCGACGGAAGCATGATTGGTCCTGGCGCTTCGTGCTCCGTAATCATCAGCACGGAGGGGAATGGCCCAGCGCGGTCGAACAATGCGGGGATCAACGGGTACAGCGGCATGCAGGTTTTCGCCGACGATGCCTATTCGCATTACCACTCTCTCCAGACCACGCTTTCGCGGCGTTGGGCCGCCGGCTATTTCCAGGCAGCGTACACTTGGTCCAAATCAACGGACGCCACTTCCAGCGGAAATACCGCCCTCAACACCGCATTTAATGATGAATCCACCCTCAACGCCTCACGCGGCTTGTCCGACTTCGACCGTAAGCACCGCTTCGTCGTCAGCTACCGCTACGACTTGCCATTTTATAAAAGCGAAACTGGGTGGAAGGCAGCAGCCCTGAGCGGCTGGGCCTTGAGCGGCATTACCATCTTGCAGTCCGGCACGCCGTTCTCCGTGACGGACTCCGCGGCGGGAACAGCGTTCCTTGGCCCCGGGCTGACCCCGCTTACCCTTGGAGGCCAACTCGCCCCGGGGGGCTCTATTGCCGCTGGCCTAACAAGCGGAAGCATTCACGATCGCGTCAATAATGGCTACCTGAACCTCGGCAATTTCACGACGGCGCCACTCGTGCCGGCGTCGGCTGGAGGCGATGGCACGGTAACCTTTTTCGGCAATCTCGGACGGAACATCTACCGCGGCCCGTTTCAGCAGAATTGGGATTTTTCGCTCATCAAGAATTTCAAGCTAACGGAGAAGCAGTCGCTGCGGTTCACAGCCGACTTCTTCGACATATGGAATCACGCAAACTTTGCGGATCCGGCGATCAACGACGTCGAAAATCCGAGAGCATTTGGGAGAATCTTTTCGACCGTCGGGACGCCGAGGCTGATTCAGTTTTCACTGCGCTACGCGTTCTAGCTAAAGGCTGTTGCAAAACCCCGCGTCTTGGCGCGGCCCGTTGGACGGAGGGAATTTCGTGGAGGAAGTGTGCTCTGCCTCTCCTCCGAGCTGCTGGCTTGGCCAGTTGCCCTGCAAGTCTTAGGTCTCGCGCACGCACCCGGTGGCCACCGCTGATCTAGCCACGGTGGACCAATCCCATCGGCTGGAGTCAAGAGTGCCCAGCAAGCAACGAGGGATTTGAGCGGGCCAGCGCGACTCCGAACGAATGCAATGCTCGTTGCAGGCAAGGTTCTGATGGAAGTGGGAACAAATTCTCTCCAGCAGTTAACCGATCCGTCGCAACTGGCATGCAGTTGGTGATGCACACCGGCTTGGTGACCAGGGTTCAACAACAGAAAGACGACTCCCCAACAGACCAAGAGGAAGCAGAACCATCGCTTCATCGCGAATCGGCCTCGCGGACCTGCCGCAAATTCCGTTCCTTATTCAATTCCGCCAGCTCGCGCAAACCATCCTGCAATTTTTGCCAAGCCGCCACTCCTTCGCGCGTGGCCTGCTCCGCCCCCTTCGGAACGTAATAACCCGTGGTCTTGCCCTTCTCCCCACGGTAGCTGATGTTCAGGTGCGGACCATGCTTGGGCCCTCCGCTCTGGCAATGGCAGCCCGGGCTTCCGCAAGTGCGGTAGGTTTCCGACAGCGTTCCGAAAATGGCCACCTCCGCTAGACGCGCGATTTCACTCAACAGCTTCCGCCGTCGGGCGGAAGTTCCAGCCACTTGCAGCATTCTCGCTCCTCCTGTGCTCTATTCTTGCGCTCCCAACGGGCGATGGAGAACAGATTCTTGGTGATCACGCTCCAGCCCACGTAGCGCTGAAATCCAGGCTCTCCCTTGTAAGTAGCTCGCCACATCGAAAACGGATGCTTCAGGGTGCTGATGGTCGCTTCACAGCCAGCTCGCCAGCGCAAAGCTCGTTTGAACCAACGCTGTTTCTGCCGTTCCGCGCGCTTCCGCGACAATCGCCCACGCGCCGGCAGCGCCACCTTCGCGACTCCCCGGGCCTCGGCCTCGCTCTCGTTCTTGGCGGAAAAAAATCCGCGATCGGCCGTGGCCATCTGCGGAAGGTGCCCAAAGCAAGCCTGATGTTGGTCGAGTGCCGGCATCCAGGAGTTGCTGTCTGCCGCATTGCCCTCCAGAATTTTATAACCGCTCACGATGCCATGCTCCACTTCGTCGAGGCGCACCAGCCTACCAAACTCGTTCGGCTTATGCGCTTTCCCTTTGCGGATCACTTGCGTATGCGGTTCGAACAAACTCAGCACTTTGCCCGCTACGCGCGTATTTCCTTCCCGCACGCGCTGCTTGGTCTGGGAGATCACCTTTTCCAGCAAAGGCAGAAAGTGCCGCAACTGGGCAGCCTGCTTTGCCACCTCCCGCTGATTGCCCACCATTTTCAGCCGCCCTGACTTCCAGCGCTGTACCACCTCGCTGGCCTGCCGCACTACCTTCCGGGTCAAGGCTAGGAGCTTGTCATAACTATCGCACATGCGTTGCCGGCTGGCTTCGCTCCGGGATTTTGCCGCGCGGCTGATCTCCAGCAGGCGATGTTTCACCGCCCGTCCGTGATGCACGACTTCCAGCGTCGGTTGGAAAGTGTACGTTGCTTTCGACCGCCGTCGTGTCCGTCCGCATTTTGTGGCCTTTGGCTACACCCTTCTGGCGCGCTAAGCCTACCACCCGCTGATGAATCTTCTCGGTGACTTCAGGGCTGAGCAAGGCAAAGGTTCGGCTGAAGACGCTGTGGTCGGGCGTAGCCTCGGCGTCGAAGTGCGTGAACTGCCGATAGATCAGGTTGCATGGCAGTTCGCGGGCCAGCTGGCGGAAGCTCCAGCCTTTCAAATGTTTGAGTACGCAACAGCGCAGCAGGCGATCGGGGGCCATGCTCGGGCGGCCGGTGCGCGTGGAAGCCGGAGAGCGAGAGCCCAGGCAGTGGCGGACCAGCTCGATCAATGGCGCATCCTCCAGGAGCCGGTCCACCGGTTCGAGTAAATCGTCCTTCAATAAGGCCGCTTGTTTCGCCAAGGGCATATAGAACAACCAGGCTTGGTGTTGGGAGGAGGTCATCATTACTCGATAATATCGAGTAAGTTTTCCCTTGTCAAGCGAAAAGTTGCGATATTTCAAGATTTCTTGCTCTTTTCATTGTTTGCGTTCAGGAATCCGCTGAAATAATTCCGGTGCTCAGCTTGCGATTTGCCACGCTCCTGCTTCGGCTTCTCGCAGCAATCAAGGAGTTGCTTCCAAGGTTATGCACCAGCCTTTAGCTAAGCTAGGCCCGCGAAACCAAATTGTCTTTAGCCACGGAGTGCGCCGCCTCGAGGCATGCCCATTTAAGATTTGCCATCCAAGGCTAGCTGAAGAATCTGCCATCGGAGCTCATGGCTGGCTGAGGAGTGATACCATCATTCCGTCGTTCCCGGATTGCGCCTATGACCCGCATTGCATCGCGCGTTTCGCAATTGAATGGAGAAGGCGCGTTGGCCGTGTATTCGCGCGCCAAGGAACTGGAACGCCTTGGGCGCTCGGTCATTCACCTGGAGCTGGGTGAGCCGGATTTTCATCCCGCCGCGCCGATTGTCGATGCCTTGCGCGGTGCCGTGGTTGCCGGGCGCGACCGTTATTGCGCGACGCGCGGCCTGCCCGCGCTGCGCGAAGCCATCGCCGCGTATTTGAAGCGCACGCGACGGCTCGGCGTCGCGGCCGAACAGGTCCTCGTGGCTCCGGGATGCAAGATGGCGCTTTCCCTCGCCATGATGGCGCTTATAGAACCCGGCGACGATGTGCTCTATCCCGATCCGGGCTTTCCGATTTATCCCTCGTTTACGCGCGGCCTTGGAGCCACGGCCGTACCGTTTGGGCTGGAAGAGAAAAATCATTTTCAGCCGGACTTGGAGGAGATCGCCGCGAAGATCACGCCGCGTACTCGCGTCCTCATCTTCAATTCGCCGAGTAATCCGACCGGCACCGTTTTCAGCTCCAGCGCGCTTCAAAAAATTGCTGAGCTCGCGCAGAAGCATGACCTATGGATTGTCTCCGACGAAATTTATGCGCGCATTCTTTTTGGCGGTGCATACCAATCCATTGGGGCGCTCCCGGGAATGGCCGAACGCACCGTGATCATTGACGGCTTCTCAAAAAGTTTTGCGATGACTGGCTGGCGGCTCGGTTATGCCGTCGCACCGGTGCCGGTCATTGATGCCATGGATTTGCTGGTGTTGAACACGTTTACCTGCGCGGCGGAGTTCACCCAGATAGCGGCCATCGAGGCGCTGCGCGATTCCGCAGGCGCAGTGGATGCGATGGTCGAGGAATACCGCAAGCGGCGCGAGCTTTTCGTTACCGGGCTGAACCGCATTCCCGGATTTCGCTGCCAGCCGCCGCAAGGCGCCTTCTACGCGTGGGTCAATATTGAGCAAACGGGGCTCTCCGCCGAGGAAGTGCAGAGCATTTTGCTCGAACAAGGTGGCGTCGCGGGAATCGCCGGGGCCGCGTTTGGTCCCGGCGGGAAGAATTACCTGCGCTTTTCCTTGGTCAGCGCACGGAACCTGTTGGAAGACGCGCTCGAACGGATCGAGCGGGTGTCCATGCATTGGCGCGCGGCGGTCACAAGATAATCCGCGGCATTGGAACTGGAGAGATCCATGAAATATCAAACCGGGATAACCCTCTGCGTTGCCCTGTTTGCAGGTACGGCTGCGCAAGCTGGAGCGCAGGCGCGGCCTTTCCCCGGGCCGGACGTTCCGCAAATTTACCAACGCCTTCTGCCGCAAATCGAAAAAATCCCGATGTTCGACCATCACGCGCATCCCGGATACGCGGATGACGCGGACGTGGACGCCATGGCGGCGCCCCCGGGCAGCGCTGCTCTCCGCGAGCGCGACAGCAATCCCGAGCTCGTGGCCGCTGCAAAAGCGCTTTGGGGCTATCCTTACAGTGATTTATCTGCCGAACATACCAAGTGGCTGGTTGAGAAAAAACTGGAGCTCAAGAAACAGCGGGGCAGGGCCTACTTTTCCGATATCCTCGATAAGCTGAACATCGAGAAAGGGGTCGCCAATCGCGCCATGATGGCCGCCTATCTCGATGCCAAGCGCTTCTTATGGGTATTCTTCGGCGATGCCTTCCTGTGGCCCTTTAACAACCAGCGCGAGACCGCACGCAATGCCGATGAGCAGGTTTATATCCCATTGCAGGAGAAGATGCTGCGCCGCTGGATGCAGCAGGAAGGCGTGGCCAAGCTGCCGGCAAATTTCGGCGATTACCTCGCGTTTGTGAGCCGAACTTTGGAAGACAACCAGAAGAAGGGCGGCATTGCCATCAAGTTTGAAGTGGCATATTTCCGCCCGACGAAATTCTCCGATCCAACCCGCGAGCAGGCCGAAGACATTTACCAGCGATTCGTTGCCGGGGGTATTCCCGCAGAAGCGGAATATCGCACGTTTCAGGATTACATTTTCCGGTTCCTGGTCCGCGAAGGCGGAAGGCTTCACCTGCCCATCCACATTCATTCGGCGGTGGGCATCGGCGATTATTTTAATCTTTCGGAAAGTAACATCCTGAACCTGGAAAACATCCTGCGGGATCCGCGGTACTCCAACACGACGTTTGTGATGATTCATGGCGGGTACCCGTATGACCGTCAGGCCATCTGGCTCGCGGCGGTCAAAAACGTCTATCTGGATACTTCGGAAACAGAAATCTTGCTTTACCCCTCCGAGTTCAAACATCTGCTGAAGCAGTGGCTGGAGACATTTCCGGACAAAGTCACCTTCGGAACCGATTGCTTCCCGTATAACGAAGCGCTCGGCGCCGAAGAAAGCTACTGGCTGGGCGTACAATCGAGCCGCACGGCGCTGGCCGCCGCCTTAGCCGAGATGATTTCGGAAGGCGAAGTCAGTGAGGCGCAGGCCCTCGAACTCGCGCACCTGTACTTGCACGACAACGCCGCAAGACTCTATGGAGATGGGAAATGAGCACCTCGACGCAACCGAAATATATCCCCTGGAAAAATGTGGAGCATGAGCAATTGAGTCCACTCATCGGCCGCGAGATGGTGGTGGGCGACAAAATCATGCTCGCGCGCGTGTTTCTGAAAAAGGGCGCGCATGTGCCCAAGCATCAACACCATAACGAGCAGGTCACTTACATCCTCGAAGGCGCGCTGAAGTTCGCGATTGACGGCAAGGAGATTGTCGTGCGGGCCGGCGAAGTCCTGTGCATCCCCTCGAACATGCCCCACGAAGCCTGGGCCATGGAAGACACCCTGGACCTGGACGTCTTTGATCCCCCGCGGGAAGACTGGCTCAGCAAAGACGATAACTATCTGCGCCACGGCCGCTAGCGCCACCCGCCACCCGGGTCAAATCCGCCCGCAGTCGGTCTAAGTACTACTTGAACTTACCAACCAAGTAATACGGTCTCCAACGGATTGCGCCTGCTTGGAAAGCGCTATCTAATGGAGGCGTTACGGCACTTGGTGGCTTCCCAAAGGGAAGGGCCAAGAAAAGGCAGACGCCACACATCAACGGTCCACGCACGAGCCCAGACGCCCCAAACGCGATACTCCACGGAAGGCCCCAGCCTAACCATTCAGTGCGGCGCAAACACCGTCTGGCATTGCCGGAGACAGCTTGCGCAGCATAGAACGGCATGGATATGCATTTTGGTAAGAACCTAACAGGAAGAACGGAAAAGAGACTACCCATCATGGTGGTGGTGCGCCTCTCGGCTTTAGAGAACGGCGAAATAGAGGAAAAGACGTATACGGATAATCTCAGTTCCCGCGGTGTTCGCGTCTGCTCCAACCATCGCTGGCAACCTGGGGATTTGGTGGAAGTTGCTCCCGTCGACCAGGGGCCGGCCATGCACGGCGAAGTCGTTTACTGCGAAAAGTTTGACAAGGCGCGCTATTTCGTTGGGCTCAAGTTCCCAAAGGGGCGGGCTCCCTGGCGCATTTTGCATCGGTATAACGAGGCATAGGTGCGAGTACCCGCCGCGTTGAACGGCGGAGTTGACTCGGATTTGACCCCAGGAGCAACTCGGAAGACGTGCCCGGAATGCGGAGCCGCTCAGTAACCTACTGTGCTTCGCGATTCTGCTAAACTTTTTTGTCGTTTTGCTTTTTTCCCTTGACACACAACGGAAGGGAGTGTATCTTTCATATAATACTATGAAAGACAGAACGGCCCAGTTGATCGAAAAAAGAAAGCACCTGGCCGAGCAGATGCCCGACCCCAGCAGCGCACTGACCGGTTCGCTCATGAGCCGGATGGTGCGCTGCAACAAGCCCAACTGCCGCCGTTGCCAGAAGGGCGGGAAAGGGCATGGCCCCATCTGGATTCTGTCCGTGAGGGAGAGCCAAGGCCGGGTTCGCCAAATCACCGTCCCGCAGCACCTGAAGCCGGAGGTGGAAGAGGGGCTCAAGCGGTTCGCCGCGATTCAGAGCCTGCTCCGGCAGATCGGGGAGGTGAACCAGCAGTTGCTGGAGGAAAGGAAGCGGTCGTAAGGGCGGCTTCTTTTCTGTCTTTTTTTTTGGGCCTTTTGTCTTTCATATATTAATATGAAAGAGAGGATCGATGCCCGACCTCCTGACGCAATCCTT
>QHYJ01000286.1:11489-25482 GCA_003223255.1 Acidobacteriota bacterium | reverse complement strand
TTCCCCTGTCACCTAACGGCGACAGTCCCCTGCGGACGAATCTATGGAAATGCCAATCCCGGTACCGCAAACGGCGATTCCTAAATCCGCCTGCTTCGAAACCACTTGCTCGCCGACAGCCTTGCCGTAATCCGGATAATCCACGGATTGTTTGGTGCCCAGATCGGGCGCGGGATTCGATGAGATGAAGCGCAACGTCAAGAAACTGCTGGATGCTGGCGTGCGGGTGGCGAGGACCGACGCCCCTTATCCCGGGCTGTTTCAGGGAGAAGCCCTGCACCATGAGTTGGAACTGCTGGTGGCCGCGGGAATGACGCCGTTAGAAGTAATCCGACAGGCGACGTCCAACGCGGCACGCCTGCTGCATGCCGAGGAAGAGTGGGGAAGCCTGCAGGCTGGCTCGCGCCGCGAATGTTCTGATCGTTACGGGCAATCCTGCAGACCGCATCAGCGACACGCGCAAAGTTGAAACCGTAATTCTCAAAGGGAAGGTTCTGGACCGCGCTAGCTTGCGGTTTGACGTCAAGCGAGACCCGGGATTTCGCGCGGCGGGCGGGAACTTTTCTTCGCCGATGCAGTAGTTGGCTGGCGCGAAGTCCTTCCTTATTTCTGCCGAAAGCCAGTGGTATAGTTGCCGCTATCCAGCCTGTTCTCCAGAAGGAGTTGATAGTTCATGCGCCCAGTGCATTTGTTTGCGTTGATTCTTCAGAACCGGGGGATGGCAATTCGGCCGTTTCTTTGTTTGGCTTGCTTAGCACTCTTGGGCTATTTCGCCTGGAACGACGCCGTCTTAGCGCAGGACAAGAACCCGTACGAGGGTAATCCGGAAGTCGCGAAGCTCGGCGAATACCAATTCCGGTTGAACTGCGCGTTCTGCCACGGGCTCGGAGCGCGCGGCGGCGGGCGTGGGCCGGATTTAACCCGCGCGCAAAAGCGCCACGGCAACTCCGACGCGGAAATGTTCCATAACATTCACGACGGCATTCCGGGGACGGCGATGCCCGCTGCGACGAATGGCGGCATCGGTGTGGGGATGAGCGATGAAGAAATCTGGCAGGTGATCAGCTATCTTCGCCGCATCCAAGTAAAAGCTCCGGCGCAGCCGGGGGGAAATCCGGAACACGGCAAACAACTCTTCATTGGCGCGTCAGGTTGCTCCACTTGCCACATGATCCAGGGGAAGGGAGGCCGCCTCGGGCCGGACCTTACCACTGTGGGGGCCTCACGCTCTGTCGAATATCTTGTGGAATCGGTGCGCAATCCAAGCCGCCGGCTCGCACAAGGCATTCTCGAGGCGATGAAGGAATTTCCTGAAGAGTACGAATCGGTGTCGGTCGTGACCGCCGACGGCACGAAGCTCAGCGGAGTCCTTTTGAACCAAGATCAGTTCACTTTGCAAATGCTGGACACGCGCGAACAATTGCGTTTGTTTGAAAAGGCCGAGTTGCGTTCTTTCGAGACGCGGCGCGAATCGGCGATGCCTGTTTACGATCAAAAAGCGCTGAGCGACAAGGATTTGCAGGACCTCATTGCTTACCTGCAGAGCGCAGGTGTGCAATGAGATGTGAACGGACTGGGCCGGAACCCAAAAGCAGATTCTTCGCTGCATTCGGAATGACAAGTTTAGGGAGGGCAGTTTCCGTTTTGTTAGCTGGCGTAGTTTCCAGCGGCTTAGCCCCTATCGCTCCCGCGCAAGTGACGGCCGAGCGGCTGCGGGAGTCCGCCAAGGAGCCACAAAACTGGCTAATGTATTCGGGCGACTATGCGGGACGGCGTTACAGCACGCTGGATCAAATCGATACGAAGAATGCGGTTTCGCTGGCGCCCAAGTGGGCTTATCAGACCATGGCGGGCGGAAAATTTGAAACTACTCCTCTGGTTGTCGACGGCGTTCTCTACGCCACGGGCGCGGACGATCGCGCCTTTGCGCTTGACGCGCGTTCGGGCCGCCCCATCTGGCAATACCAGCGAGCGCTGCCGCCCGACGTTCGCCCCTGCTGCGGCCGCGTCAATCGCGGATTTGCGATCCTCGGCGACAAAGTTTTTCTCGGCACGCTTGACGCGCACGTGGTTGCGCTTGACACCAAAACCGGCAACGTGGTCTGGGACGTGGGCACGTCCGACTACAACAAGGGCTACAGCATCACGCTCGCGCCGCTCGTGATCAGAAATCTCGTGCTCATTGGCGTTTCTGGCGGCGAATACGGCATTCGCGGCTTCATTGACGCGTATGATGCGGCGACCGGCGCGCGGAAATGGCGCTTTTATACCGTGCCTGGGCCCGGCGAGCCCGGCCACGAAACCTGGGAGGACGATTCGTGGAAAATCGGTGGTGCGCCGGCATGGATCACCGGTACGTACGATCCACTGACGAACACGACGTTCTGGACCACCGGCAATCCTTCGCCCTCGAACCGCGGCGAAGGCCGCGCCGGCGACAATCTCTACAGCAATTCCTTGCTCGCGCTCGATCCGGACGCGGGAAAGCTCAAGTGGTATTTCCAATTCACCAAGCATGACGAGCACGATTACGACGCCACGCAAGTTCCCGTGCTTGTGGACGACGGCGAGCGGCATCTCATTATGCAGGCGAACCGCAATGGTTTTTTCTACGTGATTGACCGCAGCAACGGAAAACTTCTTTCCGCCACTCCCTATGGGAAAGTGACTTGGAGCAATACGAAAGACGCGAGCGGCGTTCCGATCGAGCGCAAGGAAGCCTCGCCGACGCTGACCGGGGTGCCCGTGTGTCCGGGTGCGATTGGCGCGACGAATTGGATGTCGCCGACCTATGATCCGAAAACCAAACTTTTCTACGTCACCGCGCGTGAACAGTGTGACATTTTCAGCACTGCGCCGCAGCCCTACGATCCTGGCCACGCGTTTTACGGCAGCGCGTATTTTCCCAATGATGATGCAGAGCCGTTCTGGGGGGCGTTACGCGCCATCGATCCCGCTACCAGCCAGATCAAGTGGGAGTTGAAGCACCTCTCGCCGTCCTGGTCTGGCGTGCTTTCCACTGCGGGCGGACTGGTGTTCACCGGCGACGCGGAAGGCAATTTCATGGCGCTGGATGCGGCCTCAGGAAAAATTGTTTGGCACTTCCAATGCGGCGCTTCGGTTTATTCTTCACCGATGACCTACGCGATTGATGGCAAGCAGTACGTCGCTATTGCCGCGGGTACGACGCTATTCGCATTTGGCTTGCCTTGATGTGTTTCTACGGATGCTGCAGCGGAAGGTTGCGTTTCTTCCGCTACAGCGGGCTGCTTGAATAAGCGTTTGAATATGCCCTCCATCGCAATGGCGACCAGCAGCAACATTACGGGGTCAATGGGATGGCGGTATCTCAAGTTGGAATGCGTCACGTAATAGAGCCACGGAAACACTACCGGATAGGCCGCTAACGGAAAGACGTACGGGCTGCGCTTCCAGAGCAGCGCGGCGATTCCCAGCAGTCCAACTAGAGCCGGGGCCATGCTGCATACGAGTAGCACGCGGACCAGGAGCGTGGCATCGGAAGAAATGAACGCTTGCCACGGGTTCATCAGCCCGGCCCAAAAGGCCACGAAGCGTGCCGCGGTCAATTTCAGTTCGATCCCCGGATACGCGCGCATGAATGCCAGGGCCTTGCGTTTTTCTTCGTCCATGAACGCCGTTTCGCCCAAGCGGAAATAGCGGGATAGCTCGCGTTCCTTTGTGATTTTCGGAGGCCACGTGGCACGCGGGGCATAGTTTTCGTTGTTCCCGATGTACAGTTCGAGCGGGAGATTGGAGCGTAGCGGAATCAGCCGGTGCAATACGATGTAGTTGCGCACGGTCCAGGGCACGCAGCACAAGAACGCAATGCCCGCAACGGCCAGCGCGGGTTTCGTCGCGTGAAAGTTTGTTTCGCGACGCGCGCGGTAGGCGGCCCACACCAGCAGGAAAGGCAGCAACGAGCCCAGCGACGGATTGGTCATCAGGGTGAAGCCCCAAAGCAACCCGTACAAGCACCAGTCGCGCCAGCGCGCGGAATTTGAGAGCTTCACCGTCGCCCACAAAATCGTTGCAGCCAGCAGCACCGCGAGCGATGTATCCCAAACCCATTCAAACGGCACGATAACGGCATTGGGAAAGATGGCCCAAAGCCAGGCCGCTGCGTTTGCTACTCCCAGTCCCGCAATGCGCCTTCCTGCGTGAAAAATGGCCACGCACACTCCGGACGAAAACAGCGCGTTGAGAAGAACAATGGCGAAAAACGAAGCGCGCGTGAAAATTCCAAATATGCGGAAGATTCCCGCGACCAACAGCGGGTACACCGGAGTCAGCCACGCGGTGGGACCGGTGTCTTTCCCAAACGGCGAACTGAATCCTTTTCCGTTCGCCAGGGATTTTGCGATGCTCCCAGTTTCCTGGGCGAAGGACGCCGGCGCAAGCATTTCTCGGGGAATCTGGTGCTCCATGTACCAGGCGAAGCCCAGCCGCGCACTCAGTGCCACCAGGAAAATGAGCCAGACCGAGGCGGCGGCAGTTCGAACGATTTTCTTCATGGGGTCATTCGCGCGAGAAAAACGAGAATTAGTATGCCATGCCGTCGGCGCTAAAGGGCGGGCCTGGTGCCTTCGGCGCGTCGCAAACGAAGTCAAGAGAAGGAACCAAGAGCGAGTTCCGCTTCGAGAACCGTAAAGGTCTGTGGTTCGGCACCGCAAGGCAAGATGCGCTAGCCAACAGCCGCTTAGATGCGCAAAAGCTGGACCGTGGCCGCACGCCGTCAACATCTGTAGATTCTCGGCGCTATCCGAGCGAGTCAATTATCAAGCTCCAGTCCCTGCCCAATGCGCAACCGGCTCGAACTTTGCTCCGTCCTGATATACAATGCGCGGCAATCCCGCGGGCACAACCAAGACCATCTCTTAGAGAGGATTCTATTTGTGCAATCTGAGCGTCCACGCGCACGCCGCTATCCACTTGTAGCCAGCATAGAAATCACCGATGTGGAATCCGAGACGCAGATCAACGAACAGACTTGCGATCTGAGCCTATTTGGATGTGGAGTGAATACGCAGAAGCCCTTGCCGACCGGGACAAGGGTCAGGATCAGGATTGTCCACAATGGCGCAAACTTTGTAGCGCTAGGCAAGGTGGCCCATGCTGGTCGCGGTGGTCGCATGGGAGGTCTCTTCACTGGGATTGAGACCCATCAGCAGGTTGTTTTAGAGGAGTGGATTGCGGAGGTAAGAGAACTGTGCGGGATAACAAAGAAGGTGAGAGTGTAACGGTGTCTTCCGCCGGCGACCGCGGAAATCAGTTGGCGACGGTGAGTTCGACAGTGGCGGAGGCGGGAACTTTCCTGCCAGCCAGAGGCGTCTGGTCGATCACGGCGCCGTGGGGCCATTGCGGAGCGGAAACATAATTGACTTTGCGGCGCATTTGCGCCTGATCGAGGCGACGGTGCGCTTCGATTTCGTTCAATCCCACCAGATGCGGCATCACATAGGCCGTTTCGCGCGGTCCCTGAGAGATGAGCACGTCCACGCGGGGCAAGGAGGCGCCCGCACCGGGCTTGGGATTTTGCAGCACGATCGTATCGAAGGGTTCGTCGGGCGTGTTGATGCCGGAAACTTCGCCGACTTGCAGGCCTTGACGAAGCAGTTCGACACGCGAGGCGCGCAGGGAATTGCCCTCTAGCATGGGAATCTGCAACTGGCGCTGGCCCAGGGAGAGCACGACGTGGGCCTGCTGGGAAACTTTCATCAGCAGGCCGGTGGGAGGAGTCTGACGCAGCACGACGTTAATGGGCTGGTCGCTGTAGATGCGATCGGCGACGCGCAGCACTAGGCCGCGGGATTGCAGCATCTTGCTAGCTTCGGAAACATTTTTACCGACAAGATTGGGCATGGTGACCTCGCGGCCATGAATGGCGATGCGCATGGCGGTAATGGCGCTGAGAAACGCCGCGGACGCCAGAATGAAGACGAGCAGTGTCATGCGAGTGAGCCATTCGAGTCGTTCTTTGAGAGTCATGGTCAGCGAAGAAATTAGAAGACAAAAACTAGAAAGTCAAAAGGGAAAAAGCTGCCGCGGCACGGCCAAAGCCGTGCTCTCACGACTATTTCTTTGCCAACGGCGGAGGCGGGTACTCGGGTAACTTGTCCTTGCTGGTGTCCGCGCGCTTTACTTCCAATTCATCGAAGAGGAGCGACGGGCTGATGACCGTCGTGGGGATGCCCCCGGGCCGATTGCTCACCAGCGGGTCATTGCCCGCGGCTATGACATCGGCGCGTAGCGCGCGTGTGTCCAGTTCGTTGAAGACGGCGCCGCGCACGAGTTCTTCGTGGCCGTCGTTGGCGTACACGCGATAGAGCAGGCGAGGTGTGTTGCCGGGCTGGCCGAGCGTTTCGACGCGGTAGCCGTAAGGTTTGCCCTGTTCCTTGACCATCTCGATGACTTTCTTTTTCAAATCGACGGGCGACTGCGGTTCCGAGCTCTTCAGCAGGAGAACACCGAGGTTGGGGACGGCGGTCATACCTGCGGCGGCGCGGCCATGGCCGTTCGAGGCAGGGAAGTCGCGCAGTGGCTGCCGGCCGATCAGATAATTCGTGAGCATTCCGTTTTCGATGGCGTCGACCGGTTGCGCTTTTACGCCTTCACTGTCGAACACGTAGTTGCCGATTAGGCTCTTGCCCTGGAAATCTTTCAGCGTGGGATCGTCGATGACGGACAGAAAATTTGGCAGCACGCGCGCTTTGTAGCTGGTAGCAAAAGCGCCGGTGGTGCGGTTAGGCCGGCCGAGTTGCGGTTTGTGCCCCACGACGTTTTGGCCGATCAAAGAGGCAACGATGTCGTCGGCGGCATCCGCAGAGAACAAAACAGGACCGCGATACTCTTCCTCGACAATGGGCGCCTGGCGCAGCGCGACGATGGTGTCGAGCATGTTCTTCGCGTCGGTCATCAGCGCATCGTGCGAAGGCAGTTCTTCCATGCGCGCGACGACGTATGCCGGGCTGCGGCTGAGGCGCATGCCATCGGCGGCTTGTGCGGAGCCGTTCAATTGGACCGAATAGGTCGTCTTGCCGCAGCGCGTGAGCGTGCCTTCCGTGTTGACAAGGTATTCGTTGACGGCGGAAAAGTGCGCGGAGGCGCTGACCGACTGCATGTCGGGATATTGCCGGTACAAATTGGTAATCTCTTCAAGAGTTTTTTTCCAGGAAGTTTCGTCGAGTTTCAGCGAAACGGTGGGCTCGACGGCGATGAGCGGCGCAGCCTTGGCGAAGTCGTCTACGGGATTCGTATCGGTCGTAAAACGCTTGAGCTCCGCTTGCTTTTCGGCAAGCGCTTGGCCGGCGGCTTTGTAGGCGTCATCGGTGGCGAGCCAGATTTGATGTCGCAGGGCCATGGCGTCATTGTCGAGGGGGAGGATGGTGGATTCGCCCTGGCCGCGCGCGTAGAAGCTGTCCTGTTTGTAATCCCCGATACGAACCACGACGCGCAGAACGCGAAAGTGCCCGTGCTGGTTTTCGCGGAGAGCGCCGTAGGCGGCCTCCGCATTGTAGTCTTCCACGTCATTCAGGCGATACTCGATGAAATACGGCGGCTGAACCTGATCCATCTTGAGTTGTGCTTTGGAGCGGTCGAGTTCGGCGAGCAAGGCTTCGAGCAGTGCGTCGCCTCTGGCGGAGGCGTGGGCGGCAACCATGGCGGGATCGGGGGCGGGTTTGGAATCGCTGGAAGCAGCGTGCAGCAAGGGCGCGCACGGGGCGACGGAAAGCGCGAGAGCGAATGCTAGGGTGCCGTGAACGGCGCTCATGGCTTCACCTCTGCCTTGGCGTGCGCAGCCGTTTTCGCCGGAGACGCCATATCTTCAAAGCCGGGTGGAGGCAAGAGCGGGGGGCGCTCGTGCTGATGCGCGCGCTTCTGAACTTCCATTTCGGAGAAGAGCATCGAAGGAGCGACAGCGGCAACGGGAACCTGGCCGCTTTCGGCTCCACACACGCCGTTGAAGACGTGTTCCTGGTCGCCGGTGGTGAGAATGCGAGTCAACGCGGCGAGGGGGGTGCCGACGAAGTCCACACCTCGCACTAATTCGTCGGGACGGCCGTCGGCATAAACCTTGTAGACCATCACGGGTAATACCTGAAATGCTTGGGGCAACTGGCGCGTGGTGACGGTGAACCCGCCCTGAATGTCGTCGAAATATAAGCCGTAGGGCTTGCCTTGTTTCTTCACTTCGTCAATAAGCGTCTGGCGCATCTGGGTCTCGGGGATTATCTGCGTGGAAGTGACGATGAGATTTCCTTGCCGGCCCGTGGGCATGAGGCCCGGCTGATTGCGGCCGTGGCCATTGGAGTCGCTGAAATTCTTAATGGGCATGCGCGACATGAGAAAGTTTTTGAGCACGCCGTCTTTGATAACGTCTACGCGCTCTGCGGGTGTGCCTTCGTTGTCGTAGTCGTAGGAGCCGGCAAGTTTCATGCCCGCCATTTCATGAATGGTCGGATCGTCCGCCACGCTGAGGAATTTCGGCAAGACTTCCTGGCCAACTTTCTTGGTGAAGGTTTGGCCTTCTTCTTCATCGCGCTGCCGATGGCCTTCGAGGCGGTGGCCGAGGACTTCGTGGAAAAACACAGCTGCGGCGCGTCCGCTCAGGAGCGCCGGGCCGTCGTAAGGCTCGGCGACAGGAGCTTTACGAAGCGCGCCGAGATCCGCGGCCATTTTGTCAATTCTGGCAGTCAGTTCGGCTTCGCCGGGCAGACCCTTGGCGTTAGGGGCCTGAAAGGTTTCCACACGGAGCAGATCCATGCCGTCATCCGCGCGAGTCTGGGCTTCCATGATGAGGCGCGCGGAGGAAGTGGGAGACACGAGCGTGGTGCCTTCGTTGGAGACCATGCGCGAATTGGAATTCGAGGCCTGAAGGACGACGCTGGAGAAATAAACTTCGGGATATTTGCGGAAGACCGCCGAGAGGCGCTTGATTTCGCCTTCCCAAGCGGAACGATCAAACGGCGCAGCGGATGCTTCGCCGATATGGGTTTCCGGTTTCTCTTTAGAAAAATCGGGAGACTTGTCCTCTTCTTCGGCGCGGACGGCTGTGTCGGTGCGAACGTTCAGCAGAGCGGGAACGGCGCGCTTGTATTCGCGGTCTGTAAGCTCCCACAAAACGCGGGCGATGGCGTCCTGGTCGTTGCCGAGAGGAAGCGTTCCGGAAGTAACGCCACTCGAGCGGCTCTGGCCGTGCGTGTTGTCGAGGTCGGAAGTACCGACTCGCATGGTGACGTCGGCATAGCGGCGCTGAGCAGTGGTGTTGCCCAGCAGGCTGCCGTAAGCCCCGGCCAGAACAACGAAATCTTGGTCATAGACTGTGTAGCTCAGATAGTAAGGAGGCTGCTCGTCTTTGCCGAGCTCCGTGATCGCGCGGGAGAGTTCCGTCTGCATGGCTTTCAGGACGGGATCGTTCGTCGACACGGGCGCGGGGGGCGTGGCGGAGGCGGGCTTGTCGCCCGCAGCGGACAAAAGAGGCAAGAAAGCCAGCTGAGCTGCGAGGATGCAGGCGGCAGCGAGGCGCAGAAGTTTGCGTCCGCGGGAGTGTGCGGCTCCGCGGTTCTTTGAAGATTCGCAGGCGTGCATGAAAAGTGGACTCCCCTTACGACGGTCGGTCAAACGGTCAGTCACTAACAAGCGTTTATCGATAAAAACTAAACAAAGCAAATTTGAGTATGCCTGAGTGTTTGGAAGCGCGCAAATCAGGTGTTGCCAAAGCGTTCACCCGGCTTTAGGCGCGCGCCGCTGACGAATTCGGAAGCGCTGACCTGCTTGCGCCCTTCGAGTTTGACGGATTTCAGCCGTAAAGATGTTGTTTTGCCGCAAAAAACGAACCAGTCATTCTTTCCCTTTCCGCCGAAAAGAGTCCCCGGAGTAGATTGGGCTGCCGGTAAAGGGCTATGGAGCGCTTCCCCTCCCAAAGATGCATTTTCAGGCAGTGGTTCGGCCCAGAGGTGGCAACTCTGGCCGCGAAAGGTGGTATATGCGCCGGGCCAGGGAGCGAACCCACGCATGCGGTTGTAAATTTCCTGGGCGGAGCGGATCCAGTCGATGCGCCCGTCTTCTTTTTTCAAGATGGGAGCAATGGTGGCTTCGGTGTGATTCTGGGGGTGCGGAACGATTGTGCCGGCGGCGAGCCCGCGCAGGGTTTGCTCGATGAGCGGCGCGCCGGCTTCGGACATGCGCGCGGCGAGTTCCGGAGCAGTCTCGCTGGGACCAATCTCCATTTCGCTCTGGAGGAGAAGGTCGCCAGTGTCCATGCCGGCATCGATGCGCATGGTGGTGAGGCCAGTACGCGTTTCGCCGTTCGCGATGACCCAATTAATCGGAGCCGCGCCACGATACCTGGGGAGAAGTGAAGCGTGGAGATTGATCCAGCCGTGCTTGGGAATCGAAAGTAGCCGCGCAGGAATGATTTGGCCGTACGCAATGATAACGATGACGTCGGGCGCAAGCTTTTCAAGGAGTTGTTGCACTTCCGGCGCGCGAATTTTTTCCGGCTGATGCACGGGGAGATGCGCGGCAAGCGCGACATCCTTCACCGGAGAAACAGAGACTTGCTGGCCGCGACCACGAGGACGGTCAGGCTGGGTGATGACGGCGAGAAGCTCGAAATCAGGCTGGGCGAGAAGATGCTTCAGAGCCGGAACAGCAAATTGCGGCGTGCCGCAGAAAACAATCCGCAGCCTGGATGCCCCTCCTGAGTGTTTAGCCGAATTCACAGTGGAGATCCTTTCGCTCGCCTGCCTGCACAGGTAGGCTCAGGATGACACGGCTTTGTGGCTGTCTCTAACGATAAGAACAGAGGCGTGTAATTGAGGTGGGTAAAGAAGGAATCACCACTCGCCTTGTTTGCGGAGCTTTTTGATTTTGCGTTTAATCATGTCGCGCTTCAGCATCCCGAGATGCTGCAAGAAGAGGATGCCATTGAGGTGGTCGATTTCGTGGCAGAAGGCACGAGCGAGAAGATTTTCGCCGCGAATTTCAAACGGCTCGCCTTTGACGTTCTGCGCCTTGACGGTCACGAATTGCGGGCGAATGACGTAACCGCGGAAGCCGGGAATCGAGAGGCAGCCCTCTTCCTCCCGGACTTCGCCCTCGGCGTGCGTGACTTCGGGATTCGCTAGAACAATTTTGCCTTCCGGATTTTTTCCGCCGGTGACGTCCACGACTGCGAAGCGCATGCTCTTTCCAATTTGCGGTGCGGCTAAGCCAACGCCTTGCGCGGCGTACATGGAAGCGAACATGTCTTCGGCAAGCTCTTCGAGTTCAGCATCAAATTTCGTTACCGGCGCGCCGGGCTTTTCGAGGACGGGATCGCCGTATTTGATGATGGGGTAGATCTTTCGCGGTGGCGCAGACCCCTGGGACGTCTCGGTCGCGGTGGCCGCAGGCGCTTTAGAACTCGTCGATTTGTCGGACATAGTTGTCGAAGTTCCGCCGCATTTCGGCGAGGGAGTCTCCTCCAAATTTTTGCAGAAAAGTATCGGCTAACACAAGAGCGACCATGGCTTCGCCCGCGACCGCGCCGGCGGGGACCACGCACCAGTCGGAGCGCTCATATGCGGCTTGCACCGGCTCCTTGGTTACCAAGTTGGTCGTGTGCAGGGGCTTGCGCAACGTGGAGATCGGTTTCAAGTAGCCGCGGATGACAATGTCTTCGCCGTTGGTAATGCCGCCTTCGAGGCCCCCGGCGCGGTTGGTGAAGCGGCGAAAGCGGTGCGCTGCTTTGTCGTAAGAGATTTCGTCCTGGACGTCGCTGCCATGAGCGCCGGCGATCGACACCCCGCCGCCAATTTCGACGGCCTTGACGGCTTGGACGCTCATGAGCGCCTGGGCCAGGCGGCCATCGAGTTTTTCGTCCCACTGCGCGTGGCTGCCCAGGCCGGGAGGAACATTGTGAGCGACAATTTCGAAGATGCCTCCGACCGTGTCGTTGGCTTTGAGAACCGCGTCGACTTCGGCCTTCATCTTTTCTTGAGTGGCGGCGTCGGTGCAGCGCAATGGCGAATCGAGGTCCGTACTAACGGCGCGAATTTTTTTCCAAGTCGCGGGGCGCTCCAGGCGAATGCTGCCTACCTGGATGGTGTGGCTGGCGATTTCGGTACCGAATTCCTTCAAGAGAATTTTCGCAAACGTGCCGGCAGCGACGCGCGCTGCGGTTTCGCGGGCGGAAGCGCGTTCGAGGACGTAGCGCGCATCGTGATAGTTGAATTTCAGCGAGCCGGCCAAGTCGGCATGGCCAGGGCGCGGCGCCACTAATTTCTTTGCACCGGGATCGTCTTCGGTGGGCTCGACGGGAAGGATTTTTTCCCAATTGGCCCAATCGCGATTCTCGATGCGCAGGGCGATAGGCGCGCCGATGGTTTTGCCGTGGCGCACGCCTGCAAAAATTTCCGCGCGATCCTTTTCGATCTTCTGGCGCCCGCCGCGTCCATAGCCGAGCTGACGGCGGTGCAGCTCGTTGTTGATGAACTTGAGATCGATGGGGAGTTGCGCCGGAAGGCCGGAGATGTACGCGAAGAGTGCTTGTCCGTGCGATTCACCGGCGGTATAGAATTTCAGCATCCGCGCCTCTGGCCTCGCGTGTCGTGTGTCAAAATGCAATCAAGAGGAAGAGACAGTGTAACGACAGCGGCTCTTGGCGTCCAGCAAGCCGCGATTGACAAGAGCTCGGTGCATGGATTAGGCAAGGCCGGAAGCCAATCTGCAGGCTGGGCCAGTGTCAGCGCTGGGTTTCTTTGCCGCCGACGTAGAGCGGCATGAGGATTTCGATAGCCACGCCGTGGCGGCCCTGGCCCAGATCATCCACGCGTACGACTTGGCCGAGCGACTCGCGATTCAGCGATCCCGGAGAGTCGGAATAGGGGAAGGTAATAAAGACCCTCATACCCTCCAGGTACGAACCGTTCTTGGTCGCGAAGTACACGCTATCTCGCGTCGTGTTCAGCGTGGGGAGGATGTCATCAAAATGGAGATGAGCATCCGAAGGCCGCACACGAACCGTTTGCGAAAGCTTCAGCCGAGCTCGGCGCCGTCGTTCTGGTGGATACCCCATGGTGTCCTTGGAGAACAGAGTAATGGACCTGGGGCGGCCGCAAACGGCCGTTTTGGCACATGTTGCTTAGTTGACAAAGGTTCCAGGCCGCGTCGATCCAGAAAGCCACCTATGGCACAAAATCTTAGTCAATCGGGGCAGGCGCGAAGGAAGCCCTGCTGTAGGAAACAGTGGCTCTGTTGAAATCCTGAAGACGTGGATCTACAGGTCCGAAAAGCAGATCCCTCACCTCGCAAAAACCGCGGAGATTCCGGAGCACGTGTTCCTGTTTAGGCAGGTCCCTTCTCAAGATCGGGAAGTCAACAGAGCTTACTTGACGCAAAGTGGGCAGGCAGTTAGGCTTCCCTTATTGCTGTTTCGGCGAGGAGTTCAACGCAGAAGACGAGTGTGAATAACTTGTGGCCGACACTCCGCTCCAGGTAACAGGCAACCACACGAGAGAGGGAGAGACCCCTTCGGTCGTGCAAGTGCTGGAAGGCGCGACGAAGCGGGCGGTGGCCGCCGTTCAAGATTATTCGCAGCTTTCCTTCCGGGCTCTGGCCAATCTCGCGACTTCTCCGCACTATTTTCAAGACACGCTCGACCAGATGGATGACGTGGGCGTCGGCTCGCTTCCGATTATTCTTCTTTCCGGGTTTTTCATCGGTGGCGTCATGGTGTTGCAGACCGGGGCGCAGTTTGTGCGGTTTGGGCAAACCTCGCTGACCGGAGACGTGGTGTCTCTGGCGCTGGTGCGCGAACTTGCCCCGGCCATCACCGGCCTGCTTACAGCAGGGCGCTGTTCCTCGGGAATGGCCTCCGAGTTGGGTTCCATGCTCGTGACGGAGCAAGTGGACGCGATGCGGGCGATGGGCACGGATCCCAGCCGGAAGCTGGTTACGCCGCGAGTGCTGGCAACCCTGACGATGGTGCCGT
>QHYJ01000286.1:0-11483 GCA_003223255.1 Acidobacteriota bacterium | reverse complement strand
TGCGTTGCGTCGGTCTTTTCCCTGCAATTGAGCGCCATAGAGTTTTGGCGGCGCGCCATCAACATATTGGAATTCTCCGACCTGATGCAGGGCTTTTCGAAAGCCGTGGTATTTGGATTCATTCTGGCCACGGTGGGCTGCTACAAAGGGTTGACCGCGCGGGGCGGCACGCAGGGGGTCGGCCGCGCCACCACGCAGTCGGTGGTTCTTTCCTCCGTGTTCATTATTGTGGCGGACCTCTTCTTGACCAAGCTCTGCCTCTACCTTGCTAACAGAATCTTTTAATCCTAATTCCCTGTTTCGATCGATTCGCCTTTGACGAGCACGCGGTCGAAGAAGTCCGCGCCCACCTTGTAGCCGCGCACCCAGGAGCGCCACAGCAGAAAATCGTGAATCTCATCAGGAAACACGATCTGTCCGAAGGGAACTTTTTGTTCGCGCAGGCGCTGGACCAGGTCCACCATCTGGCTGAAATCCACGTTGCGGTCGTCATCGCCTTGAATCAGCAGCACCGGCGATTTCCAGGTCTTGATAGAAGCGTTGGGCGATGACTCAAACGCCAGGCGCATGGCTTCCACGCGGTCGGGAGGCCCGCCGCCTTCTTGCCCACCGGGGCCACCACGGAAAATGCCGCGCGCGGACCAATCATGCACGCCGTGGAAGTCCACGCCCGCTTTGAAAATATCCGAATTGCGAGCCAGGCCCAGCGCCGTCAGGAAACCGCCATAGGAACCGCCCCAGAGGCCGATCTTCTTCGCGTCCACGATCGGAAGGGTTTGCAGATATTTCGCAGCGGCGAAGATGTCCTGATACTCCTCGGCGCCGCGTGACCCGCCTTTCTCGCGCTCGCGAAAAGCGCGGCCGTACATGATGCCGGTGCGGTAATTGACCGAAAGGACGACGAAGCCACGCGAGGCGAGATACTGATTTTCAGCGTAGGCGTTGTGATAGTACTGCATGTAGTGAAAGCCGAGCATCATCTGCCGGCGCGATCCCCCATGCATGAAAAGCAGTGCCGGACCAGCGGAAGTGCGTCCGCGAGGAACGAAAAGCTGTCCATGAATAATCAGCCCATCTTCGGCGGGGAACGTAACTTGCTTGGGAACGACGAGCTGAGCGCTGGGAAATTCGGCGGGAAGCTGAGAGGCTGCAATCATCTCGCGCCCGGAAGACGTAAGGCGATAGGGCATGGCCGGTGAAGTAGCGGTCGAGCCGAGGCACACGATGGTTCGGCCGTCCGCAAGCTCAACGGGAGACCATTCCATCGTTTGGCCCTTGCTGAGAGCCTCGGGCTTGCCGCCGTCGATCTTGACGCGCCACAGATGCCGGCGGTCGATATCATCCTGATTTGAGGAAAAAGTCAATGACCGCGCGTCGCGCGATACGGCGACGTCCTCCACTTCAAATTCGCCGGGAGTGAGAAGGGTGGCTGCGCCGCCAGTCGCTGGTATCGAATAGAGATGGTTCCAGCCGTCTTGCTCCGAAGCGAAGACGATGCGGTTGCCAACGAAGTGGAAAGATTTGTTTTCGGTGAGATTGGGTAGTGAGCCGATCAGGTCTTCTGTACTGCGCCAGATGGCGCGCGCTTCACCACTCGAAGCGTCCGCGATGTAAATGCCCCAAGGATTCGAGCGGACCTGCAGAAGTGGCAAACGCTCCTCGAGGCCGTGGATGCGGACGAAGGCAATCTGCTTGCCGTCAGCGGACCAACGCGGCATCCCATCGCGATCCACAGACGGAGCGAGGTAGCGGATGGATTCTTGGCCGAAATTGTAAATGGCGATGAAGCTGTGATCGCCGCGCTGCGAGACGAAGGCGATTTCCGTGCCGTCAGGGGACCACTGCGGCGAATCGTTCTCGCCCCGCACGAAGGCGACTGGATGCGCAGGCGCGGCGCCGGACACCGGCGCGACCCACAGTTGCCCGCGCGCCGCCCACACGGCCGTCGTGCCGTCGGGAGAAAGTTCGATGTCCTCGCACCCTTCGCGCGTGCAATCCAAATCGCCGAGATAGCGCGGTTCGCCCTTGTCCACGTCTACCGCCCACACTTGCTGGTTCGGTTTCGTGACGTTGCTGGTCGGATCAGCGACTTCGCCTGCGGAGTTAAGTTCGCTGCCGCGGGAATAAACGACCGTACGGCCATCGGGAGTGAGCCGGAGGCTGGCCAGCGCCATGCCGTCGTCTTCCGAATAGTGCGTCACCTGGCGTGCGGCAAAGTCAAGTGCGTCGGCGGTCCAGACGTTGCGCACACCTTTGGCGTCGAAGGCCCAGGCGATGCGTGGCGCGCGCGCCGCCGCGGTCAAATTGTCGGGGAACGGTGAGCTCATAACCTGCTCGACCGAGAAACCTTGCGCCGTCGCGATGCGCGAAGCGAACAAGGCAAACGTGGCACAAAAAAAGAACCTGGCAAGGTGGGCGATAGGTTGCAATTGAAACGAGGCGGAAATTGTTTTCACCAATGTCTCCTCTTTGGCGGCAAAGCGGCCTTATTGTACGCCCACCTCGCTGTTCCGCGCCGCCCAGGCCCAGTGCGTTTTGGGCGCCCTTCCCGGAAGAAAAAGCGAAATGCCGCTATAATCGCTGTATGGCTGGAGACAGGTCTTTTTCCTTTTCCTTCGGGGAAGCGAGCTCTGCGATTGCATTTGAAGATGTGCGCATAGGCTTCGACGAAGGGGAGATTCTCCGCGGGGTGTCGTTTTGCGTGCGCGAACGGGAAACCGTTGTCCTGCTTGGGGAAACGGGCACGGGAAAGACACTCACATTGAAAATGGCGGCAGGGTTGCTGCGGCCGGACAGCGGCAACATCGAGGTACTCGGTCAAAAAGTTTCGGAAATGTCGGAAAAGGAGTTGCTGGCGTTTCGCCGGAAGATTGGATTTATGTTTCAGGAAGGAGCGTTGTTCGACTCCATGACCGTGGCGGACAACGTGGCATACCGATTGCATGAAGATGCCATAGCGGCGGATGAGATCGTGCCGCGCGTGGAGGAAGCGCTGCGCTTTGTGGAACTGGAACACACCACGGACTTGCTTCCTTCCGAGCTATCCGGAGGCATGAGGCGGCGCGTTTCCATTGCGCGCGCGCTGGTCACCCGCCCGCCCATCGTCCTCTATGATTCGCCTACGGCAGGGCTGGACCCGGTCACTTCGCAAACGATTATCACGCTGATCTTGCGGTTGCGAGATGTGTTTGGAGTGACTGCGCTGCTGGCCACGCACCGGCTGCAGGACGGATTTGCCCTGGCAAACTTTCATTTTGACCCTCACGCGGAGCGCGTGGTGGCCAATTCGCAGAACGGGAATGGGCCGGCAGCAAATGCAGCGCGCACGCGGTTTCTGGTCTATCGCGACGGAGAGATTTATTTCGAAGGGGAGCCTGAGGAAATTTTGAGCTCGAAGGATCCTTATCTGAAGCGTTTTCTCGTTTGAATTTGCCGTAGCTTTTTTTCATGGTTTTGGAGGAGAGAAGAAATGCCACAACGAAAACAACTTACCTGGACGGAATTGCGGGTGGGGCTGTTCGTGTTGGTGGGATTGTCGGTGCTGGCGGCTGGAATCTTCTATGTGAGCGGTCAGGGGTTTCTCGGACCCAAATACCGCTTGACGACCTATCTGCCGGAAGTTTCCGGGCTGGTGAGCGGGGCGGCCGTGCGGGTGGACGGCGTGGAAGTGGGCAATGTGGAGTCTATCAGGTTTTTACCGCGGACTTCAGGAAAGGCGACGGACCGGAACAAGAATATCGAGGTGGTGATGCGCGTGGACCGGCGGTTTCAAAGCGATATTTTGACCGACTCCGTGGCGAGCCTGAGGACGGAAGGACTGTTGGGGAACCGCTATATAACTATTTCGCGTGGACTCACGGGGGCGCCAATTCCTGACGCTGGAGTGATTCCCGGTGCGGAAGAGAAGGCCATGGCGGAAGTGGTGGAGCGGAGCGCGGAAGTGCTCGGGAATCTTTCGGCTTTGTCTACCGACGTGCGTGACCTGATCGCCGGTGTACAGGAAGGCCGAGGCTCGCTGGGAAAAATGCTGAACGACGACCAGGCCTATAATCACATGAGGGACATGCTCGCGAAGGGCGACGCAATGATGACCAGCATTCGCGATGGGCAAGGCACACTGGGGAAACTGGTTGCCACCGACGAGATGTACAACAAGTTCGACAAAGGTTTGGACAACGTAAACGTGATGTTGGCGGATGTTCGGGCCGGCAAAGGCTCGCTGGGTAAATTGATCTACGACCCGACGCTCTACGACCAGACCAAAGAGGCGATGACGAATGGCAACACGATGCTCAAGGACGCTCGCGCGGGCAAGGGCTCTTTGGGCAAGTTCATCACAGACGACACGCTTTATGAAAAATTACGCGAAACGAGTGCGAACTTTGCCTCTGCCTCCGCGAAGTTGAATGACAACACCACGACCGCGGGAAAACTGTTCACGGACCCGAAACTTTACGACAACCTTGCGGGATTGAGCGGCGACATGCGCCTGCTGATCGGAGATTTCCGGCAAAACCCTAAGAAATTCCTGCATATCAAAATCACTCTCTTCTAAAGCCCTGCGTGCTTTGCGGGAACGCGCGCGATGTGTTGTAATGCGGCTGTAACAATCCGTGAATACTCTTGCCGTTCGAGTAGCTTCTCGTTAGAGGCCCATGGAAACTCAGGATGTTGTGCAAAAACCGGCGCGGACCGAGCCGGCGAAATCCACCCTTCCGCAACCGGGACGGCCGGTTCCCAGCCGCGCCTATCCCGGCGCGCTGATCGTCGTGGAAGGTACGGACGGCTCCGGAAAAAGCACGCAATTGTATTTGCTGAAGCGCTGGCTGGAGATCGGGGGCTACCGGCTACATTTCACCGAATGGAATTCGTCTCCGCTCGTAAAATTTGCGACGCGGCGGGGCAAACAGCGGCGATTACTCACGCCAACTACGTTTTCACTCCTGCACGCTGCGGATTTTGCGGACCGCTGTGAAAGGCAAATCATGCCTTTGCTTCAGGGCGACTATCTGGTTTTGGCCGACCGCTACATTTACACCGCATTCGCGCGCGACACGGCCAGAGGTTGCCCGCCCCGCTGGCTGCGAAATCTCTACCGCTTCGCACCCGTTCCGGACATCACCTTTTACTTCCGCGCGCCGCTGGACGTCGCGGTGAATCGCATCTTGAGCGGTCGCCCCAAACTGAAATACTACGAGGCGGGCATGGACCTGGGAATGTCGTACGACCGCGCAGAGAGCTTTCGCTTGTTCCAGGCGCGCATCCTCGAGGAGTACGACAAAATGGTTGACTCCGACGATTTCGTCGTGTTGGACGGAACGCTTCCCGTGAACAAATTGCAGAAACAGATGCGCGATATCGTCGCTTCGAAAATTGATCTCAAGCGCTTTGCTCCCCGCGCTGAGGAAGCAGAGTAAGCATGTCCGAACAGGAAAAAGAGAAACCGGCGGCGCCCGTCGCCGCGACAGAGGTACCTGCGACTCCAGCCCCGGCGCAGCCAAAAGCGGCGCCCACATCCGAAGACACCGGCTCGCAATATTTTTTTGGCGAACCTCTAGTTGGGTTTGATCCCAGCGAAATTACGGGCAGTCTGATTGTGATCGAAGGCATGGATGGCTCGGGGCGCTCCACGCAGATCACTTTGTTGCAAGAATGGCTCGAATCGGAGGGTTTTGCAGTGCAAACCAGCGGCTTGCGCCGCTCCGCCTTGGTGGGGCGTGACATCGATGAGTTGCTGGCCAAAAACGCGGTGACGCGCCTGACCCTGGCCTTGATGTACGCGACCGACTTCTTCGACCAAGTGGAACATCGTGTCCTTCCCGCGTTGCGCTCCGGCACCATCGTGCTCGCGGACCGCTACATTTTCACTTTGATTGCCCGGGGCGTAGTGCGCGGCATCAATCGCGACTATATAAGCGGGCTTTACGCCATGGCCCTGCGGCCGCATCTCACGTCTTGGCTGAACGTCCGCCCGGAAACGGCGTTCGGCCGCGAATTCCGCAAAGCGCAGGCCATCAGCTACTGGGAAGCGGGACGCGATATGTCTCTTTCGCACGATCTCTACTGGTCCTTTATCCGTTACCAGACTATGATTAAGCGCGAATTCGAAGTCATGGCGAAAAAGCACAACTTCATTGAGCTGGACGGCGAAGCCAGCGTGCCCGCCGTTAACAAACTCCTCCGCCAGCGCATTGCGGAACAACTCGGAATCCGCTCCACGAAGTACACTCCTTCCTCCGCCTTATCTCACCTCTGGCGGTAGGCTCGCTGATGCCCGAGCCGGTCCACATCGCGGCCATCGATGCCGGCTCCAATGCCGTGCGCCTTTCGGTAGCCCGCGCTTATTCGGCGCTCGATATTGAGCCGTTGCAGACGGAGCGTTGTCCCCTGCGGCTGGGGGAGAGCGTCTTTCTCCGGCCGCGCTTTAGCGAGGACGTTTTTAAGAAAGCCGCAAAAGCGTTCCGGCATTTGCGTGAGGTCATGGACGATTTTGGAGTCACTCGCTATCGCGCCGTAGCCACGAGCGCCACTCGCGAAGCGCGGAACCGCGATGCGTTTGTTCGTGCCATCAAAAGAAAATCCGGAATCGCCCTCGAGGTTATCAGTCCCGCCGAAGAATCGCGCCTGGGAAGGGAAGCGGTGTTTGCCGCTCTCGGACCGGAGGCGGCACCGCACTGCATCGTGGACTTAGGAGGCGGAAGTCTGGAGATTAGCATTCTCCGAAATCATTCGGTGGAACAAGGCGCCCAGTTGCCCGTGGGCACGGTCCGCCTCATGACGACTTTGGATTTGCCGGGAGTGATTCGTCCCGCGCAAGCCGAACAGGTGCGCCGCTACTTGCGCGCATTGCTGGAGTCAAAACTCGTGCCGCGGCCGAACCTGAACGACGGCATTGCAGTGGCACTGGGCGGGAATGCCGAAACGCTGGCCGAGATCGCACCAGGCGAACGAGTCCACGGTTTGCAGACGATGGATCTCTCCCTTGTGCGCGAGCGCTTACCGGATATTCTCGGGCGCGACGTGCGCGACCGCATGAAAACTTACGGCGTGCGCCGGGATCGCGCCGACGTGATGGGGATCGCCGCCGTCATTTTCCTCACGCTGGGCCGGTACATGAGCTTGCGCTCATTTGCGATTCCGGGCGTCGGCCTGCGCGAAGGCCTCTTGCACGAAATCGCTCGCGATACCTTTTCCCGCAAAGAACCCCACCGCTACAACGCGGCGGCCCGGGAGCTGCTCGTGGGCACTCGCAGTTTTGCGCGACGCCTGGAATTCGATCAGCAGCACTCCGAGCACGTGCGCGAATTGAGCTGTCAACTCTTCGACGAATTGCAGCCGGTGCACCGCTTGCCGCCCCAAACGCGCGTGCTCTTGGAAGCGGGCGCCTTGTTGCATGACTCAGGGCACATGATCAGCCACCGCGGACATCACAAACACGGAGAATATCTGGTGTTGCATGGCGACATTCCCGGGTTGGGGAGGCGCGAACGGGCCATCGTCGCGGGCTTGGTGCGCTATCACAATCGCAAGTCGGAACCCGCCGGGCATCACCCCTCGTATTCTTCTTTGGACGATGTCGGCAAGCCACTGCTGCGAAGGCTGGCGTCGATTTTGCGGATTGCCGAGAGCCTTGATCATTCGCACCGGCAACGTATCGTGAAGGTTCATGCTTCGTTCGAGCGCGGCGCGCTTGCCTTGGAAGTGCAGGCGCGCGGCGACGCTCCGGAGGAACTGCGCGACGCCGCCCGAAGCGCCGAATGGTTTGAGAAAGAGCTTCATGTGAAGGTCTTTTTTCGGCAAGCGCCCGGCATCATGAATCGAATCCGGCGCATGTTTCGTTCTTCGTGAACGCTGAAAGAATCGTCGAGTTCCTGAGATTAGGAGAGAAGAATGCAGCTCTATATCGTGCGGCACGGCATGGCCATTGATCGCGAAGAACCGAAATGTCCTCCTGATCCTGAGAGATATCTAACCGAAGAAGGGATGGAGAAAACGAAAGGAGTCGCCAAAGGCTTGGCCGCTCTTGGCGCGACCCCGGGTTTGTTGGTGAGCAGTCCTTACACGCGAGCCGTGCAAACGGCGGAGATTTTTGCGGATGCTCTCGATTATTCCAGGCAGAAAATCCGGCGAAGCGAATTGCTTCTCCCTGGCGCTGAGCCCACGCTGCTCTTTCGCGAACTTGCGCGGGAAAAACAAGCCTCTTCCATTTTTTTGTTTGGCCACGCGCCGCATCTCGACGACGTCATCGCCACCGCCCTCGGTTCCAAGAAGCACGTAACGGCTCTGAAAAAAGCTGGCGTTGCTCTCGTTGAACTAAAACGAATTTCTCCGCCCATCGGTGTCCTGGTTTGGTTGGCAATCCCAAAGCTCTTGCGCAAGGCCGGGAAGTAAGCTGCTGACTTCTTGAACCTTCCTTTCGCCCCACGGATCAACAAAGCGGTTTGGTCATCCACTGGCTGATATCATATGATATCGAACCCTGGACAACGCTGTTTTTTCCTCTGCTTTACAACTACAGCAAGCCGGTGAAACAACTCTGCTGCGGATCGTCCGCGACTCTTTCCTGAACATGCCGGCGAGGACGTTCTGCCCGTTCAACTAGCAACTAGCTGGAGGAAACAAACGGCGCAACGTGGGCGTCCTGGCGTGGCGCCAGTTCGACCACTTTTCCCGGCTTGACCACAGGTTTCAGAATCAGCGGGATTCCAAGATACTCTTCCAGCAAATGTTTTCCGGCGGCCAGTCGCGCGGCGCTTTCCACGTCATCGGCGAGCCCGCGAACGCGAAGCACAACGGTCTCCGCAGACTTTTCCGCGCGAAGTCCCGCGCCGCTCTCTACGCCGCATTTGCGAAGGGCCAAAGCCAATCGCAAAACCCCGGTCAACGCCCGAACGCAATTCTGCCGCTCCGCAGACAATTTGCGAAAGGGGCCGCTCTTTTTTGAGGGCTCGGCACCGCGGTGATAACGGACCACCATCGCGAGCAGCTCCCATTGTTCGTTGCTCCATCCGGGAGGAATCGCAAGGTCAAGAATGAACTTGCGTGCCATCTTTTGCGGAGACTTGCCCGCGTGGTCGTTCCCCGTGTCATGCAGGCGAGCAGCCGCCAGCAGGATGCGGCGCAGCGCAGCCTCGCGAAACACAGGGGCCGCATCGGCGCGTTTCAGCGCCTCATAAATCGCCACCGCAATGCGTGAAATCTGCGAAGTGCGGCTGGCGTGCGGATCCACGGCTCGCGCCGTAGCTCGCAAGCGTGCTTCGGCAGCCGCCTCGACGCGCCCGTTCGTCGGCAAGCCGGCTCGCCACAGATTCCAGAGACTTGTCATCCCTAGCGTAAGTTGGCGATAGGTGCGGGCGCGCCGGTGGCGCTCGCGCCCAACGATTTCCAGCCAAAGATTCAAGCAATCTTCAGTCTCGACGAAGTCCGATTTCTTGACGACGTCCGAAAGCACGTCCAAGTCGTGAATTTCTCCGAGCAAATCCTGAACGCGTTTGAGGTTTTCACTCCAAAACGCATAATGCTCGGGAAGCAAACTCTCGACTGTGTAGCGGAAGCGTTTCAATCCAATGCGCAACGCATGCCAAGGCTTGGGCTTTTCCGTGCGCAAAGCTCTTGCGTGAAGTTCCTTGGCGTCTTCGAATCGTTCGAGCGCCAGGCATTCCGCTGCCAGGCTGCCGGCCGGTACCAGGCGGCTACGTTGCCGTAGCGTGCGAGCAAGCCGCTTCCAAGCTTTTGCGTCAAACTTCGCAACCGCGTGCAATGCCGCATCGCGCAGCTGGGGCTCCGTGGATTCAAAGGAAGCCAGCAAATGCGCGCGAAGGGGATCCGTTTCCGGCCCGAGCTTCTTGACCCACTCGTTCATCACCTGCGCATCGCGCAAAGCGCCCAGCGCGCGGAAAAGTTTGCGCGCGGCCTTGCGCATCGCCGGCCAGGCGGGATGAGGATCAATCTCTTCCATCGCGGCGGCTAGCGAGCGGCAACGACGAATCGCCACCCGCAGATCATGGACCGCATCCATGTCGGGCGACGAGCGGACAGAGTCCAGCTCTTTCAGGACCTGGTCCATCCGAAAAGACAGATCGCGGTGCTCGACGTGTGCTCCCGTCGAAAGGGGAGTTACGGTAGACACAAACATCCTCGGGGTGTCCGCGCGGTTGTTTCCGGCCAGCAGGAAACCTGCCGCCCGGGAAGTGTAGACTAGCTCTACGGGCCGTGAACGTCCAGTCGCACCTGTGGGAATCTCTAGGAAATTCGGAGCCAAATCGAACGCTGGTGTAGATCAATGCCCGAGTCCAGAAGGGAAGGATCGGCTGGGCGCGTGCGCCTCCGTCGAGGAACGTAAGGGTTGTGGAAACCCAGGGCTATGCACCGGCCATTTTGAGCAATGCGCCGGTGCCAGTGGTCAACTCTTCTAGCGGGAGTTTACCGCGGGTTCGGTGAGCAGATTCCTAAGAGCTCTTTTTTGTGCAGTTTAAGGCGTCCGGTTGGTATTACCCACGGTGGGTAATCGGCAGCTCGTCCAGCTTCAGTGCCTTGGCCAATATCTGCCGAGTCGCAGCAAGAGGCGCAAGAAAAGCAGGCGGAAAATGTTACAATTCAGTGAGTTAGAAAAGCCCGGAGTGGCGGAACTGGCAGACGCGCTGGACTCAAAATCCAGTGGTACTTAGTACCGTGTGGGTTCGACGGACCCCCTCCTCCTAATTGCACATCCCTCAGATTCAGATACCCGCCAATTCCTGAGATTTTTGCGTTTTTCAAGGGATTTTGCGCATTTTCGTTTTCGTGGATGTGTCAACGTGTGTCATCGTGTAGCAGGTTTTTGGCAACAACTGGCAACAATAGGAAAGTGGTGCCGGAGAAAGGAATTGAACCTTCACGGCCTTGCGGCCACCGGATTTTGAGTCCGGCGCGTCTGCCAGTTCCGCCACTCCGGCACAATCCGCAAGCATATCACAGAGGGCCGGTATTACGCCGCCCCAGCCGTTCAACAATTTCCATATCGCCGAGCGCAAAGTAAATTGTCAAGACGCAAATCCGTGCAAACCAGTATCCTCATTCTTTGGTTGCTGTGGTTTTCAGAGATTGACATTTCAGGAGGTGGTTCCTCAGCTTCTCCGCATCGATTCCCGCTTCAGCGCACGCAAGGAAAAACGCTCTTTCATTTTCCAAAAGAAACCACATCGCAGCTTTATGCCGTGCGGATTCTGGCTCACTCATGGTCAGGTCTTGTATGAATTCAAGGACAGCATCCACACACGGGCATTCGTTGACCGTGCCGTTTGCGGCGAATTTGAACAACGGATGAGGGAGGCCGCGTATGCTTCTCACGTTCAAAGATTGTACAACCAGTTCTTCCAAAGACTTCAGTGATCACTCCGTCGCCTGAAAGGCGACGGCTTCTCGCGGCACGCATGAGGCGACATCCTCTACGTTATGCCGCGAACGCCCGATCCGGGCGCGTTGCAGTATGACTTGCGCGCTGA
>QHYJ01000057.1:41622-46224 GCA_003223255.1 Acidobacteriota bacterium | reverse complement strand
CTCCGCTGCTGCTGGAAACCCTGGTGGATGCTAGCCGTTTTCGTGGAACCTGCTACCGCGCGGCCAACTGGATCTATGTGGGACAGACCACCGGGCGCGGTCGCATGGATCGAGAGCACAAGGCTCACGGCCAAGTCATCAAAGACATCTACCTCTATCCGTTGGTCTCCGACGCCAAGCAGCGGCTATGCAGCGGGCCTACACGGTAAACAAATATGTCTCGTCGTTCCGCCACTTGCGCGGAGCACTCTGAGCATTCTTTCTCCCTGATTGCACCCCTCCCCTTGAACCTATACGAGCAAGCGGTACTGACCGTTGCTTTGGAAGATCAGCCCTCGCTAGCAAGCCTGGCGATGGCCAGTTAGAAAGAGCTCCTTTCCGTCTTGCAGCTTCCCACGGCGCTGTAAAAGGATGTAAAAAGACCGTAAAAGATTGTAAAAAGATTCCCTCTCGGCCTTGATGGGGCGATGATGGGGCGATATCAAAGCTTGTACTTTCGCTGCCTTTTCGTGCGAGAATTTGTCCTAACCAGCCTCTACTCGAGGGCCAGGCGATTCGCCAGACCTCATCGCCCATGATCGGCGGCTCTCGTCAGACGCGCCTGTGGGGTGTCCCATGCGAGATGACTGGAAGAAGTTCGAGGGACACGTTCTCAATGAGAAGTTTCGGCTTCAGAGGTTCTTGGGCAGCACGAGTTATGGGGCCGTCTTCTTAACGCAGTCCCCCCCGCCACAACCTAAAAATCTGGCCATTAAATTTATAACTTCTGGTGGGAACGCAGATTTCCAAGCCTCTCTCTTGGACCGCGTTTCGAAGCTTAGTCATCCAAATCTCCTCCGCCTGCTACCCGGCGCCCGCTGCCGGCTTGCGGACATGGATTTGCTTTTCGTCCTGATGGAGTACGCTGAGGAAGACCTCGGACGAGGTCTCCACAAGCATCCACTCGGCGAAAAAGAAGCTCGCGAAATGCTCGGACCGCTCCTCGATGCGCTTGGCTATATCCACAGCAAAGGCCTTGCCCACTCTCACATCAAACCTTCAAACGTTATGGCCATCGACAATCAACTCAAGCTCTCAAGCGACACGGCTCTGCCTCTCGGAGAACCGCGCCCCGCCTACCGCCCTCTTGACGCTTACGACGCGCCCGAGGCAGGCTCCGCACCGGTTGCCCCTTCGAGTGACATTTGGTCTCTGGGTGTCACGCTGGTCGAAGTACTTACGCAACAGGCTCCCGTTTCATCCGCGGAGAGTCAAGCCGACCCGACCGTTCCATCCACGATTCCTCAGCCCTTCCTCGACATCGCGCAGCACTGTTTGCGTCGAGATCCCGGGCTGCGCTGGACCACGGCTCAAATCGCGGATTGTCTCAACCCCGCTCCTAACCAGGATGCCGCACCTGCAGTGACGGTGAGTGCCGAAAAGGAGAAAGAGGCCGCGACGGAGAACCCCGCTCCCGTCCAGGTTGCCGCACCGGCAGTGGCTGCAAGCGAGGAAAAGAGGATAGAGCCCCCGAAGGAAATGTGGGTAGACAGCAATTATTGCTGGGTGGTTGTATGTAAGAACCACTGGTTTCACGGGCGGGGCAATTTCTTTAGCGTGCACCGGATTCCACTGGGGGAGACGGACGCGGTATTGCCTCGACCGAAGATCGATAAACCATTTGGGGTCCGCTGCGATGAATGTGGCAAGGAATACACATATCAGCCTTCGGATGTATTGAAATATGAAATGGAAGTGCCTGCGTCTTTTGCGGTCCATCCGCTGTTTCGCGACTCACTCGAACCCGACAAAACCGACAAATACGAGTCCATTTCGTCCCCGCAGCCCACACCAAAAAAACGGTTCGTGCGAACCCTGGAATGGGTCGTGGGGATAGCTTGCATAATCCTAATCGTGACTGAATTTAGCCTAGCCAATCTGCCCAAGCTGTCCGCCGATGTTTCCGGTTCATTACGTCCTAACGACCTGATGGGAGCCATGTTCAATCTGTCCAATAAAGGCTTGTTGCCTGTTTACGATTTGAAAGCCGGATGCAAAGTGATGCGCGCTGACACGCCTATTCCTACAAACAGAGATTTTGCGGAACCGACAACGGTCTATTTCCCTGAGTCCCATGCCGAAATCTTGTCTCCTGGGCACGATCTGGCGGTTCCGTGCGGCCGCGCAATCGCAATCAAGCAGGACAATCCGGAAACGCCCGAAATGCATGCGGAAGTGTTTTTTGTTGTCACCTACAGACCGAAATGGGTTTGGTGGCACAAATCGGAAACTTTCCCGATGGAAACGAAGAAAACAGAAAATGGAATGTGGACGTGGAAAAGCATCCCGCGATGATCGGCAGACCCACCACTATGAGTATCCGCGACTTTTTGGCCGCGGGCGTTCGCCAAACAGGAAAATGAGGATTGAAACGGTGAGGAGTATCAAAGTGTCGTGCGCAAAGGCTCCTCTTCTGAGCGCTAACTTCAAAAATGTCGTTTTGTCGAGATCGCGCAATTAAACAATAATCCAAAACACGTGAGGCCTGACGGAGAGAAAGGCAAGAGCCAGACGCGGGGCTGTTGCGCCGTATGACCGTCAACGGCGGCTTGCATCATTGCGTTGGAAAAGAGGTTGTGCGGTTTGAACAGGGCAAAGACGATTTCATCGAAAACATCGATGATGTGTGCATCATTATGACGGCAGACCCGGCGTCGCTCATGCGATAGCACGACGAGGACGAACAGGACCCGGAAGGTCGCCGTCGGCACGGTGAAAAAATCGATGGCCGCGGTCTGCACCAGATGATTTGTCAGGAAGGTTCGCCAAGTCTGGGAAGGCGGTTTGCGGGGCCGAGGCAAATATATCTGGGCACCGTGGATTGCGCCACCGCAATCCCCAACTTGAGCAGTTCTCCGTGAACGCGGCGTGCACCCCACAAGGGGTTGGCTTGGCGCATGCGCCGAATTAGATCTCGAATGTTCGCCGCAACTTCTGGCCTTCCGGGCAGGCGGCAAAGCGATGGGCAGTGGCTTGGTGATGGCTTCGTAGAATTTTGCCCGGGGGTCCATTCAGAGCGGATTCTAACATGTTGCCAGAGTCGTTCCGGGCGCGGCGCGCCGGATTATGCCTTCTGCGGGAGATTCTTTAGTGCGTTAGCTTTGGTCTCTTCCTCAACTTCGACATAGTGCTTCAACGTAACTTCGCTTCCCGAGCCGTGACGGAGAATTGCACCAACAAGGTCTAGTTTGACGCCGCTGTTGTACAACCGCGGCCCCAATCCTCGGCGGAAAGGATGGAAGCCCTGCCACTTAATGCCCGTGGGTTGCAATGCCTTCTTGATGTGCTTCGAACCGAGGGTTGCCAAGTCCAGCGGAAAGACCCTAGGACCTTCGAAGACCCAAGTCGTGCTGTGCCAGGATTCTGCTCGCGGTAACGTTTCAGTTCTGCGATAACGTTTGCCAAGAGAGGAACAGCGGCGGCACGGTGCTCAGTTTTCGTATCGAGTATTTCCCTGTGCCACACAGTCCGCACGACGTTCAAGCGTTTGTTTTCGAAGTCTATGTCCACCCACTTCAATCCGCGAAGTTCAGCCAGTGATAAACCTGTCCATGCGGCAACAACGACAGCGCATCGCGCTAGGCCGTCGACAGCTTCTGTAATTTTCTCAACTTCCTCCAGGGTGTACTTAGCCGTCTTCCTTGTTCGTTTACCTTCGGGAATCTCTACACCGTCCGTTGGGTTTGGGCCTTGAAGCGTTCCGCTTCTCCGCGCGTGGGTGAAGATCGCAGACAGCAACGAGTTGATGTTGAGGAACGATTGGTGCGACAGTTCTCTTCCTCTTCGTCAATTCGATACAGAATGGGTTGCATGTTGGCGGTCGTGGTCGTAGACAGACGCAACCCGCCGATGCGCGGTTGAATCTGCTTGGAGTAGAGATTGAAGTAGCCTTGTACGTGGATGGAGACTTTTTCGGTGGCTTGATGCTTGGGAAGTACACCGTCTCAGCGTACTGTTGCAAGGTCATGGGTCCATCGACCTGCCGACCTGCGTTGACTGGTTGGAGATACGACTCGGCCAGTAGACGAACGCTTCCCTTCGTGCGATATTGGTCGTTGTGATCGGCCAGTCTCACCGACACCTGTTTGCGCTTGACCCGGTAGCGGAGATGCCATGCGCCGTGTGCCCGATAAATGTGCCCTGGTTGCATGCATCAACCTTACGAAAAGTGCAACAGATGTGCGACATGTTTTTATCTAAGTCTTTTGTTATCAGTATGGAGGAGTGGCAGAGTGGTTGAATGCGGCGGTCTTGAAAACCGTTAGGCTCGAAAGGGTCTCGGGGGTTCGAATCCCCCCTCCTCCGCCACTAAACCCCAAGCACTCTTAGATTTAGAGGCGAGTGCCAATCTCTCTGGCCAGCGTAGCCTTATCCCATTTATCCCAATGCATGAATTGCCAGCCCAGCGGCCCGCGAAACCGTTAGGCTTATGGCTGAATATCTGGCGCTCCTTCCTGAGCGAGCTGAATGAACGCCGGCAATTGCAGTGGAGCGAATCGTTTCTGGATAGCAGTTTTGCCCTAGCCAAAAAAGAGACTGCGGAGTGGGCAAAACCCGCCGGGG
>QHYJ01000057.1:0-41595 GCA_003223255.1 Acidobacteriota bacterium | reverse complement strand
CGGAAATCCGGCTCGCGGAGACGACGCTCCAAACCATCCGCGTATGTCGACGACATCGGGCGGGGCGCCCGCGGCAGAAGCCAGAGCGGGTGATCGCCGACGGCGGCTACGACAGTGATCCGCTGCGTTTCCGTTTGCGGAAGCAGGGGACCAGGCTGATCTGCCCGCACAAGAAGAGTCGCGTTCGTTCTGCCACGCAAAATGGCGCAAGTTGCGCCACTATCGGCGACGTTGGATCGTCAAGCGCACCCATCGGCTGGCTCGGAAATTACCGTCGTCTGGTGGTGCGCTACGACCGTTCGCTCACCATCTATCGTGGGTTCTTTCATATCGCCTCCTTTATGATCGTCTTGCGGATGGTTTTGCAATAGGTTCTAGGCTTTCGCTAATGACGCCCAAGCCAAGCGCGCACAACCTAGCAGGTTGGCTTTGGCCCCGAGCTTGCTCACTACAATCCTTACTTGCCTCGCCGCGAGCGGCTGAGCGCGCTCAAACATCGCCGTTTGTAGCGAGCTTAAATAAAGATCGCTGGCTGCCGCCATTCCACCGCTGAGAATCACAACCTCCGGATCAAAAAGGCTCACAAGATTAGCGACAGCGAAACCGAGAAGCCTGCCGCAGCGGTCGAAAATGTCCAGCGCCAGCCGATCATGCTGGCGCGCGGCGTCGGCGACATCCCGAGCTGTGATTTGAGCGTGTTGCGAACGCGAGAGAATGCTCCTCTCTCCCTTCAGCAAGCGTTCCCGAGCGATCCGCGCAATGGCAGGTCCCGTAACTAAGGACTCCAGCTCGCCTAGTTTGGCGGCATCAGGAACATGTTCCCGCGTAATTGTCACCCACCCGGCGCAGCCGGAAAGCTCATGAGCTCCCCGGACGACATGGCCGCCGCTCAAAATGCCTGCGCCAATTCCCGTGCCAATCGTCAAGAGAATGGCGTCTGACTTGCCCGGTGCCGCCCCGCGCCAGGATTCACCCAGGATGGCGGCCACGCGATCGCTTTCTACCACTACAGGAATTCCAAGTTGACGCTTCAAGCGGTGGGCCATCGGGATGCGAATCCAGCCTGGAAGATTCGGCGCCCAGACGGTTCCGTTCGGCCGCACGAGTCCAGGCACGGCGATGCCTGCTGCCGCGAAGGCTTTTGAGGGACTTTTCCCGCCAGCAAATTCCTTCGCAAGCTGGGAAATCTGAAGAATCGGGCCCGAGGTCGAAGCAAGGTTGACGGGCACTGTGCGGCAGCGAAGCACGTGGCCGGCGCGATCCACTATTGCGGCCGAGCACTTCGTGCCGCCGAGATCCACTGCAAAGACATGCAAAGGCATTCTGCGATCCTAGTCAGTGTCCTCTTGTCGCAGCAGGGGATGGTATCGCATATCGGAGCCCCATGCCCGAAGTTCGCGCTGAGGGAAATTGTATTGACATCCGCCGCGTCCCGCCATATACGTGCGGAGGAGTAAAACAGCTGGTGGCGCAGGAAAGTCTGGTTGCTGCTCAAAGGAGCTCTGCGTGGGTCCCCGTTGCCTACCGCGCGCCATGGCCGAGAGTTGACGCGTATTTGAATGCGGAACTAAACGGAAGTGATTAAAGCCGCGCAGTAATGGCGAGGCACAAACCATGGTGCATGAGGGTTTGGCCGAGGAAGAGGAGAACTGAAAGATGTCTGCGCAGCAATATTTGAGCCGCATTAGGGAGATCATCGCCCAAATACAAACGACGCAGAAGGAAAAGATCATTGCTGCGGGAGAGGTGCTTGCCGCCTCAATCGCAAGTGGCGGACGGGCATATTTATTTGGCAGCGGCCATTCCGTGATACCGGTGCTGGACATCTTTCCGCGCTACGGGAGCTTTGTCGGCTTTTATCCTGTTTATGATCCTCGCCTGATGTGGTTCAACGTAGTAGGCCCTGGCGGAGCCCGAGAACTGCTTTGGCTGGAACAGCAGGAGGGATATGCGCGCATCCTCCTAGTTAGTTACGAAATCAAGCCCCGCGATTCCTTTCTGGTTTTTTCTCACGGCGGCTTAAACGCTGTCCCCATAGAAGTCGCAATGGCCGCGCGGGAGAACGGCGCCAAAGTCGTCTCCGTTTCTTCGCATCAGAACTACGGCGTGGCTCCGGCGAGGCACTCCAGCAAAAAGAAGCTCCCGGACGTCTCCGACATTGCGATTGACAATTGTGTTCCGCCGGAGGACGCCCTAGTAGCCGTGGATGGAGTCCCGGAAAAGTTTGCCGCCGGCTCGACGATTGCCGCCGTTTCGATTGCCATGGCTTTGGTTGCTGAAGTTGGCGCTGGGCTTGTGCGGAGCGGGAAACGCCCGATGACTTTTGTTTCGCCTAACGTGAGCACGTCGCCGGATCACAACAAACGAGTCTTCGAGGAGTACACGCGCACTTTGACGCGCCGAAGCTCATGACAAAGAGAGCAGACTCGATGCTGTTGCGGCGGCAATGGGAAGGCTAGGCTTCAAAAAGTGAACCGCAATCCGCTGCCGCGCTTTCTTCCCATGCTGACTCATGACTGGAAGGCGGTGGAATGAATTCCTGCCGCAAGTTGGGCGTAGCCGTTTTGCTTCTGCTGGCAACGCAAGTCGGCATGAGACCTGCTTCTCACGCGCGCAAGATGCCTGCTCTCCAGAAAAGCCGGGCTGCCGGATCCCCTGAATCCTTCTTCCCCGTGGCCGTATGGTACGGGGGCGGAAAAGTTCGCGCTCCCATGCTTGAACATTTGGATGCCACAAGCGCCCGGCGATGGGGCAGAGACCTGGATGAGATCAAGGCGGATGGGTTCAACACTATAAAGACCTGGGTGGATTGGGCCTCAGCGGAACCGCGTCCGAAAGAGTACAATTTCGCGAATCTCGACCTGCTGCTTCGCCTAGCGCAGGAACGCGGCTTGCGAGTTATCGTACAAGTCTACCTTGATTCGGCGCCCGATTGGGTCGGTGAGCATTATCCCGATGCGCGCTTCGTTGACCGCAGCGGCGCCATCATTGATTCTCAAGCCGCGCCAGGCTACTGCATTGACCATAACGGCGTGCGGTCGGTCATCGTCAAATTCTTGCAAGCTCTGTCACGCGATGCCAACAAAAGCCCGGCGCTATATGGGTGGGACGTTTGGAGCGAACCCCACGTCATCAACTGGGCGGAATTTCCCTATTTGGCGAACCCGGAGTTCTGCTTTTGCTCGTATACGGAAGCCCGCTTCCGCCAATGGCTGATGATGAAATATCAAAGTCTTGAGGCGCTGAACGCCGCGTGGTATCGCAGCTTCAAAACTTGGGATCAGGTCCAGCCGCCGCGCTTCCCGACCATTCTTTCTTATACGGATTACCTCGATTGGCGTGCGTTCATAGACGACAAGCTGGCGGAGGATTTGAAGACGCGAGTGGACGCAGTTCGCAGCGCCGATCAAACTCACCCGATCACGAGTCATGCGGCGGTTCCGGCGCTGTTCACTTCCCCAACGGACGGCTATGGCGAGCCGGACGACTGGAAAATGTCGGAAAGTGCGGACTTCTTCGGCACCTCGCTTTATCCCAAGCACTCGGAATCCAGCAAGCCGTGGTCTTACGTGATGTTGGCGGCAGCTCTGGATTTCAGCCGCTCTGCTGCGCATAGCTTTGGTAAGGGCTTTTGGATTGGCGAACTGCAAGCTGGGCAAGGCGCTACCGGGATGCGCATCGCGAATCCGGTGAACGGCCATGATGAAGAATATTGGATGTGGCAGGTGGTCGCGCACGGGGCGCGGGAAATCGCCGTCTATGCCTGGTATCCGATGAGTTCGGGTTTTGAATCCAACGGTTATGGCCTCATCAACCTGGACGGCACGCTCACCGAACGCGCGCGGGCGGCCGGGCACGTGGCAAGCGTCTTCACCCGGCAGGGTGCCGAGCTTTTGCGGTCCGCACCTCCCCAGGCGCAAGTCGCTATTCTTTATAATCGCCTCTCCTATATGGTGGGCGGCTCGCAGCCTTCACTTTCCAAGCTGGGGCATGCAGAGCGCGACTCGCTTTTGGGTCTCTACAGAGTCTTCTTCGAAAAGAACATTTCGGTGGACTTCGTTCGTTCCGAAGATGTAGCCTCCAACAACCTCGAACAATACAAAATTCTTTTTCTTCCTTACCCGGTGATGCTGCCGCAGAATGTCGCGGATGGCGTTAAACGCTATGTCCAGGGTGGTGGGACTGCGGTGGCCGAGGCGCGCCTGGCGTGGAATGACGCCCGGGGTTTTGCAAGCGAGGTGATTCCCGGCGCGGGTCTGGCCGAAGTTTTCGGCGCGCGAGAATACATCATCATCCCCGCAGAAAACGTACAACTTCAAACAGAAGAGTCGCCAGCGCTCCCGGGTTTGCCGGCTCACACCATGATTGCCGGCGAAGCCTTCGAAGAGCAGCTCTCTCCATTGCCGGGCGCCAGTATGGTGGCGCGCTTCTCTGACGGCAGCCCGGCCATTGTGGAGCACCAAGAAGGCAAGGGTAAGGCGGTCTTAATCGGATCCTTCCTGGCGCTCGCCTACCAGGAACAGCACGATCCGGCCATTCGGGATCTCTTCCTTTCTCTAGCCGAGGGAGCGGGAGTGTCGCCAGATACGGAAGTTTCCGGGCCAGGTACTTCACAAGTCGAGGTGCGGCGGCTCAACAGCGAGCGGCAGCAGATCATCTTCGTGTTCAACCACGCCGACGGTTCCGCTGATATGACGCTGCGAGTTCGTTTCCCGTGGGGAATTGACCAAGTTCGCGAACTCGAAAACGATCAACCCGTCCCTTTTGAGAAAAGTGCTGCTGGCGCTCTGTTTCGAAAGAGATTGGCCGGAGGTGAAACCTGGGTGTTTCAGGTGCGAGGTTCGTGAGGCTCCCGATGCGGCAACAGTGGTGCAGAATGGCTGACGGGCGGCAGCCGCATGGCTGACGCGCGCCGCATTCAACGCGTACCGCTTCTCGCAGCAGCCAATGCTTGCATGTTTGTGTTTGGCGTGGTGCTGCTGCTCATGGGTTCGCTTCTTCCTTCCCTGCAATTCACGTATTCACGGTCTGGGAATCTCGGATCATTCCCGCTCGCGGGTATATTCGTTTCGACTGTGTTGGTCGGCCCGATCCTGGACCTGTTTGGAGCTAAAGGTGTATTGGCGGTTGCGCTTGGACTAGTTGCCGCTTCGCTTGGCGTGATGCCATCCCTAAGCTCGTACTCAGAGTTCGCCGCAGCCGCTTTCCTCTATGGCTTAGGCGGCGGGGGACTTAACACCGCTACCAATGCGTTGGTCGCTGACGTAAGCGCGCCGAGGCGCGCAGCCGCGCTTAATCTCCTCGGCTTCCTCTTTAGCCTGGGTGCAATCTCGGCCCCGCTGCTGTTATCTTCGGTCGCGGGGAATCTTTCCGCATCTGTTGTGCTGCATGGCCTGGCGATTTTATGCCTCGTCATCGCGATTGCCTTGCTCTCGCTCCGGTTTCCTCCGCCGGCGAAGTCTGGCACTCGGCTGAGGAGGCTTCTTAGCGTTCTGAACCATCGCGCCATATGGTTGTTTGCCGCCCTGCTCTTTTTCGAGTCTGGAAGTGAAAACTGCATGTTCGTTTGGACGGGGAAAATTGCTGCTGATGCGCTTCGCGTTTCCCCGAGCCGCGCGAACATAGCGTTAGTTGCCTTGACCGCCGCGCTCGGCGCCGGCAGGATGCTGGCCGCACTCTATCTGAGCCGGCTTGGCAGCACGTACACGATCTGGTTTTCGACCGCCACTGTCGTCGCGGGTGGCGCTCTCATGCGAACCGCTAATCAAATGTTCGGCACAGTCGTGGCCGCTCTTGTCATTGGTATGGGACTGTCAGCCATTTTCCCAACAGCTCTGGGGATGGCCGGTGATCGCTTTCCTGAAGAGACGGGCACCGTCTTCGGGGCTGTCATTGCCGTTCCGCTGGTGGGAGGCATGGCTGGCCCAAAGCTTGGCGGCTGGATTGCTTCCTATGGCGTTAGACAGGTGGTGCTGATCCCGATTTTCGCCGCGGTAGGGGTGGCTGCTTTAACGGCGGCTGTTTCCAAGCGCGCGAGTCGAGCGCTTCTCAAACCCTCGGCTCCGTCTTAAGCGTATTCAAACGGCAAGGAGGAAGATTATGGACCGGCGTTCCTTCGCTCAAGGGATAGGAAGTGCGGCGATGTTGTCCGTGTTCCCCAAAAGGTCCCTCTCGGCAGAAGCATCGGAAGCTGCTCATCCAGGCAAGATCATGGCGATTGCAGCTCATCCTGGGGACGGCCTCTTCACCATGGGCGCTCTTCTTGCGCAGCAGGCCGAGCGCCGGGGAACGGCAGTGTTGGTGAACCTTTCGCTGGGAGAGAGGGGAGCTCCGAAGAACACCCCCGTCAATCAGTACGGCGAAATGCAGCGCGCGGCTACTGAGAAAGCTGCTCGCCTCCTCGGCATCGATGCTGTCTTCATGGACTACCCGGATGGCGAGATCCCATTCAATGAAGAGAGCGCGCTGCGAGTTTGTGACGCAATCCGCGAACATAAACCTGACATCGTAGTGACTCACTGGGGGGGAAGCTGGCACAAAGATCACCGAAACTGCCATAGGATTGTCCGCGATGCCGTCTTCTTCGCAGCACTCGAAACTCTCGAGCGGAGCCGCGCCGCCCATTCAGTCTCTAAAGTTTTCTACGCGGACAACTGGGAGGATGCCAACCGCTTCGTGGCGGACACCTACATCGACGTCGACCCTGTCTATGAGAAATGGCTCCGGGCTTGTGACTTCTATCCCATGTGGCGAGGACAAACAGGTTTTTTTCGGTACAACGATTACTACGGCAGCCTTTCGGTCATGCGCCGGTGTGTTTCCGGATTTAAACATGCCGTCGCGCTTATGGCAGACGAAAGCCAGCGTACGCAGCGCTTGCGGTTTCTCTAACAAAGAGGCGCTAGCGATCCGCTTGAACGGAGATCTTACGTCGGCCTGCCGTTGACAAAATTTCTGAGCTTGCAGTTTAAATAGCATCGGGCATTTTTCATTGAGTGACTAACGTTGTGCTTTCGCCCAGATTCGCCTGTACGCGGCCGGCTAGATACTGTCCACCTCGGTCAGAGAACGATGGGGCACATGCCGCACAACTCTACGATCGGGCTTGCGCCACTGCAGACGCGTCGGAGTGCGATTACGCGAGTCCATTGTGCTACAAGTTCGGTTGCTCACTTGACCCACGCTGGCTCCCTTTCCCTGAGGTGAACGGCAACGTCTGTGCACGTTTTTGCGCAAATTGATAGCGCGCCAGTCTGCAATTCACATCACTTTTTTTCTTATCCTTTCCGCACGCAAAGTGGCTAGCCTAACTTCCAGGGCTAGCTCCACCGCTCTTGCCCTTCGACGATCGTGATGTACCGGTTGATGGGCAGGCTTGTAAAACGCTGCGTTGCGCCGCCCGGCAGCGGCCATTTCACTTCGAGCCGGTCCACCTTCTCGCGCTTGCCGATCCCCAGCACCATTCGGGGATCATGCGAGGACAGATAGCTCCCGCCTCCCACTTTTATCCGGCTCTTCTTCAAATCTCCCGCTTGATAGGCTAGCCGCGTCCCCACGGCATCCGGATTTGATTTTTTGCCCACCAGCGTCACGCCCAGCCAGTTGTTTTGTTTTCCAGCATTGTTGCGCAGCAGCAGCGGTGCTCCGTCGTTCACAGAGATCAGCACATCCACTGCGCCATCGTTGTCGAAATCGCCGGTCGCCATTCCCCGGCCGGCCAGCGGCTTTGAGAAAATGGCGCCGCCCTGCGCGCTGACATTCTTCAGCCCGTTCCCCGTGTTGCGATAGAGCAGCATGGGCTCGAGGTATTTCACGCCTTCCACGCGCCCGTCAATCTTGTCGTCGGGATGGCCGTTGCACAGCAGCAGATCCAGGTCGCCGTCATTGTCATAATCGAAGAACTTGACTCCCCATCCACTCATCAACTTGGTGGTCGGCCCAATGCCGGTGGGTATCGCGAAATCGCTGAAGGTTTCGTTCTTGCTGTTGTGGTAGAGCGAAAACATTTCCTGGTCTACGTTCGAAACGAACAAATCAACCCATCCGTCCTGATCATAATCAGCGGCGTCCACGCCCATGCCCGAGCGCGCTCGGCCGGATGCGCTATACGCCACTCCTGCAAACAGGCCCTCTTCTTCGAATTTCCCTCTTCGGTTGACAAACAGAAAATTTGGCTCCGTGTCGTTGGCTACGAAGAGGTCCATCCACCCGTCGTTGTTGATGTCGCAGGCCACCACTCCCCACGCCTTCGCCATCGATCCTGCGATCCTTAACTCCTTGCTAACGTCCGTGAACGTGCCATTGCCATTGTTATGGAACAACCAACACGGCATGGGTTCATACACGCGGGGAATGCAATACCATCGCTCATTGGTGTTCCGGTCGCCACACCATTTGTTTCTCGCTTTGCTGAAATCCACAAACCGGCACACGAACAAATCGAGCCTTCCGTCGTTGTCGTAATCGAACCACACCGCGCTGGTCGCCCAACCTGGCGCCGCGACCCCGGCCTTTTCCGTCACATCGCTGAAGGTGCCGTCTCCATTGTTGTGATACAGAATGCTGCGGCCATACTGCGTTAAATAGATGTCGGGGAAGCCGTCGCCGTCATAGTCACCGACGGCAATGCCTTGCCCGTAGCCACCTCCGGAAACGCCTGCTTTCTCCGTTACATCCGTAAAAGTCCCGTCCCGATTATTGCGATAGAGCGCATTGCGCAGCGGCGCCGGCGGCATGTAGAAATCGCACGCTCCGCTGTTCACCAGGTAAATGTCCATCCACCCATCGTTGTCGTAATCGAGAAAACCGCAGCCTGCCCCCGTTGTCTCCGGCAAATACATGTCCGCCGAGCGCCCGTTCACGTGTCGCCACGTAATTCCGCTTGCGGAGGCCGGAACCTCGGAGAAAAAAGCTCCTTGCTCGTTTCCGGGAAAAGCGAAGGATGGAATTCCGTGCGCGGCCGCTGCTCCGGCCAGCGCTCGCAGAAACCCTCTGCGGGAGATGCCATTGGCAAGCCGCAGGTTCTTAGGCCGGCTCAAGGTCGCGCATCCCGCTTCGGGGTTTCGGAGTGAGGTGCAAATCGCTGGAGGCCGATTTCATCCCGTCCTTCTTCGATCCTGTAGAACTTGTCAGCCTCCAGATCGCGAAACGCCTGTTTCAGCCCGCTCGGCCAAAGCACCTCGATGCTGTCGATTCGAGTCGATTTGCCAAGCCCGAAGTGCGCGCGCAGGTCGCTTTGAGAAAGATAGCTGCCGCCACCCGCAACTTCACGAATTTGCCGAAGGCCTCCTGCCGCGGCGCGGATACGCGCGCCCATCGCGTCACGGTTGCTCTTCCGGCCCACCAACTTGACATTCACAAAGTGGTTGCCGTTGCCGCCGCTGTTGCGCAACAGCAGCGGCGGGTCTCCGTTATTGGCGACGACCAGGTCCACGAATCCGTCGTTGTCAAAATCGGCGAAAGCAACGCCCCGCCCCACGTAAGGCGTCTCAAAGCCAGAGCCCGCAATCTTGGTGGTCTCCACGAACTTGCCGATCCCATCGTTGTGAAAGAGCGATTGGCGATAAACAAGTCCAGCCAGCCGTCGTTATCGTAATCAAAAAAACCTCCGCCGAAACTGAGCACGTCGCGTGTCGGCACGGTGATGCCCGCCTGGTCGCTGACCTCGTCAAACGAGCCCTTGCCATCGTTGTGCCAGAGATGATCCGAATTCTTCTGAAAATCAGTGATGAAAAGATCCAGCCAGCCGTCGTTGTCATAGTCCCCAAGCGAAATGCACATGGCGGCCATGGTGTTGCCTCGCACCGTCAGCGCCATTCCGCTGATGACTCCGACTTCGTCGAACGTTCCGTTGCGCTGGTTGCGGTAGAGGTAAGCGTTCAGCCCATCGTTGGCCACGAACAAATCCGGCCACCCGTCGTTGTCGTAGTCCGCCGCCCCCACCGCGAGATTCTTGCCCTGCGGCTCGTAGATCTTGGCGGCCTTCGTCACATTGGTGAAAGTTCCGTCGCCGTTGTTGTGGTAGAGGATATCAGCGGTCCCTTTGTACGCCTCAGGAGGACAACTGGTTTTCACGCCACTGATGTTGCAATACCTTGGGCCGTTCTCCAAGGCCACGTATCCGCCCACGTAGAGATCCAGGCGCCCGTCGCGATCGTAATCGAAGAACGTCGCGCCGGAATGAAACTGCGTTCCGAACTCCAGGCCCGCCACTCCCGCCTTATCCGTGACGTCGGTAAACGTCCCGTCCTCATTGTTGTGGTATAGAACGTTGCGGCCGTATTGCGTCACGTAAAGATCGGGAAAGCCGTCGTTGTCGTAGTCGCCCCAAATGCACCCGAGGCCGTACCCAGTGCCCGCAACTCCGGCGGTTTCTGTGACGTCCGTGAACGTGCCATCACCGTTGTTCCGGTATAGCGCGTTGCGGGCGGCGGCGATGCCGCGACGATAAAGATCCCGGCCGTTCACAAAATAAATGTCCTGATAGCCATCCCCGTTGTAGTCGGCCAAGCACACGCCGGGGCCAAAGATCTCTCGATTGATGGGAATTCCGTCGTTTCCCCGGAAATGCACAAACTTTATTCCTGCCGCTGTTGTGACGTTTGTGAAATGGATAGGACCAACCTGTGCAGTCTGCGCATGAACGCGAGCGATGGCCATTAGCATTGCCAGCGAAAGCAAAACTAGACAAGGCGAGACAAAAGAGACAATCGCAAACTTCGGCCTGAAGTGGACGTCCTTCGGCGGGAACCGTTGAATGTTCTCTCTCACTCGCTGTCGCCGGGACCCTGCAGAACTCATGCCCACATTTGGTTAAGCACAGCTCTCCATGCCGTCATAGAAAAGGTCACTGCTGCCGCAATTCCGGCTTTTGCGCTTCCTGCCCCGCTGCCGGTTTCTGACCGGGATCTGCTATTTCTTGTTTTTCCTGCTCGATTTTCTGGGCAGCCGCTTTTTGCAACGCTGCCTCTCGCTTGGCCTCTTCCATCCGTCCGGTCTTGCTATAGGCTACGGCCAATTGATAATGGCCCGCAGGATTTGCCGGCTGCCTTTTCACGTAAGTCTCCAAGGGCGTTATCGCTTGCGCAAACTCGCCCGCTCCCACATACGCCATCCCTAGCCCCAGAAACGCGTCGGGAAAATTCGGCTCTAGCTTTGTTGCTTTCGAGAAATGACCGACGGCCTCGTCCCACTGCGCCGCCTCGCGCGCCAATTCGCCGAGCAAATACTCTGCGTCCCCGTTCTTTGGGTCGATCTCCAGCTCCGCCTCCAATTCTTTTTTGGCCTTTTCGCCGGCGTCCGGTCCAGCGTCCGGTTTCGAAAGATAAAGGCGAGCCATACGGAAGTGGATCCCTGGAACGCTGGGAAATTGTTGCAGGATCGTTTGATATTCCTTAGCCGCGTCGTTCCACTTGCCCTGCATCTCCAGCGCTTCAGCATTCATCTCGTGGGCCTGATAAGAATTCGGAGCAGTTCTCGCCAGTTCCAACGACGCTCGCGTCGAAAGATCGGAGTACGCGTGCGTCGTAATGTAGAGGACTTCCGGGTCGTGCGGGAATTCCCGATTGAGCAGCTCAATGGCTTCGGTCGCGGCGCCTCTTTGATCGAGGTTGATGGCGCAGCGCACCGTGGCTACGCCTGCTTTGAGCTTTAGCTCCTTGTCGGCAGTAGGCGAGGTCTTCTTCAAAAATTGTAGTGCTTCCTTGCACTTGCCGTGCTCTGCCAGCGAGAGACTCTGCTTCACGGCCGTTGCGGGATCAACCCCTGACGCCTTGCCTGCCGCTCTAGGCGACTTCTGTGGGGTCTGAGCGACCGCCACTCGGCTTGCGATCAATCCAAAGAGGAGAAATGTAGTTGCGTGTCGAATGAGCTTCATAAAAATCAAAATGGGGCAGGTGGTTGTCCCCCTGCCCCACATGCTACTGCACTGAGAGGTTAGTAGTAAAACTTCAGCGCAAACTGGATGTTCCTGGGGTCTTGCGCTCCGGTGATTTGTCCCATCGTAGCTCCAAGGTTCATATCTGGCGCGTTGAGATTGACGCGATTGAAGGCGTTCACGAAATCACTACGGAACTGAAGCTTGTACCGTTCCGTAAGTTGAAAGTTCTTCTGCAGGCTTAGGTCGAGATCAGCGTACCCCGGACCGCGCAACCAGCCGAGTTGAGCAGGGCAGGTCCCGAATGTGCCGACCGCCGGAACGCTGAAATTGCCGTTGTTGGTAAACCATTGGATGCCGTTGAATCCAGTGCCTGCCACCCTGCCCTGAACCTTCGCGATGGAGTCACAATCAGGACGGGAACTGCGAGAATTTGTGCCAGACTGGTCGCCGCTGCCATAGGGAGTCATCGAGAAACCCTTACGCAGAGAAAGGATCGGGCTGACAGTCCACCCCCCCACGACGGCGTTCGCTGCCTTATTCATATCCTTTCCATAGGCCTTGCCGCGGCCCACGGGCAACTCATAAATCGCGTAGGATGAAAGAACATGAGTCGCATCGTAATAGCATGGCGCCCATTCGGCCTTGGGGTTGTAGATATTCTGCCAATACGGTGAAGCGGTTGTGGCTTCGGCTCCCCAAGATCCATAGTAGCCGCTGTTGTCGGTCATACACTTCGAGTAGGTGTATGCCACCTGGTACTGCAAGCCTTTGCTCATCTGCTTTTGCAGCACGGCTTGCAACGCGTTGTACGTCATGTTGCCGTTGGACTGAGTTCCGGAGGTGAACGGGGATATAGTGCTCAGGAGCGCAGGATTGTTCGCGAAGAACGGGCTCGGAGCTGTACATGGAGCAGGGCAGGATGCGCTTGGCGTAAGCAGTTGGCGCTGTGAATAAGAGAACGGCACCATCAAGTGGGTTCCCCGTTGACCCACATAGCCAATCTGAAACGTCGTATTGCCCCAGAACTGGTGCTGCACGGTCAGGTTCCACTGATCAGACAGGGCAGGCTGCACATTTGGATCCCAGACACGCAGCAGCGCACCTGCGAAGCAGGAGTAGTTCGGGCAACTCGTTCCGGTTGATGTGGAACCACGCCGTGGTAGGGGACGTCCAGCTCCGCAGGATTGAAGGGTGGGTTAATCGGTAAGCGCAGGTTGGTACCCGTTCCCTCAAGATAGGAGGAAATGGTAAACGCTCCGCGGACGACCGTGTGCCCGCCTAGCATCGCGGGAGTCCATACAAAACCAAGCCGGGGCTGGAAGTCTTTGCCTCCATAGACCCCATTGTAGAGGGCCCGGCTTGCTCCATTCTGGTTCGCGAACACGATCTGTTGAGTCTTGAGGTCATAATTCACCTGCTGGTTATTGGTTTCCACCCAAGGCGTATGCGCCTCGTAGCGCAAGCCAACATTCACCGTCAGCCGATCCGTGAGCCGCCAGGTATCCTGGGCGTATCCGGCAAAGATCTTGGACGATTGCTCCCAAGTTCGCCCCGTGCTCAGGCCGCGCCCGAACTCCGTGGGAAGGCCAAGGAAAAAGTCAGCCATGCCCTCGCCCGAATTGGTTAACGGATTGGTGGCAGCAGAAGCGGTGAAATTACTCGTGAAGTCCATGAGCCCTAGTTCACCGTTGTTGCCCGAATAAAAAGTCTTAATGGGCTCATCCCAGTACTGGAAGCCGAACTTAATGGAATGCCGCCCGCGCGTGTAAATGACCGAATCGTCCAGCTGCCAGACATGGTCGTCAAAGCTCTGCGTGACCAGGCTGTTGCCCAACCCGTTTGCGTTGCCACTCCCGGCATTTAAGATATTTCCGACGTTGAGAGCGAGTAATCCATTCAGTCCGTTAGGATTTCCATTCCCAATTCCGATTGAGTTTCCAAATGCGCCAACCCCCGAAACGAAGCTTGAGCCGGTGTTTAGAGTGATATGGCTCCAGCCGAATCGTGCGTCATTCACCAGACTCGGATTGATGGTGCGAGTCCAATCAACCACAGTGTTCCAGATCGGGGCCGTCGAAGAGCCGTTGCCGATGAGCGGCTGCGAGTTTGTACTGGGATTGTTCTGATAGGCCCGCGTGAAGCGGCCCGACACGCGATCTTTATCGGAGAACTGATAGTCCACCTTGATGTCGCCTTGGTTTGAATTCAACAACGAGGTGGTCGTATTGAGAGCGTTCTGCTGTAAGTTATTGTTGATGGTGGTCGGGTATAGCGACGAAGCGAATAGAGCCTTTGCGACCGAGCTGATCATGCCGATCGGAATCTGGTTGTTCACGAACGGCTGGCGAACCGCGGCTGCCGCGCAGGGTACGCCGTTGATTCCGGTACCGGCAGCGCAGGGATTGTAAAGTTGAATGCCCTTTTGAGTTAGCAGCTGGGAAAAATCACCAGCTTGCTCAGCGGTCGTGAACACCGTGATCGGGCTCGTCGAGCTGGGGTGGTCAAAACGCTGTCCCTGGTAGTCAACAAAGAAGAAGAGCTTATTCTTGAAGACCGGTCCGCCGAGAGTCCCTCCGAACATGTTCCACCGCAGCTTGTCTCGGGGCGTTCCGCTGAAATTATTGGACCAGCTGTTCGCATTCAATTTGTCATTGCGAAAGAATTCCCAGACGTCGCCGTGGTAGCTATTCGTGCCAGACTTGATGCTGACGCTGACGATTCCGCCTTCGAAGTTTCCGAACTCGGCGGAGGCGTTATTGGTGATGAGATTGAATTCCTCAAAGGCGTCAGGGGCGGGTGTGTATCCAAGCAGGTTGTCCGAAACCTGGCAGGTTGTCCGAAACCTGGTTATTGTCCATTCCATCGAGCAGGAAATTGTTGGATTGCTCGCGATTCCCATTAATTAGCGGCCGGCCGCCGCTGCCGGTGTTATCACCGGTGTTTAGGCTGTGGGGATCCGTCGTGACTGTGCCGGGGGCCAGCAACGTCAACTCCACATAGTTGCGCGTCGCCAAGGGAATCGCCTCATTGGTGGCCGCGTTGATAATGGTGTCTACCTGCGTAGTTTCGGTTTTAAGAACGGGCGCAGCGCCCGTCACTTCAATCGCCTGGCTCACTTGGCCAACTTTCAACGCAACATCTATACGCGCGATTTGGTTCAGCACCAAAGTGAAGGACGGAAACAGCGCGGTCTGAAAGCCTTCCTTTTCCACGCGGAGATCGTAATTGCCGACCGGAAGCTGCGTGATCCGGTAAATTCCCACCTCGTTGGTTACGTCTTTAAAGACTGTACCCCGCTCCACGGACTTCGCCGTAACCGTCGCTCCTGCAACCGCGGCCCCGGTTGAGTCCGTCACCGTTCCGGTGATCGTAGCGGTAACTTCCTGCGCGCACACCACATTTGCGCTTGCCAGCAACAGCACCAGCGCACACAGCACTGCTCCCAGCCCCAGGTACTGCATCTTTCTCATATTCACTCCTCCGGCTTGAAGCGGCTGGCCGTCCAACCTGCCTCTCCCCTAACCGACCGAATTTCCTCGACTGGTAATGGGCACGCTAAACTGCTATAAGTTCGATTGGCGATTAGCTATATAGCACAAATCGTTGCTTGTCAAGAAGATAAAGATTCTCGAGATTCTCGAGAGTCGCGGGTGTTCAGGGATACCAATTGGTACTTGACCGCTCTATAGCGGCTGTCGATGGCCCTATAGGAGTAAACGGGTGGGACGATGTAAGGCGTCGCTTCCTTCGGCGTTCCTTTCGCTCGGAAAAAGGGGCAACGGATGGCTTCGAACAAAAAAACTCTAGCCGCTCTCGAGCGCTTCACCGCCCGCGTCTCAAGCGCTGTGCCTGCTTATCAGCGCATTCAGAGCGTCATTCGCAAGTGCATCGATTCTGGGCAGCTCCAGCCCGGCGACGCGGTTCCCTCCGAACGCGACCTTGCGCGCACGCATCATGTCAGCCTGATGACCGCTCGCCACGCCCTGGCGTTCCTCGAACGCGAGGTCTCGTTGAGCGCCGCAGCAGCATCGGGACGTTCGTCGCGCCGCCGAAAATCCATTTCAACAGGCTCATGAGCTACAGCGAGCAGATGGCAGCGCGCACGCTTGCTGCCGGAGCGAAGGTCCTCTTTGCCAAAATCGTCGACAATGAAAACGATGCCGCCGCGCGCCTTTCGCTTCCTCCCCATAGCGGCATCATCAAGCTCGAACGCCTACGGCACGCATCCGGCGAGCCGTTCGCGCTCGAACCTGCTATCTCAGCGCCGCCGAATTTCCCGGCTTGCTTGAATCGCCCATCGAGTGCGAATCGCTTTTTGGCATTCTCGAGCGCGATTACAAAGTGGATCTGGGCTATGACGAAGAAGTCGACGCCACCGCCGCCGATCCGCGCATCGCCGAGCTTCTCGCCATCCCGCGCCGCGAACCGCTACTGCGCATTCGCCAGGTCATTTATTCAACGAGGGGCAATGCCGTCATGTACGTGCTGGGTTTTTATCGCTCCGACCGGCACAATCTGGTGATTCGCCGGTTCCGTTGAGCCAGCGAAACGGTGACGTGAGCCGCATCGCCGCGCCGTTCTTTCGGCCCTAATTTTTCCCGTTCGCAAAAGTCTCCCGACTCTTAGCTAAACCGCGGCCTCACAGGCTCGCAAGTTGGCTGTCACAGACGTGTAATAGCCTTTATGCTAACTTATCCCAATACGCTGAAATCCGTGCCCAAACCGTCCAGAGCGGGCCGAGCCGTGCCTTTAGTTCTCAACAACTTAGTGGCGAGCCAGAGCGCAACCACCCGTCTTGAAAACCTTTAGGCTCGAAAGGGTCTCGGGGGTTCGACTCCGCCAGAAATCCACGTTCTCCCCGGATTCCTTTGGAATTGGTTTACGGTCTGGCCAATCCGGGAAATTTCCAGACGCTTTAAAAACTTCGCTTGCCTATAATGGAATCGTTACGTATATGACTGCTTCCCGCGCGATCACCTGGTCCATTGGAATCTGGCTGATCGTCCTTGCGCTCTACGCCGGCATGTCCCTGACGCATCCGCGAGGTTCTCAGACGCTGGTCGCGTTCGGAAATGTCGTGCAATGCATCGTTCCGCTGATTGCCAACGCCGGATTGCTCCTGAACGCGGGCACACCCTATTGGCGACGCAATATCTTTTGGATGCTGCTCGCCCTAAGCTGCACGCTATGGATGGTTGGACAGTTTCAATGGACCTACTACGAGGTTTATCTTCATGAGCCGCTCCCGGGGCTATATCCTGGCGATATTTTGTTCTTCCTTCATGGCGTCCCGCTCATGGCTGCCCTTGCCCTGCAGCCGCACCGAAAACGCGGCGAAGTGCACGCCCGTCTTGGGTATTTGGACTTTGGCTTGTTATTGACCTGGTGGACTTTCGTTTACGTCTTTTTTGTTCTGCCCTGGATTTATGCCGCGCCTACATCTGCGCTCTACAATCACAATTTCAACGTCATCACCGACACGCAAAATGCCATTATCGTAGTCGGACTGATCCTTTTGTGGCTTCGAAGCAAGGGCGCCTGGAAAAACGTGTACTTCCATTTGCTGGGTGCTTCCGTGGTTTACATGCTGGCTTCTTTGGTCGTCGATGTGCAAAATGACGTCGGCATCTACTACACAGGGAGTCTGTACGACCTGCCGCTCATTTCTTCCTTTTTCTGGTTTGCCTTTGCCGGTTTGATTGCCTACCTGAATAGCGCGCAATTAGACGCGGCTCAATCTGCAGAATCTTTCGATTCCGGCAACGATACCGAACCTGGTGTCCACGGCTGGTCCAGCCGGCTGGCCATGGCGGCGGTCATCTCCTTGCCGCTCCTCGCACTGTATAGTCTGCAGTTTGACCATGCGGAGCCGGCTGTTCGTGATTTCCGGCTGGTAACGACGATGGTGGCGGCGCTGCCCCTGGCGGGGCTGATTTTCGTGCGCAGCCATTTCGCGGAGAAAGATCGCGGGCGGCTGCTCGTGCAATCGGAACAGGCCTTGGAAAATCTAAAACGCCTTCAGACACAGCTCGTGCAAACGGAAAAACTTGTTTCGCTCGGGCAACTGGCTGCCGGCGCGGCTCATGAAATCAACAATCCTCTTGCGGCCATTCTCGGTTTTTCAGATCTCCTGGCCGATGACGAAACTCTGCCCGAAAAAGCGCGCTCTACAGCTTCCAAAATCCGCGAACAGGCCCGCCGAACGAAGACGCTGGTGGGGAATTTGCTCAGCTTCGCCCGGCAGGTTCCTCCGGAGCGCACGCTCCTCGATATCAATACCGTGGTGAATAATGCCGTGCAGCTTCGCGCGCTCGATCTGCGCTCTACCACCACACGCATCGAACAACAACTCGAATCCGTGCTGCCGGGAGTGCGCGGAGACGGGAATCAACTCATGCAGGTCTTTTTCAATCTCATCAGTAACGCCATTGACGCCATGGAAACACACAAAGGCGGCGTGCTGACCATCAAGACGCTACGCGACCGCGGCAACGTGGTCATTTTGTTTTCCGACACCGGTCCCGGCATCAAGGAGCCGCATCGCGTATTCGATCCGTTTTACACCACGAAGCCGGTCGGCAAGGGCACGGGCCTTGGTCTGAGCATCTGCTTTGGAATCATCCAAGAGCACAGCGGAAAAATTCTTTGCTATAACCGCCAGGAGGGCGGTGCCGTTTTCCGGGTGGAGTTGCCGGCCGTTTTGGCAGCCTTCCCCGCCAAGGAATTGCAGCAGCTCACCACGCAAGGATCTAATCCCCGCAAGCCTAACTGATCGTCGTATTGCTCTTGGGTTCTACGTCCCTTCGCGAAAGCGTGCGCGAGTCGTGTTAAAGTTTTCCGTTCTCAGAGCGAGCGTCGAAAGAGAGCCGGGATGTCGGAAATTGCCATTCACACGCAAAAACTGTCTCGCAGATTCGGGAACCTTGTGGCCGTCGACAGCATCGATCTCCAGGTTGTTGCCGGCCAGTTCTTCGGCTTCCTGGGGCCGAACGGCGCTGGGAAATCCACGACGATCAAGATGCTAACGGGCTTGCTTTCACCGACATCAGGAAGCATGCAGCTCCTCGGACTGGATTTCGCGGCGCATCCCGTCGAAGCCAAGCGCCAGATCGGGGTGGTGCCGGAAGGCATGGGGCTTCTCGAACGGCTTACCGGCTCGGAATACTTGCAATTCGTCGGGCGGATGTACGGGCTGGACCGCGCAACGACGCAACGGCGCGCGAACGAACTGCTGGACTTCATGCAACTCGCGGACCGACCGAAAACTCTGATCGCGGATTATTCGCATGGGATGCAGAAGAAACTCGCGCTGGCTGCCGCCGTCATTCACGGGCCACGGATTTTGTTTCTGGATGAGCCGTTCGAAGGGGTCGACGCTCTTGCCGCGGGCGCGCTCAAAGCTCTTCTTGGTCGCATGACCGAGCGCGGCACGACGATTTTCCTGACCTCCCATGTCCTGGAAATCGTCGAACGTCTCTGCAGCCACGTGGCCATCATTCACAAAGGCAGGCTTGTGGCGCAGGGCTCGCTCGAAGAATTGCGCGCGGGCATTTCCGGTGAAGCGGGTAGCAAAAGCACGCTTGAGGAAATTTTTCTCTCGATTGTTGGTCAAGACGGCACAGAGCGCCCGCGCTTGGAAGAACTTTCGTGGCTGATGTAGCCGGCTCTATTGGAATTCTGACGCAGATTCGCGCTGTAGCGGGACTCCGCTGGCGCATTCTTCGTAACAGCATGCGCAAGGAGAGCCATCGCCTTCATGTTCTCGGCATGGTGCTTGGTGGAATTTTAAGCGGCATCTTCATCCTGGGGTTATGCTTCGCTTTTTTTGCTGGGGCTTATGCTGCTCTCGCCGATGGCCGGCCAGTTTGGATGGCATTGCTTTTCTGGGCCATTTTTGCTTTCTGGCAGCTCTTTCCCCTATTTGCAGCAGGGTTCGGAGCCAGCTTTGAGTTCCGCACGATGCTGCGTTTTCCGCTGAATCGCACAGCGTTCTACATCATTGGTCTGGCCTACGGCCTGGCGGATTTTTCCGCTGTCGCCTCAGTTTGTTGGCTTGCATCCATGACCCTAGCTGTGGCGGTAGCAAAGCTGGCGGTATTGCCCGCAATGTCCATGGTGGTGGTACTGTTCTTGTTGCTTAACGTCACGTTGGAGCGCCTTGTTGGGTCGTGGTTGGAGCGGGTGTTGTCGCGGCGCAGGACCCGGGAGTTGTTTTTTGCTCTGTTCATTCTGGCGATGGTTTCTCTGAATCTGATCAATCCGATTGTGAATCGCTATGGCGCGTTGTTGCGCCCATTGGCGGAGCGAATCGGCCGGTATTTTGCGTGGTTTCCGCCTTCACTGGCGGGCCGAGCCATTGCCGCCGCTGCGCAGGCTCACTTGGGGGGACTGGTATTGGGCTCGGTTGGGCTCCTGCTTTATGCGGGAGTGTTTAGTGTTCTTCTTTGGCGCCGTTTCGCGGCGCAATATCGAGGAGAGGAGATGAGCGAAACGGCTGCGCCTGCGGCTGTGACCGCTCACCGTGTAGCACGAGTAGAAGAGACTTCCGATCATTTGAGCGCGCTATCACCGCAAGTGGCTGCGGTCGTTCGCAAAGAATTCCGCTATCTCACGCGCAACAGCTTTTCCTTTTTCACCTTGATCATGCCGCCCGCGCTGGTTCTTATCTTCAGCGCGCAGTTTTCTGGAAAACACGCCCCATTGAACGAGCATCCGATTTCCCCGGAGATGCTTTTTCCGGGCATCATGGCCTACCTAGTCTTGATTCTAATGGGGCCTGCCTACAACTGCTTTGCTTTCGAAGGCCGCGGCATCCAAACGTATTTCATGGCGCCGCTGCGCTTCCGCGAGGTGTTTCTCGGCAAAAATCTCATGCTCCTGTCGGTCCTGGCGGTGGAGATGGGATTGTCTCTGATCATGCTCGCCTGGCGGTTGGGCTTGCCCTCGCCGCCGGTCTTTGTGGCTACGCTGACGGCGATCGTATTTGCCGTTGTTGGACAGTTGAGTCTGGCCAACTGGTCTTCGCTTAGCTTTCCGCGCAAGCTGGGATTTGGCCAAATGCGCGGCCAGCGGCAGTCGGGCATGGCCGTGCTGATGGCCTTTGCCGCGCAACTTGTGTTCGGAGGAATTTCGGCGGTGGTTCTTTTCAGCGGGCGGTGGACGGGAAACCGCTGGCTGCCCGCGGAAGCTTTTGCGCTGTTAGCCGTGGCAGCGGTGGGCGGATATTTTGCGTCGCTTGATGCGTTGTCGCGCGTGGCGGAGCAAAAGAAAGAAGTGCTGATCGAAGCGTTGTGCCGATAATCGCAACCCCGGTTTCATTTATCCAAAGGAGAATTACCTATGAAGAGGCCGCTTGGCCCTCTCAATTTGGCTACTGTGCTAGTGCTATTTGTTTCTTCTGCAAAGGCGCAGGTGCCCCTTCTCGTGTCTCGTCTTGCGGAGCTCCCTGCTGTCTCGGGTTTCGCAGTCAGCTTCGCGACTTTTCTCCCCAGACCGACAATCTCGGCAATCTCTGGGTCAGCTTTGGAAACGGCTCGCCACATCGCTTGTTGGTTACGCCGGTCGATGAGCCAGGATACCTGGTCAGCGATATTACTCCTGAGGGTTTTTTGCGCGTCCAGCGGCTGCCGCAAGCCGCGCCCAACCCGGTATTTGACACGCTGCACTTTGCGCAGCCGGTTTGGGTCATGACGCGTTCGGGAAAGAAGGTTCCCGGAGTTTTCGCTGGACTCAGCGTCCATCTTCAGCCTGCTCGCGTGAACCCGCCGAAGATGAATCATCCCGATGAAATGTACGTGGACATCGGGGCCACCAGCGCCGCCGATGTGCGTGCGGCTGGCGTGGACGTCCTCGATCCTATCGCCATTCAGCGGCGATGGATTCCGGTGGGATCGAGCGGAGATGTTGGGCCAGCCACAGGCGATCGCTTTGGGTGTACGGCGCTGCTGCAATTGCTCGAGCGGATCAAGGATAGCAAAGCGAAAGGCACAACGACCGTCGCATTTGTGACGCAACAATGGACCGGAGGGCGCGGCTTGAACCGTTTGCTGGAAGAAATAAAAGCAGACGAAATGATTTTCGTTGGTCGCGTTGCAGCGACTGGCAAAGGCCCAACGAAAAGTAGCGCCCCAGTGCTTGTTCCTGGAGATGGAATTCTTCTCGCAGTCGAGGACGCTTCAGCCCCATTGAAAGGGTTTTCTGCTGAAATCAAAGCCATTGCTGACGCTGATGGCGAACGATTGACTCTGGTGAATGCATCTCCGCCACGCATGGCGGGTTATGCAAAGCCGAACGCGTTTCCGGAACGATTCGCACAACTCGAGATTCCTACATTGTGGCCTGTGACGCCAGGAGAATCCATCTCGTGGAATGACAGGGGAAACCTGGAACGATTGCTGGAAGCGTATTTGCAGATTCCAAAACCAGCCTCCCGCCGCGGCGAAGGCGCGGGGGGACGGGATGTCACCGAGACTTCTGTCCTTCAGGTGCTTGTTGAGGCGTATGGGGCCAGCGGGCACGAAGAGAATGTCCGCAAAGCGGTGTTGAGTCGTTTGGATGCGAGGTTACAAAAAAGAGTAGAGACAGATCCGGCAGGAAATTTGATCTTGCATCTCGGCGATGAGAAAAGGGAAGGAAAGACACCGCGAATTGCATTTGTTGCGCATATGGACGAGATCGGGTACGAAGTCAAAAAGATTGAAGACGATGGCCGCTTATTGGTGTCGGTGCTCGGAGGCGGATATCAGGAATATTTTCTGGGACACGTCGCGCTGGTTCATAAGGCCGACGGAACTGCGACGGGCGGCGCGCTGGAACTGCCCGCAGGCTGGGATCAGCCAGGGTTCGAGTGGCCACATGGGCCGCGCTCGATGGACGAGCCCGTGCAGGTTTACGTCGGAACGCATTCTGCAAAAGAAACGGAGCAGCTCGGGATCAAAGTCGGAGACTGGGTCACCATTCCCAAGGAATATCGCTCGCTGCTGGGAAAGCGCGCAAATGCGCGCAGCTTCGATGATCGTGTGGGGTGCGCCGCGCTCATCGAAGCGGTGCGGGCGCTTGGCCCAGATCTGCCTGGGCGCGATGTCACGTTTATCTGGTCCACGGAAGAAGAAGTCGGCCTGAAAGGCGCGGCGGCAGCTGCCGAGCGCATGGCGAAAGAAGGCCACGCTCCTGATTTTGTCTTTGCCATCGACACGTTCGTCAGTTCGGATTCGCCGCTCGAATCGAAACGCATCGCCGACGCCGAGATTGGCAAAGGATTCGTCGTGCGCGCGGTAGACAATTCCAATATCACCTCGCGCGAATACGTAGATCGCGTCGTGAACCTCGCGCGTGACAATGGCATACGCGCTCAATACGGCGTGACCGGCGGCGGCAACGACGGTGCGGTCTTTACGCGCTATGGCTCGGTGAATATTCCACTAGGCTGGCCGCTGCGCTATTCGCATTCGCCAGGGGAGGTTATCGACACGCGCGACCTCGACGCGCTGTCCAAGATCATTTCGGTACTGGCCAAGAGTTGGTGAGGTACACGGGCGCCTCATTCCGTAGGAGCGGCGGATGGGGTTTGAGGAGTCCCGAGAAATTCCGCGTAACGTGCGGCAATCACGTTCCATGAAAAATAGTGCTGTTGCGCAATCCAGCTTCGCTGTGCCAAAGAAGCGCGATAGTGCTCGTCCTGGAGGACGTGAAGCAACACTTCTCCCAGATCCCCCTTTTTCTGCGGCGAGTAAAAAGCGACCCCGGCTTCTTTGATGAACGAAGAAGTCTCTGGCCCTTCGGCAGCAATCACCGGCAAGCCGCAAGCGATTCCGGCGATCGCGCTGCCTCGGCGAGTGGAAATCGGCCCGCGTACAAAAAGCAGCACATCGCCACTGAATAGGGTTCGCACCACATTTTCACTGGAAAGCACGCCAAGCACTCGAAGCTCAACGGGAATGCCGTTCAAACGCTTGCGGAATTCCCCTTCGGTTTCTTTTGAATTACGGCCGAGAATGGTCAGCTTTAGATTCTTGACCTGAGAAGAGGCGAACCGGACGGCTTCGACGATCTCACTGATTTCCCTTTGCGTGGCGCTTCCGCCAGTCACGCTAAAGACGCCAACATTCAATTTGCCGTCGCTCGCAGTGCCCTTTCGGGAGACGGATTCTCTGGCGACGGGAAGATTTGCACCCACGGGAATGAAAACCGAATGAGAGTATTGCGGTTTGACCCACGAGAGCTTTTCCATGGGGACGGTGAAGACGGCCACATCACAGAGGTGCATCGCGTGGCGCATGGCGCGCAGTTGCGTCCGCCGGCGCAGCCGGTCGATGGGGCGAGTTCCGGGGAATGGCTCGACGTCGTGATAGACGACGCCGACGCGCGCGCCTGCTCTTCGCAGTGTTCCTAGTACGCTGGAAAATCGTAGCGGGAAGCCTCGCGCGGACCAGGCCAGCGCGGTGTACTGCACCAAGACCCAGGTATCTTTCCAAGCTTTGGCCCGGTGCCGGAGCGAGCGCAAGGCGCGGCGCCATCCACGCTCTGCCCAGGCGAGGCGCTCGATGGCCAGACTGATCCCTCTGTCGCGAAGGGCTTCGCCAAGGTACTTGCAATATTCTTCGACGGCGTCCGTAGGAGAGTCGGCTCGCCCCAAAAGTGCGATGACGCCCTGCCGGATCATTCGCGAGTGCTCATTTTTCGACGAGGAATTTCCCAATAATCAGCCCGTCCATGCCGGAGCCGAAGAAAGTGCGAATCGCCTCGGTTGGGCTATGCACAATGGCTTCTCCGCGCAAATTAAAAGACGCATTCATGATGACAGGGATGCCGGTGCGCTTTCCGAACTCATCGATGAGCCGCCAATAGACCCTCTTTCTCCACCGTTTTGAGGGCGCGCGCTCCGTCCACATGCGTCACGGCGGGTATTGCGCCGCGCTGCCGCGACGACCGACAGCTTGGAGTTTCCCCACCAATCGTCGCTGTCGAGAAACGCGACGATTTCGCCCTGGCATTCAGGGATGCCCGCGTTGAAAGCGGACGCCTGTCCCCCGTTCTGCTTGCCAGCGGTCGCACGTGCGGCTCGAACTTGCGCACGATCTCGGGCGTGCGGTCGGTCGAGCCATCGTCAACGACAACGATCTCCCGGTCAGACGAAGGAAAATCCTGCTCGAGCACGCTGACAATCGCCTGCTCGATGAAACTCTCATGGTTGTAGGTGTCGATCAGTACGCTGGCAAAAGGTTTCCCAAGGCACAGGCCCAACATCGCTTCTTCCTCCGCAAAGACCATGGTGGCGGTGAAAATAAAGGCAGCGGCAGCCACCAAAAGTTTCCTCCGGGCATCCTCAAACAGATGCAAATGATGATAGCTCAAGACCAGGCTGCGCAAGCCCTCGTGTAACTGTAAACCTGGTGCCGGGCGGTCATAATCTCGCCGTGGTCCAAGGATAGCCAAGCAGGTGGCCGAAGTATTTCCAGCGCCCTGGAGCCTGGAGCGCGAATGAATCTCGTTTCTGCGCTTTCTTCCATTGCGTCAGATAGGCGCGCAGATCAGCCGAGCAAACATCATGGCCGTTCCTTTGCAGCCGCTGTTAAATCTCAACCAGCAGCGTGGCGCGCATAGCCATGCAATGCTGCATTTGCTTTGGCAAACGTGGGTTCCCTTCGGCTTAAAACAAATTTGCGCCGTGCAGGCGATATTTGCCGAGGTAATTCGGCACGGCAACGACAGGAGCAATAAACATGACCAGTGCAGTCAGGAAGGCATCAGCCTGCGAGCGCAATCCTTGTGGTACCGGTAGCAATTTCTCAAGCGCGGCGCGGCGGAAGGCGCGGCACGAGGTGCTGGTCATGGGATATTGCAGGAGCGCGCTGCGGTTTTCCGGCACCCGCCCCGAAACGGCAATGAAAATTACGGTCCGCTTCGATTTCATTTGCGCCGTCCCACCAATACATGCGGTGGTAGGCCATCCCGGCACTGTGGTGGCGTTCGAATGCCTCGCGAAATGCGCGCAAGTTTCTCTGGCAACCACACGTCGTCGGCATCGAGCACAGCGACGACTTCGCCGCGTGCGTGTTGGAATCCGTAGTTGAAAGCCGAAGCTTGTCCGCCATTCGGCTTGTACAAGTAGCGAGTAGCGTTTCCGAATCTGCGCAAACGGGACGCCGTGTTGTCGGCCGAACCGTCATCTACGCTCGACACCGCTTCCTCTACGTAGTGGGCGTAATTGATTTTTTTGTCGTAGGGGATTCGTGGCGAAGCCCCAACTCCTGCGCAACTTCGGCCGATTCTTCGGCGTCGCCGAATAGAATCACTTCGACATCGGCGTGAAGCCGCCTTCAACTCTTCAGCGCATTTCGCTCCGATGATCCCATCGTGTCCACGGAAGGGTTTTGCGGTGATGAAGAACGTGAGCAAGTCTTGCCTGCACTTGCTTCCCGCACCAGTTGTCTACTTCAACTGCTCCCGCTGCGACGCGATAATCTCTTCGAGAATCATGTCCAGCCCGCGCGTGATTTTCCAATTGGGATAATCCCTTTTGAATTTTCCGAAGTTCGAGATGTAGCAGATGTGATCGCCCTTCCGGGCCTCGTCGACATACTGCCACTTCAATTTCTTGCCGCTCATCTGCTCGATGCGCTCGATCGCTTCCAGCATCGAGATGCTGTTCTCGCGTCCGCCGCCGAGGTTGTAGACCTCGCCAGGCCGTGGATTCACCGCAAACTCCTCGATGGCGCGAACCACGTCATAGCTGTGGATGTTGTCGCGCACCTGTTTGCCTTTGTAGCCAAAAACAGAGTATGTGCCGCCGCCCAGTGTGACCTTCACCAGGTACGACAAAAAACCGTGGAGCTCGACGCCGGAATGGGCCGGGCCGGTCAGACACCCGCCGCGAAACACGCCGATTTTCATCCGGAAATACCGCCCATATTCCTGCGCGATGAGGTCTGCCGCCGCCTTGGACGCGCCGAAAAGTGAATGCAACGTGCGGTCGATCCGGCAAGTTTCATCGATCCCGTCATAATCTTCCGGCCGCGCGTAATCGTAGCGCTTCTCGAGTTCTTTTAGCGGAATCTCGTTGGGCGCATCACCATAAACCTTGTTCGTGCTCAGAAACACAAAGACCGCGTCCGGCGAACGTTGCCGGGTCGCTTCGAGTAGATTCACGGTTCCCAAAGCGTTCACCTCGAAATCCAGCAATGGAATCTCTCTGGCCTTCTCGTGCGAAGGCTGCGCTGCGCAATGCACAATCAAGTCAAAACGTTGTGTTCGAAACAGTTCTTCGACCCCCGCGCGATCGCGAATATCCAGCGCGGCGTGCGTGAAGCGCTTTGTCGCGCCCTTCAGTCTTTCCAGGTTCCACAGCGTGTCCCCCGCGGGACCGAAGAATTCGCGGCGCATATTGTTATCCACACCGGTCACTTCGTGGCCGTGGCGGTCAAAATGTTCCACGGCTTGCGAACCGATCAAGCCGCTGCTTCCCGTAACGAGTACCTTCACGTCAGCGAATCTCTTTCCCGGTCCCGCTACGGCGGAAGAAAACCGAGCCGCTGGCCGCCTGCCGAGGCGGCTTTGATTCAATGAAGCTGTCTGCGAACCAGCAGGACCGCTTTCCCGCAAGGAGAATAGCAGCAGACCCGGGGTTTTCTGGAGAAGCTTTCGCTACGTAAGCAGGATGAATCCTCGAGCTATGGAATCTTGTATATTCATGGTCAACCGCTTCTATATTTTTGATAAACTTATCGCCTTTTCCGAGAATGTCCCTGTATTTCAACATGTTACATCCTTGAAGTGGTGGCACGGTAATTGCGACGGATAATGTCGCAGTTCTACCTTCGAGCTCAATTGACAGGGAATTGAGTTTAGGTACCCAGCCGGCGGTTTAGGGCGGCCCACATAAGAGCTTGCCAAGCTAGCATTTCTTTCTGAGTGCACCTGGGGGTGTGTTCAGCGGTTCGTCCTGTGCTTTGTAAGCGCGAAAGTGCTTTCCAGTTTTGCCGAGAGAAAGTGGGCCAGGCGTCGGTTCGTTCTCTAAGGAAAAGAAAAGAGGGATGATCGCAGCTTAGCTGCATCAGGGGAGAAGAAGCAAAAATGAGAAAATTGGCATATTTGTTGATCACGGGAGTCGTGCTATTGAGCTTGGGGAGCGGCAACGCGTTTGGCCAGGCCACGGCCAGCGCGACTCTTCAGGGAACGATCACGGATCCAACCGGCGCCGTGGTTGGAGGGGCCACGGTTACCATCACGAGCAAAGATCAGGGGTGGGCGCGAACAACGACTACCACCGATACGGGACTTTATCGATTTGAGTTGCTTCCAGCCGGGTTTTATTCACTCAAGATAACGCATACTGGATTTGCTTCAGCCAGCGTCGACCGCGCTGAGCTCCTGGTCGGTCAAACCACAACGCTTGACTTTCAACTAAAGCCGGGCCAAGTCTCGGAAACCATAGAAGTTTCCGCGCAGGCACCGGTCGTGGACACTGAGAAGACTCAGGTCGGCCTTGAGATCACCCCGAACGACGTTAATAGCCTGCCCCTCAATGGACGTGATTTCGGGAACCTGGCCTACTTGGCTCCCGGAGCCCGGCCCGTAGATTCCTACGACCCCACCAAGAACCGCATCGCGGTCTTTGGGATCAACGGTTCTAGTGGTCGCAACGTCAACGTCACCGTAAATGGCATCGACAACAAGGACAACACTGTCGGCGGACCCGTTATGCAATTACCGCTCGGGGCAGTGGAAGAATTCAACATTTCCACGCAGCGCTTCTCTGCGGCTAACGGCCGGAGCGAAGGCGCGGCCGTTAACGTGATTACAAAAGCCGGGACAAACAATTGGCACGGTGGTCTCTATTACTACGACACCGAGACGGCGCTTAACGCCAACGATGCCATCTCCAAAGAGAATAAAGCCCCCACGCCTCAGTTCTCACGTCAGCAGTTTGGCGGCAATGTCGGCTTACCTATCCGGCGCGACAAAGACTTCTTCTTTTTTGCCCTGGAGCGAGAGAGGGAGCAGACTTCGATTCCGGTGGACGCAACCGCATTCAAGGAGCTAACCATAGTCAAGAACGCCAACAATCCCTTGATGACTCCGGATCCCGCCACCACAATTCCTACGCCTTACTTTGATTGGCGGTACAGCGGCCGGTACGACCACCGCTTCAATGGTCAAGAGAGCCTGTTTGTCAGCTATAGTGCGCAAGAAAACACGGGAGACAACGACCAGTCCACCAGCTCCAACGACTTAACGGCGGGGAACTTCACGACCAACCATCTCATCATCAGCAACGCCACCGTGAACTCCGTGCTGACTCCGCGGCTCGTCAATGCTTTGACTGTAGGCTACCAGTATTGGAACAATCTGATTGATTCCAAGAACAAAGTTCCTACTTTTACCTTTCCCGGGAGCAGCGGTACTCCCATCAGCTTTGGCACCAACACCAACGTCCCCCAACAGTCTATTCAGAAGAAATGGCAACTGCGCGATGATCTCTCAATCATCAAGGGGCATCATAGCTTTAAGACCGGCTTCGATTATGTTTGGGAACCGGAGCTTGGTGGTTTCTTCGAGTTCAATCCCACGCTTGAAATCGACTTTTTTGATGATCCTAGCGTCATAACGACCAATACCACAAAATATCCCCAGGGATTCGCGACCCCTGGTGCTGTAAGTGGAATGTCGGACACCGCGGGCGATCCCCACTTCTTCCTAAAGAACGGGGCCAAGATGCTTGGGCTTTATTTTCAGGATGATTGGAAAGTATCGCGAAAACTCACTCTGAATCTCGGTCTACGCTGGGACAAGGACTTTAACTTGATCGGCGGCGGCGACCAGGGAAACAGCCGAACCTATCAGGAATTGTTGGCCATCGGCGATCCCCACGCAGCCTCTCTCCCACACGATGACAACAAGGATTTCAGCCCGCGCGTAGGCTTCGCGTATGACCTCACTGGAAAGGGCAGGCATATTCTTCGGGCTGGGTATGGCTTCTACTTCGGCCAGACCTTCGAAAACATTCCGCTTTTCATGCTCCAGCAGGCCAACGCAACGATCTTCAACACGACGTTCGCCATCACCGGAAACGGTCCAGGCCAGCCGTGTAGCGCTTGCACTGTTCCAGGCACGAACATTCCCCTCAGCCAATGGCAGTTCGGAGTGGATCCCATGCCAACAAATCCACCTCCGGCGTCACAGCTGGCCAATGGGGCGGTCGGTCGACTCATGGACCCCAAGTATCGTAATCCGTATTCCGAGCAATGGAACGCCGGGTTTACGTGGGCACTCGGCTCGGTCAGCGCAATTGAAGTGGATTACATTCATGAACTCGCAATCCATGAGTCCAAAACCATTAACATCAATCCAGTCGATGTAACGACCGGCACGCGCCCCCTCTCCGCCGCGTTTTCTGCGAAAGGATTGCCAGTTCCCAGCCGAATTGACAACGAAGAGGCTATCGGGCGCTCGCGCTATGATGGCCTGAACGTGGCCTTCCGGCGTCGCCTATCGCACCACCTGAGCATCAACTCGAGCTATGTTTTATCGAGAGGCCTTGCTTATAAAGGTAATGCCGCCGCGTTCAGGAACCGGCCATCGGACCCGAGAGATCCTTTTAATCCGATCGACTTTGGGCCTGTGCCCACCGACGAAAGGCATCGCTTCGTATTTTCCGGCGTCTTTGAGGTGCCGGGTGGAGTTCAGCTCGCGCCCATTTTTCAAGCCGCATCCGCAAGGCCGTACGATGGCATAGAAGGAAGCGACGTACTTGGCATCGGAAGCGGTCGGGGCAACTACAACATCGTTGTGCCGACCAACGCCCCGTCTAACTACACTTGGTCACTTACAACGGTCTCCCCAACCACTGGCCAAACGGGCCTGACAAACGCTGACCTGCGGGACTGCCTTTTTAATACTCATACCTGCCGGGCTGTTGGCTTTGACAAGTTCCGGGGATCCCCGTTCGTCAACATGGACTTACGCACGGCCAAGAACATCGAGTTGGGTGAGAAAATGAATCTGCAACTTCTTGCGCAATTCTTTGATCTATTCAATCGCGCCAATTTTGGCAACAACTTCGGCGGGAACATCCGCAGTAGCCAGTTCTTACAGCACACCGGATTCATCACACCGAGTGGCGTAATCGTGCCAAAGTCTTTCCGCGCGGAGTTCGGTGCTGAGTTCCGGTTCTAACACGGAGTTCTTTCATGGCGGTGCGGCGTGTCTCACCTGCTGACGCAGAAATTCATATGCACAAGAACGAAAAGTCCTATTTGTAAAATATTACCTGTTTGGCTAATTGTGTTGGTGATGGAATTGGGAGATGCTACCTGGTCGTAACTCCTGGGGTCCCTACTTACGTGTCAGCCGGACGCGTCAAACGTTCTCTTTCGAAATGCTCATGGGTTTGGCGTATAGGTTGGAACGAACTAAGGTAGCAACGAGAACCTCGCGGATGGATCAACATGCACTGGTGGGTGTTGCTTTCGATTGCAGCCGCCGTCCTGCTTTCCCTCTATGGGCTATTCCGCTGGGCCTCCTTGGATCCCGGAATTGATGTAGTCACCGCCAAACAGCACTTTCGCGACGAGCAGGAGTGGCAAGGACTGCATCGCTCCCATATCGACCCCGTCCCAAGCAGCCACAAACGGCTCTAAGACGTCCTTGCACCCTCCAGTGCAAGCCAAGAGTTCCGCCGACAAAGCAGTGGGACCATTCTCGAATCAATGGGTTACATCCATATACCCAGAGGCCTTTAATTTACCTTAGCCGTTAACTGCCCTTAAGACTTGCGTCTGAGGTACTATTGGTGCCTCGCAATCCCTTCTTGCAAAATCAAGGCAGGCCAAATTCCGCAGTTTGAGAAATCGTAGGAGGGTGCAATGGGCAAGTTTTCTCGTACTTGGGAACTGGTCAAGCAGAGTTTTGTCATTCTTCGTTCCGACAAACAGCTGATGCTGTTCCCGATTCTCTCGGCGATCAGTTGCCTGATTGTGACGGCAATGATCGCCACGGGCGGCACGCTGGTAATGATGCCGGCGATGGTCTCGGCCGCCGCCAACGGCCAGCCGTTTCAACGCCATCAGTCGCCGCTGTTTCTGCTCGGCATGTTCACGCTGTACGTGGCCAATTATTTCGTCATCGTGTTTTTCAACGTGGCGCTGGTGGGCGTAGCGAATAGCCGCTTGATGGGCGGGAACTGGACGTTCCGCGATGGCATCGAGCTGGCCTGGGCGCGCAAGGGCACGATTCTGCAGTGGGCATTCGTGGCGGCCACGGTAGGCATGATTCTTCGCACGATGGAAGAGCGCATGGGCCTAATCGGCCGCATCGTGATGCGCATCATCGGCATCGCCTGGACGCTGGCTTGCTACTTTGTCGTGCCGGTGCTGGCATTTGAAGACCTCTCGCCCGTTGCGGCCATCAAACGTTCCTCGAAGCTCTTTCGCGACACCTGGGGCGAAAAAGTCATCGGCGGCCTCAGCTTCAGCCTGGTCTCCTTCGTGTTGATGCTGCCGGCCTTCGGCCTGTGGTTCATGGCGATCTTCGTAGCCGGGATCAAAGGCATGCTCGCCGGATTCGCCTTGCTGATTCTCTACGTCCTGATGCTCTCGGTGATGATGTCCGCCGTGCAGGGCATCTTCAACGCCGCGCTCTACCGTTACGCGTGCTTCAAACAAGTGCCGGCCGCCTTTGATGCAAACCTGGTCAAATCCATCTGGACCGCCAAAGCCTGAAGAGCTAATTTCGGGCTGTTCCGCGCAAAAGGGGCGAGCCTTGGCTCGCCTTTTTTGTTCGAAAGCCGGCGCTTGCAGCGCAGCAACAGCGGAGTACGCTTGGCCAGCTCCGTTCTGAAACCTGCTAGGCATGCGCCACGTCTCATGGGCAAGCGCGTGTGTTGGCTGCTTATCGAGGTGGCCGGGCTTTTAAGGGGAGTAACTCCATCTCCTAGTCAATCCAGCGTCGGCCCGGCCACCGTGCTTTTTAGGCCACCCTGTTGACCAATCTGACGGCGATTCTTACTCTGTTGCAGAAAGGTGAAGCAACCGAATCCAGATCCATGCAGAATGCAGCTCGAAGGCGCACTGTCCTAATGGCAACTTCCTTCTTCTGTGTTGCCGCTATTGCGCGCTTCCCTCTTGCCGCGCAGGCCCAGAACCCCAGTGGCTCGCTTCTCGTCGCGGTGCAAGATTCCAGTGGCGCCAGAGTCGCGGGGGCAGATGTCTCGGTAGCGCAAGAGAAATCTGCGATATCGCGAACAGGCAAGGCTGACGCGCAGGGCGAAACACGATTCGAGGCGCTGCAACCCGGAAGCTATACAGTTACAGTGAGCGCTACCGGCTTCGCAGAAAAAACCACCGCGGTGGTCGTTGCGGTAAGCAGCCAGCCCGTTCTGGTGGTAACCCTGAAACCTGAAACCGTAGAGGAATCGGTGGAAGTGCGCGACCGCGGCCCATCGCTCGCCAGCCAACCCATTGAGACTACCAGCAGCACCATAAAAACGGTCATTACTTCGTCCGACCTTGACGAGGTGCCGCTTTCTGCGCGGAGTTTCGCCAACATTTCTTATCTCGCGCCGTTCACCGCTCCCGTGGAACCCTCAGACCCTACCAAGGCGCGCATCACCGCCGTTTCTTTCGGCGGCAGCTCCGGCTTGAACGTCGATCTTTCGGTGGACGGTGGCGATAACAACGACGACTACATTGGCGGGTTTTTGCAGAATTTCTCGCCGGAGGCCATGCAAGAATTCGTGGTGCGGACGTCGCAATTCGGCGCCGATACTTCCCGGACCAATGGCGGAAGCGTGATTATCTCCACTCGCCGTGGCACCGACGACTGGCACGGCAGCGCTTCCTACTATTACCGCGGCAGCAGCTTGAACGCGAGAAATGCCCTCGACAATCCTGAACCAAATCCCAAACAGCCGTTTTCTCGCCAGAATGGAGTCGCCACGCTCGGCGGCCCCATCAGAGCCAAGAAACTCTGGTTCTTCACCTCCTACGAATATATCGATGAAAATTCGAGCGTCGCCTATAGCGCGAACTCCCTTTCCCAATTCAATGCACTTGCGCAAATGGCCGCAGCCGGCGATTTACCCGGCGTTTCATCGATTGGTGCGATTCCATCCGCTGTGCCGGTGCCCTTCCGCGACACGCTTTTTTCCACGCGCGCCGATTGGATGCAGTCCTTGCGATCGCAATGGTTCGTTCGCGGCTCGCTCGACCGCAACCATACGCAAAACGATCTGCTGCAACAAGGGGCGCTGCCGTCCACCGGGGCCACAACCACTTCGAACTACTACAACTCCTTGGTGAATAACCAACTGCAATTCTCGACTTCTTTGCTCGGCACGCTCACTCTGGAGGCCAGCGGTTTTCATCACACCAAAGTGCGCAATTCCGAGATTGGCGAGGCGTTCAACTTCCCCTTCACCGTGAGTTTTCTCACGACCTCAGGGCTCGAAACTTTCGGCGACAATCAGTTTGCCACCGCCATCGCCGCTTTCCCGATCCAGCGCGACCAGCAGAAATACCAATTCCGCTATGACGTTTCGCAGGTCGCTGGCCGCCACGCCGTCAAGTTCGGTGTCAACCTCATTCACGAACCTGTTCTTCGCGGGGAGCTTACCGGCAACCCCGAAACCGTTTTCACTTACCCGCAAGATCCGACCTTCTACGTTTCAAATCCGGGCGTTCTCGCGACCTGCTCATCTTCAAATCCAGATCCCAATTGTCCGGCCATCCAAACTACAGGGCCAGCGGACGGTTCCTTTTCGCAAAGCATCCGGCGCCTGGGTCTATATGCGGAAGATTCCTGGCGCGTCACTCCATCATTTACCTTGAACGCAGGCTTGCGTTACGACACCACCTTTGGCCTGTTTATCGCCTCCGGCCACGATCAAAGCGTGAATCCGGCGCTCGCGGGCAACGGCGTTGTTTCCGGGATTCCGCACGATTACCGCAAGGCTTTTGGACCGCGGCTGGGTGTAGCCGTCGCGCCTCATGGATCGGACCGGACCGTTCTGCGCGCTGGTGTTGGAATGTATTACAACGACTTGGCGCAGAACGGTTGGGTGGACGCCTTCACCGCGGTCAACAAATTCAATCTCGCGAACGGCACGCGCACTGCTGCTCTGATCGATCCGAACTACCACACACCGTACGCTCTGATGGCCAGCGCCGCCTTCGAGCATGTTTTCCGCAATGATTGGCGGCTCAGCGTGAGCTACGAGCACCAACAGGGGGTGCATCAATACCGGCGTTACGAATATCCGGGATTTTCCCTCTTCCGCAGTGATAACCGCTCCATCTACAACGGTCTCTCCGTGCAGATGCAGCATAGCTTCGCGAAGCGCTTTGAACTCACGGCGAACTATGTGCTTTCGCATGCAACCACCTGGGGCGCCACCGTTGGCGAACTGTTCGATTACGTGAACGGCGTTTCCAACGTTCATGACCCTTTTGGCCCCGGAGACCATGGCCCTTCCGGCGAGGACATTCGGCATCGCTTTGTGCTCGCCGGCGTCTTACAACTCCCCTGGCACCTGGAGGCTTCGACAATTTCGCAATTTGAGAGCGCGCGTCCGTTCACCATCACCACGCCCTCCGATATCAACGGGGACGGTGTCGCCAACGACCGTGCAGTCGTCAATGGCATGCAGACCACGCTCGACGAATTCCGCGGCTCGCCTTTCTATCAAGTGGATTTGCGCCTTAGCCGGAACTTTATTCTTGGCGAGCGCGCCATGCTCCGGCCCTTCGTCGAATTCTTCAATCTGTTCAACCGGCAGAATCCGGGCAACAATTACGTCCCGGACATTTCCGCCTTGCCCATGCCGGTGAACAATACTGCCAATGCCACAGCTTTTTGTCTCAACCCTGCCTGCACTCAAACCCAGCCCATTACCAGCCTCAGCCAACTCCGCACGCCCGCGGGTGCGCTCGGCGACTTCTTCGGATCTGGCACGACCGTAGGCATTCCCTTTGCCGCCCAACTTGGCCTCAAGCTCAGCTTTTGACGGAGAGTACTGCTCAGCGGTCGCTAAGACGACGCAATTACGCTATGCTTTGCTTGTCGATGGTCGCTCGGTGGCGCCTCGGAAATTCCAGGCAGGCGGGTCACTGGTGGGGAAAGATTCCCGGGAAGCCTCTTCTATAATATTGAAAGTTTCTTCCTGTGCTGTCGTCTCGCCCGGTTTTCCCGCTGCTGGCGGGATTTCTACGAGGCTTGGACTCATAACAACCCCGATTTTGCTCCTAATGAGGACCGCAGTTGTAATACAGGGCCGCCCCTGTCTCATTCCTCCTCCATCGAAGTAATGGTATAGTCCTTGAAACCAACCGAGTCCCCAGGAGAAATGTCCCGTGTCTCGAGTAATTCTTCCGGTGTTCTTTGCCATTCTCTTCTGTTTGCAAGGCGCAGCACAAGAAAGTTCCGATCCGGTTGCTCAAGCCCTCTCGCAAGGCGATCTTTACCTGTCGAAACACAAATACGAGTTGGCGCTGGACGCCTATCACAAAGCCGACAAACTCGCGCATCACACTTCCGCCGCGGCGTTCCTGAAAATCGCCACCATCGACAAGAAGGCCGGAGCTTTCTCCGAAGCGCTGGAGGAGGCCAGAAAAGCCATCAAAGCCGCTAGCGACAATAAAGCCGTGAACCTCCAAGTGCTCCAGTTCCGCGCGGGGCTGCTGGCGCAAATGGCCGGCAAACCCACGGACAAAAAGCTGAAGGAAGCGGAAGCGGAGTTACGCGAGGCATTGGCGTTGGATGCTGCCAATCCAGTGACCCATCTCGATCTGGGAATGATCCTGCTTCGCCAGGAACGCGATGCGGAAGGGATCCCCGAACTAAATACTTACATTGCCTCGCCAGGTGCGAATCCGGCCACTGTGGCGGAAACGCGCTTGGTAATCGCCAATCCGATTCGCGCCCGCCTGCCCTTCGCGCCCAACTTTTCCTTTACGACGCAGGACAATCAGGAAATCTCTAACGCTTCGCTTCGCGGGAAAGTCGTGCTTATGGATTTCTGGGGTACTTGGTGCCCGCCGTGCCGCGAATCAGTTCCCATCGCCATGCCCAAAACGGTTTTTTACGCCTCCCGCAAAGGCCAGTGGGATGGTCAGCACTTGGACATCCCCTCCATTCGCATCAGCGCGGTGTCCTCGCGCCTGGATGCCGTGAATCTGGACACCTTCCAGCAGATAGTCGAGAAAATGTCCGCGGCTTCCGGCCTCCAACTCACCGGCCCTCCGGTCGAGTTCCGCGTGAAGAAACATCCTTTTGTGCGTGCCGATTTCGACCGCAGCGTTGGCGCCGTTCACATGTACCAATCGATGGTCCAAACCATTGCGGGCGACTATCTCCTTACCATGGAAGTCTATGCCTATTCCTCCGACGAATTGCAGCGGGTCGCCGCGTCCCTGCAAACCATGGATATCTCCGACGAAGACCCCTGAGCTTATTTCCGCCGTTCCATGAGTCGTGGGCCTCTGGCCTGCCTTACGGGTAGGCAAGCACACACAGCCTGAAGCAATTGGATTCGCCGCATTGCGCTCGGCAACGTTTTGAAACACCGAACGACGTGTAGTAGTCTCGCGGGCGAGCGGGAGGGAAGATGAGCATACCTTCGCGGGGATTTTTAAGCGCATTGGCTTGCCTGGCGGTTTTATTGCTTGCGCCAGGTGCGCAAGCGGCGCAGAAGTTCGAGATCTCGTTTCCCGCGGCAGTGCATACCGAGGCCATTACGGCGCGGGTATTTGTCATGATTGCAAAGACAGATTCGCCGGAGCCGCGGCTGATGGCGGGGAATTGGTGGGAGTCGGAGTCGTTCTACGGGGTGGACGTAGCCGCCTTGACGCCGGAACAGCCGGCGGTGATTGATTCGAGCACCTTTGGCGTGCCGCTGCACAGCCTGCGCGATATTCCCCCGGGCGATTACTACGTGCAGGCTATCCTCAACATTTACACGGAGTTTCATCGTGCGGATGGCCATACCGTCTGGCTGCACATGGATCAGTGGGAGGGCCAGCACTTCAACCGCTCACCTGGGAATCTGTATAGCGAGGTGCAAAAGGTGCACTTGGATCCCGCCGCGGGATATGAAATCAAGCTAAGTTTGACCAAAGTGATTCCGCCCGTGCAGATGCCTCCGGATACGCCATGGGTAAAGCACATCAAGATTCAGAGCGAGTTGCTGACGAAGTTCTGGGGACGCCCGATGTATATCGGGGCGATTGTGCTTCTACCAAAAGGGTATGACGAGCACCCGAATGCGCACTATCCGGTGATTTATGAACAGAACCACTTTAATTTGCGGCCCCCGCTGCGATTTACCGAAGAAGACAATCCGGTAAGTCCGGAGACACGAGCGCGGCTGGCGGACTTAAATCTCGAGACGGGGAGGGAGTTTTACCAGGCGTGGACCTCGGAGAGTTTTCCTCGAATGATCGCAGTGACATTTCAACATCCGACGCCTTACTACGACGACTCCTATGCGGTGAACTCGGTGAACAACGGGCCATACGGGGATGCCTTAGTGAAAGAAATGATTCCGTATCTGGAGGCGCACTTTCGCATGATCCCGAAACCCTACGCGCGAGTGCTGACCGGAGGGTCCACCGGCGGATGGGAATCTCTCGGCGCACAGATTTTTTATCCAGACTTTTTTGGGGGGACTTGGACGCTCTATCCGGATTCCATTGATTTCCGCCGCTATGGGACAGTCAATATCTACGACGACGACAACGCGTTTTTCGAGCCGGGGCACAACTGGGTGCAGGTGCCGCGGTTCATCATGCGCACGGCGGAAGGGCAGGACGAAATTACGGTTCAGCAGTACAGCGAGATGGAGGCTGTGCTGGGCAATCGCGGAAGGTCGGGGGAGCAGATTGAGATTTGGGACGCGGCCTATGGACCGATAGGGGACGACGGCTATCCTAAACCGTTGTGGGACAAGCGAACGGGCAAGATCGACCACAGCGTCGCGCTCCACATGCGTGACCACGGGTACGACTTGAGTTACAACGTAAGAACCAATTGGGCGACGTTAGGGCCGAAGTTAAAAGGCAAGATTCACGTGTATGTTGGGGACATGGATAATTTTTATTTGAATTTGGCGGTGTACCAGTTTGAGGAAATGACCAGGACCTTGAAAGATCCGGAGTGCGAGTGTGAGTTTGCTTATGGCCGGCCCAAGAAGGGACATGGATGGCAGCCGGTCACGACCGCAAATCTGGTTAGGCGCATGGCGGAGCACGTGGAGAAAAACGCGGGTCGAGACGATTTGAAACAGTGGCATTACTGAGAGGAAGTTAGGACGCCATGGAATAGCGAGTCGCGGATGCTCGCGCAAGCTGTTTCTTGCGTCCATACGTCGAAGAATTTTCACAGCAGATTCGGATTGCCATCTCGTAATTTCAACTTTGTATGAGACAGACAGCCTCTTCCCGTGCTATCTTATTTTGTGTTTGCCCCTTCCCAGCGCTGCCCTCTTCGTCTCCGATTCCTGGACTCGCGTTTCTCTGCTCCCAGTCACTTTCCCACCCTGAAGGCATGCGGAGCCTGCGCCAGCGCTGGCCAAGGATTAGAGTCCGATAATAAAGTTCATAAGTCCCGCAGAATCAACACTTGCAGGAGTGTTTCAAAGCAAAGGACTCTATCTGCCTTTAGAATCCGCACTTACGCGAAACCTGGGGATGAGGCCAAGTTATGGTTAACTTGCCGCCCCGTGCCGTGTTACCACTCTGTTTCCGAATGCTATTCTTGAGGAGAAAATCGACGAAGGATTTGCGCCCATCATGTTTGAGAATCTGACCGAGAAACTGCAACGCGTCTTCAAGAACCTGCGCGGCCAGGGGAAGCTCACCGAGGAGCACCTCGACACGGCGCTTGGTGAAATCCGTGAAGCGCTGCTTGAAGGTGACGTCAATGTGGGCGTGGCCGACGAACTCCTGGCCAACATCCGCAAGAAGGCCATCGGCAGCGAAGTGATGCTGCAACTCTCGCCCGACCAGCAGGTCGTCAAAGTGGTACGCGACGAGCTGACCGCGCTCCTGGGAAAACACGCGAAGCCGCTCTTCGCCTCCAAACCGCCTTCGGTGTGGATGATCGTCGGCCTGCAAGGCTCCGGCAAAACGACCACCACCGGTAAACTCGCCAAATGGCTTTCGCTGCATGGCCACCGGCCCATCGTCGTTTCCACGGACGTGTATCGCCCCGCCGCGCGCGAGCAGCTCACCCAGGTAGCCAAGGCGATTGGCACGGCGATCTGGCCAGGGGCGGGCACCGACAAGCCCATGGAAATCGTGAAAGGCGCCATCAAGGAAGCGAAGCTTTCCGCTAGCGATGTCATCCTCGTCGACACCGCGGGCCGCTTGCACATTGACGATGAGCTGATGAACGAGCTGAGTATGCTCAAAAAGGAATTGCAGCCCAGCGAAATCCTGTTCATCGCAGACGCCATGATCGGCCAGGACGCCGTGCGATCCGCTGGCGAATTTCACAAGCGCTTGGGCCTCACCGGAGTGATTCTCACGAAACTCGACGGCGACGCGCGCGGCGGCGCAGCGCTCAGCATCAGCAAAGTCTCGGGCGCACCCGTCAAATTCGTGGGTCTTGGCGAAAAATACGACGCCCTGGAAGGCTTTTATCCGGAGCGTATTGTTTCGCGGGTTTTGGGCATGGGCGACCTCCTGTCGCTCATCGAGCGCGCCGAGCAAGCCGTTGACCGCAAGGAGGCCGAGGAGCTCGAACGCAAGCTCCGCAAATCGGAATTCACGCTCGAAGATTTCCGCGATCAGCTCCGCCAGGTGCGCAAGATGGGGCCACTCGAGCAGATTGTGGACATGCTGCCGAAAATGGGACCGCTCGCCAATCTGCCGAAAAACACCGCTGTGGACGAGAAAAAACTCAAGCAGGTGGAAGCCATCATCAATTCGATGACCAACGAAGAACGCCGCGATCATAACGTCATCGACGGCAAACGGCGCAAGCGCATCGCCAAGGGCAGCGGCACCACTGTGCAAGACGTCAACACCGTCCTGAAACAATACCTTCAAATGCGCACCATGATGAAGCAGTACGGGGGCATGATGGCACGCAGCAAGATGAAAGGCCTCGGCAAACTCTCGGGGTTGTCCTAAGCAGGAATCCTGCTTGCTGCAAGAGAAAGATTCACTCTTCGCGGACAGAATTCAATTTTTTGTCGACAGCAACAAATCCGCGACTTGCAACGACAGTTTTTCCGGATCGAGGTCGGTGCGGTTCGACAGGATGATAAAGGTGAGATTTTCGTTGAGCAAGCGTTCAATCACGGTGCGAAAGCCCATCGTCGATCCCGTGTGCCACATGCGCGCGTGGCCATTGTAAGGATCAAGGAACCACCCAAAGCCGTAGGATACGGGCTTGCCAGGAAGGAGATTATCGTCTTTGGGCTCTTTGGGCCAGTGCGGTTCGGAGCCGTCCTTGAGTTTGACGGGCGTTAGCGCGGGCTGCATTTCTTTTTCACTGAGCAGCATATGATTTCGCAAAGCGTCGTCCCACTTGGCTAGATCTTCAAGATTCGAATAGATGCCGCCATCGCCTAGCGTCGCCGAAGTTGAGCTTTGATCGGTTTCTTTGAATGCCTCATTCTCTTTGGAATGGCCGAACGCGCGATTCACTACTCCGTTTCTGCCTTTCTGGTAAACATTCGTGTGATGCATCTTGAGCGGCGTGAAAATTCGTGCGCGCAGGAA
>QHYJ01000282.1:23132-30233 GCA_003223255.1 Acidobacteriota bacterium | reverse complement strand
ATGGCTTCGATGCGGCGGACCCGCTCGATTTCGCAGATGGAAAGCGGCGTGCCGCTCTCACGCATCGCGCTCATGTCACGCCGGTTGGGTGCGTGAAGCGACACAAGTTGTAAATGGTGCGCTTCCAGAGCGCTGGCCATGGCGCGGACTTCCGTCTTCACGGTGTACTCGAAATGGCTACGTGCGCAGAAAATCTCAACGCCTTGGAAGCCCGCTCCGGCCACCCGGCCGAGAAGTTCCGGCGTCAATTTGTGCGTCACGAACAAGTAGGTCGAAAGTAGTCTCTGCATTAGTTCCTGGGTTTTACGGATGGACAGCCCATCCAGAAGTTTACCGCTATTTTGCTAGGGTTTTCGCGCGCTCCGAGGCTGCTGTGCCGAATCCTTCCCCCCTCCATATCCGATCGCCGAGCCCTGATCGCGCGGGTCGGCCGCTCCCAGGCGCTCCCCGGTTTGCGCGTCGATGCCGATGGCATTTACCAAACCCATGTGCTTGCTCAACCTGGCCTCGATGCCGAGGCTGGGAGTGTAATACCAGCCTCGCTCCACCTCGTACCCACGAGCACGCAGGGCTTGCTCCATGCTCAAGGGAAATTCTGCTTCCATGCGAATGCGGTCGGGGAACCATTGATGATGAAAGCGTGGCGCATTAATGGCTGCCTGCGCCTCCATGCCGAGGCGCATCCAGTTGATGACGCTCAGCATGGTGACGGAGATGATCGTTGGTCCGCCGGGCGAGCCCGTGACGAAGCTGAGTTTGCCATCACGGAGGAGAATCGTCGGGGTCATTGAACTAAGCGGGCGGTGTCCCGGGGCGATGGCGTTGGCGTCGGACTGCATCAGTTCGTAAAGCGAATTCGGCGCGCCGGGCTGCGTGGTGAAGTCGTCCATTTCGTCGTTCAGCAGGAACCCGGCGGCGCAAGTTACGTGCGAACCGTAACTGTCGTTCAATGTGTACGTGCTGGCGACCGCGTTTCCTGCGGCGTCGACCACGGAGAAATGCGTGGTGTGGCGCCCCTCTGCCTTGCTCGAAACGAGATGCGGCGTAGTTTCAGAATTTCTGGCGGCGCCGCAAACGTGAGGAGTGCCCGCCGTAACCGTTTTGCTCGAAGAGGCTTTGAAGGGATCGATCGTTGACGCACGTTCCTTGGCGTAGCAGGGATCCGTCAGGCCGGCCACCGGAATTTTGGAATGGTCGGGGTCGGCGAGGTACGCGGCGCGGTCCGCAAATACCCGGCGCATGGTTTCGGCCACCATGTGCACGCTTTGCGGGTCGCCCCAGCCTTTCAGCGGCACGTCCTTCAGCATATTTAGGGCTTCGATGATCGCCACGCCTCCAGAACTGGGCGGAGGAGCCGTCAATACTTCCCAGGAATGGCCGCCGCTGTCGTATTTGGCGCGCAGCACTTCGCGGACCTTTGGCTTGTAACTGGCTAGATCGTCCAAAGAAATGATGCCGCCATTTTTTGCCATCTCGTCTGCAAGCAAGTGCGCGGTTTCGCCCCGATAAAACTCTGCGGCGCCGTTCTGTGCGATGCGCTTGAGCGTCGCCGCAAGCTCGGGCTGCTTCAGCGTATCTCCAGTCTTGAACATCCGCCCGCTATTCAGAAAAATCCGCTTGCTCGTCGCAAAAGCATCTAAGCCCGGGCTTTCTTCCTGCAACGCCGCGGCCAATTTTTCGCCGATTGCGAAACCTCCTTCCGCCAGACGGATTGCTGGAGCCATGACGTCCTCCAGCTTCATCGTGCCGTAGGTTTTCAAGACCAATTCGAGGCCCGCAACCGTTCCGGGAACAGCCACCGAACGATAGCCAATGACAGAAGCTTCTTCGTCGAGCTTGCCGTCCTTGCCGATGTACATGTCGCGCGTCGCTTTGCCGGGAGCGGTTTCGCGATAGTCGAGAAAAGTGGTTTTGCCGTCGGCCAGGCGGATGAGCATGAAGCCGCCGCCCCCGATGTTGCCTGCGGCAGGCTCAACGACGGCGAGAGCGAATGCGGTGGCGACGGCTGCGTCTACCGCGTTGCCGCCGCGCTTCAAAATTTCGATGCCAGCCTGCGAGCCGAGTTCTTCGTCGCTAACTACCATGCCGTGCGGCGCGCGGACCGCTTGCTTTGGCCAGGCCCGGACAGTTTCCGCCTGGGCAGCAGGTTTGGGTGCAGATTGCGAACTTCCCCGCGGTGCTAGAAACAAAGCGCCCGCAAGGGCCAAGAAAGAAGGCAGAATTGCTTTCTGTGTGGAAATCATCCCGGAAAAACACTAAGGGATTCGCCGAGGAGCGTCAAGGCGAGCTCCGCCCCGTGGCAACGACCTCTCGTCCTCCAAATGGAACACCCCATCCGCCAGTTTCTCAAAATTGTGTTTTAATCTCTCGAAAGCTTCCAGCGGAAGCCAGGAGAACATCATGAAACTCAGCCTGCGGCCGTGGTTTTTGATTTCACTGTTGTTCCTAGTTTCCGTCCCACGCGTTCTGGCGCAAAACGCGCCGCCCGCGGATTTGGACGCCTATGTGACGCGCGTCCTGAAAGTTTTTGAAGTCCCGGGGCTGTCCGTGGCGATCGTGAAAGACGGAAAGGTGGTGATGGCTAAGGGCTACGGCGTTCGCAAATTAGGGGAATCCACCCCTGTAGATGAAAACACTCTGTTGGCCATTGGTTCGAACACGAAAGCGTTTACTTCAGCGGCGCTGGCAACGCTGGTTGACGAAGGCAAGATCTCTTGGGATGACCCGGTTTACGAGCGCCTCCCGGGATTCCAGATGTACGACCCGTATGTCTCTCATGAAATGACCATACGGGACCTGTTGACGCATCGGAGCGGAATGGGCCTGGGCGAAGGCGACCTGCTCTTCTGGCCGCACACCACATTCACCCGCGCGGAGATTATCTGCAAGCTGCGCTTCATGAAGCCGGCCTCCAGTTTTCGCAGCCGCTTTGCCTACGACAATTTGCTGTATATGACCGCGGGCCAGATCATTCCGGCCGTCACGGGGGAATCCTGGGAAGGGTATGTTCGCGAAAAGATTCTTTGCCCGCTGAGGATGAACACCACGAATTTGAGCAACGCCGATTTCAAGCCTGGCGATAACTACGCCTGGCCGCATTCGAAAGTCGACGGAAAGCTTCAGCCCATTGAATTCGTGAACCTGGATAACGCCGGGCCTGCCGGCTCGATCAATTCCTCAGTCGCTGAGATGGCAAAATGGGTTTTGTTGCAGTTGAATCATGGGAAGATACCGGGGCGGGAGGAGCGGATTTTCAGCGAAAGACAATCGCGCGAAATGTGGAGCGCGCAGACCATCCTTCCTATTGGGGCGGGATCTTCTCCCTTGGCGGCGAAGAGGCCCAAGTTCGCAGCCTACGGTCTTGGCTGGGGGCTAACCGATTACCACGGCAGAAAAATGGTGGCCCACACAGGCGGTGTTGCCGGCATGGTCTCGCGCGTCATGCTGGTTCCCGAGGAAAACCTTGGCGTCGTGATCCTGACCAATGCTGAGCAAGCAGGAGCATTCGATTCCATTCTCTATCACATTCTCGATTCTTATTTCGGTCTTGCGCCAAGCGACTGGATTGCCGCCCACAAGGCCGCGGATGACCAGGAAGAAGCGGCAGCAGCGGAAATCATGAAGAAGCAGGAGGCAGGCCGCGCGGCCGACTCGAAGCCGTCTTTGGCACTCGACAAATACGCCGGCGTTTATACGGATCCCTGGTACGGCCCAGTCACGATTCGAATGGAAAGCGGCAAACTGGTCTTCACTCTCGACCACACCCCGAAAGCTATTGCGGACCTGCAGCATTGGCAGTACGGCACTTTCAAAGCACATTGGCGGGACCGCACCATCGAAGATGCGTTCCTCACTTTTACCTTGAAACCGGACGGCGCCATCGATCACTTCACGATGGTGGCGGTGTCGCCGCTTGCGGATTTCAGCTTTGACTACCAGGATCTGTATCTCACGCCAATGAAAGCAACGACTGCTGGCAAGAACTAGTCTTCACTGAGGAATTCCACTGAGGGAGGTCCTGGGAGGAAACCCGCCCGGGTGCCGCGCACGATCAGCTCCTTCACGGCTTGCCGGCCCTTTTCACCGTAGCCGAGCGTCCATTTGTTGACGTACATGCCCACAAACTGGTCCGCCAGTTCCGTATCCATTTCGCGCGCGAATTGCATAGCGTAATTCAATGCTTCTTCGCGGTGCTCCAGCCCATAGGAAACGCTGTCGCGAATCGTCTTTGCGATTTGGCGCCCCAGCTTCGGCCCCAGCGCCCGCCGGAGCGCATTACCTCCCAACGGAAGAGGAAGGCTGGTTTGTTCCTGCCACCAAATGCCGAGATCGATCACCTTGTGCAAACCCTTTTCCGGAAAGAAAAGCTGCCCTTCGTGAATAAGCAGGCCGGCATCGACAAGATTGTTCTGAACCGCATCGATAATCTTGTCGAAAGGCACGACCACGGGCTCAAAATTAGGCTCGAAAAGTTTCAGCGTGAGGTATGCAGAAGTTTTCAAGCCTGGAACGCCTATGCGCTTGCCCGCGAGTTCCTGGGGCTTCACCGCTTTAGGAGAAACGACGATGGGGCCGTAGCCTTCACCAAAGCTGGCCCCGCAATCGAGCAAAACATACTTATCGCGAAGCCCGGGGTAAGCGGCAATACTAATGGCCGTGACGTCATACGTTTCGCTGAGTGCCGCTTCGTTGAGCGATTGAATATCCAAGAGAGCGTGCGTGAACTTGTAACCGGGCGTGGAAAGCTTATGTGTGGCCAGGGCATAGAACATGAACGCATCGTCGGAATCCGGCGAATGCGCCAATTTGATTTCGACAGAAGCTGCTTGTTGGCCAGGCATGGGCTGGTGATTCCTCTTCTTTTCTCTTTAGGCAGTCTCGGCTTCTTGCAGAGCCATTGCCGCTGCGAATGCTTAGAGACGGGCAGATGCCATTGCCGCCCCGTTTGGAATTCATCTTCCAAGGCCCCAGTCCTCCGATAGCGGCCCTGTTGCCGGGAAACACTTTCCGAGGACGTATGGAAAAATAAGCGCGCGTCGCAGGGGTTTGCGTGACGCGGGGCCGGAAAATCTCTAGCGGAAGAAGCGTAGCATATTGCCCGCGACCGCGACAATGTCACTCAGGAATTAACAGTTTTTTGTGCATTCTCCCCCGAAGCAAAAAATGCGCAAGGAAATACCGGAGGAATCGAACTCCAGTCTTAATCACAAAAGACAACTGTGGGACAGGCTCCTGCCCTCCAAAACCTGAACAGAAGGCCAACGTAACGCATTCGGAGAGTACCGCACTATCCAGCACTCGAAGAGCTACTCACACCGTGGCCTACTAAAGCCAGCCCACGGCCCGCCCTCGCAGTGAGGACAACGATGAAAAACAAATGGCTGGCTATTGGAGCAGCGGGGATCAGCATTTTGCTTGGCGCTACCGCAGCCGCCGCGCGCTCCTACAATCCACTCAAATGGTTCAAGGGGAGCCCGCGGTTGACGGCCAACGAGCAGCTTGCGGCCAACAAAGAAGAGGAACGGAAGCTGACGCTGCAGTTACAAGCGCTGCTGCCGCCGAAAACTGCGCTGCGAGAAGCATGCAGCGGATTCGTGAGCCTGGAAGATTGCGTTGCCGCGCTTCACGTCAGCCGCAACCTGAAGATCAAATACAACTGCCTCAAATGGGACATGACCGCGGCCCGTCCCAGCGGGGACGTAAAGTCATGCGAGGCCCCGCCCAGAGATAAGGCCTTGTCCTTGATGAAAGCGATTCGCGTACTTAACCCCGATGCCGACGCTAAGGCCGAGGCTAAAACCGCGGAACGGCGGGCGCGCGAAGACATTAAGGACGCCACATCCTGAAGAACGAAGCGAAAGAGTTACGTCAAAGTTCGGGTGGAGCGCCGACGACCTGGAGTTCGTGCCTGGCCTAGACGCCCCACCCTTGCTACACCTCCGGGGTGATGCTTAGGGACAACCACGGGTTTCCGCGGCTGCCTCTTCAGGAAGTTCTTGGTTACCGGCTTGCAACCGGCGTGTGCAAGCCGCGCTTTTCGATCGGCACAAAATCCCGCGCGTCATGCCCGGTGTAGATCTGGCGCAGGCGTGCGATCTTCTGTTGCGGATCTTGGAGCATTTCCTCCCACCGTGCGAGATCCCACGGTCCGCGGAATGGCGAACAGAACGGTGAACATTTCCGGTGAAAACCCGAGGGCCTGGTAGATGATTCCCGAATAGAAATCGACGTTGGGATAGAGTTTCCGCTTGATGAAATACTCGTCTTCCAGAGCAATCTTCTCCAGCTCCAGCGCGATATCCAGTTTCGGGTTTCTGCCCGTAGCAACGAACACTTGATTCGCGGCCCACTCGATAATGCGGGCGCGAGGATCGTAGTCCTTGTAGATGCGGTGGCCGAAGCCCATGAGTTTCCCGTGCCCAGCCTTGATCCTGTCAACGTAAGCCCGAACGTTATCCTGCGAACCGATTGCATCGAGCATTTTCAGGACTTCTTCGTTGGCGCCTCCATGCAACGGACCGGAAAGCGCGGCGGCGGCTGCGGCGGTCCAGACGAATGGATCGGCCTCGGAGCTGCCCACAGCGCGCATAACATTGGCGCTGCAATTCTGTTCGTGGTCCACGTGCAGGATGAAGAGAATGTCCAGCGCACGCGCCAAAACCGGGTTCGCCCGGTATTTCGGCTCGACCATCCTCCACAGCATGTTCATGAAGTTTTCGGTGTAGCTAAGATCATTGTCGGGATAAACGTAGCGATAGCCGAGACTGTTCCTGTAGGTGTAGGCCGCGATGGTCGGTACCTTGCCGATCAGCCTGTGAATTTGCAGCTTTCGCACTTCCGGATCACGCACATTGCGGGCGTCCGGGTAAATGGTCGAAAGAGCCGCCACCGTGCTGATGAACATGCCCATGGGGTGGGCGTTGTGATGGAAACCTTCCAGGAGCCTCTTGGTGGTTTCATGCAGCATGGTGTGATGGGTGATGTCGGCGATGAAGTTTTTCAATTGCGGTTCGGTTGGTAGCTCCCGGTGAAGGATCAAATAGGCCACTTCCAGGAACGTGCACTTCTCCGCGAGTTGTTCGATAGGATAGCCGCGATAGC
>QHYJ01000282.1:0-23085 GCA_003223255.1 Acidobacteriota bacterium | reverse complement strand
GTTAACGGGCCCGAACTTCACTTGCTTCAAGGCAGCAGCGCGAATCGCGCCCTTCTCGATCGGTAGTTCGTAAGACGCTCCATTGTGCTGATCCACTACACTTAGAACCTTCTTATCCATTACGGAAACTCCTTTCCTCGTTGTTCGCTGAGCGTGGGCGAACCAAAGACTCCTCTATGCCGAAGAGGGGAAGCGGTGAGCGAAGCTGAAAGGCGATTTGAAGGCAGGCTGTCAGCATTTTCATTAAGAACGGCCGGCTCTAACTTTTCGGCACACGTAGGCCGCTCTTATTCGCTATCCAATAGCGCTAGTCGAACCGGCTTGGCTGTGACGAAGGTCACGGAAGCCGGTGACGGATTCCTAGAGGGAGGACACCATGCGCGCAATCGCGTCGTCGAAGGTCGCTTTTCCGTCGAGGTACGGCTGCCAAAACCGTTGTAGAAGTTCAAGATAGTTCTTCCAGCCCCGCTGATAGAGACCTTCGCGAAAAGCGTAGGTGTTGTAGCCATTTCCCGAAGCGCCGGTCCTTTTGTCGCCGCGATTTGGCGACGCGGAGGTCAGCACCGTGCGGATCACTTCGCCGGTGGTGTAGAAGACCAAAGCATGCCAGAGGTCTCGCGGAATGGGTTTGTCTCGTTGCCGGCACTCGCGGATGATGGCCGCTTGCACCGGCTCCGCGATGCCGTGCGAACCCTCGTGGAAAAGCACTTCGAGCGCCTGCGGACCCTCGTTGCGGGGATCCAGGCTGGAGATCGTGACGCGCAGGGGGTCGACCGTAGTATACGCGCCTGCCCAATTCGCATAGGCCACCACATCGACGCGGATTTTCTCGTGCGGCCAGCGTGTTTGGTAAATGTCGGCAAGACGTTCCGACAGCCCCACGCCCTGTTCTCGGACCAGCGGCGCCACTTGCAGAATCCAGCGGCGGTTGGCTTGATCGTGCTCCAGCCAGAGCCGCGAGCGATAGACAGGAGCGGCTGCTTCCAGGACCTGCGTCAGGTTGGCTGGCAGGCCCGCATCGCAGAATTTGCGCTTGCGGCCGGAAAGCTCGTCGCAATCCTCGAAGTCACCGAGTTGGTCTTTCAACTGAACCAGTTCCGTGGTGAAAAGCAGGTCTTTGTCCGCATAATTGAGGATGTAAAAAGCGACAGCATCATCCCAGGCCCTTTGTTCCGTGTCGGTCAGGCCCTTTCCTGCCAGAACACTCTTGGCGCCTGGGGCGGCGGACTTACTGGCGCTCGCATCACGCGAAAGGAGTGTTTTTCGCCGCCGCGCCTCGTAATACAACGTGTGATGAAGATTGATCCAAAACCCGCTGTGCAATTCGAACACGGGTAGCTGGGATTCCGTGTAGTTGCTCTGTGGATTGGCTGCGCTGCCGGCGGGTACGAGCAAGCACAGTGCCAGCAACAGACTAGACAAAGGAATATTTAATTGGCGCAGCATAATGGGTCGCCTGATAGTAGCGCCTTGAGCGTGGAAGCACAAAGGAGACCAGGTTATGCGTGAAATGTTCAGGCGCGCTACTCGACTTTCGGATCCGTCACGCCGCCGACCGCACCGTGATGGTCCGCCGCGTGCACGACGCCATTGGAATCGCGGAAGAATGACCGCCGCCCCGTTCGGCCATAGCGAAGGGGAGTTCCCGATAATTCGTATTTTGCGGGCGCGCCCAAGTCGCTGGCTCCGACAATCACATAGCGGAACACGTAGCCGTTCTTCACGCCATTCGCGAGCTCAGAATCTAGCAGTTCGGCGGCCTCGGCGCCGGGTTTGCCGCGTGTAGGCGCCGCGAGATTGGCCAAGAATTCCGGAAGATGCAAATATTTGTTGCGATAGGATTCGACGCCAGCAGCGATAGCCTTCAGAGACGCGAGAGCGTCTTTTTCGGTTTCCTCGATTTCGGCTTCATCCCACTCCGTTTCAAGCGCCGGAAGGTCCAGAAGAAGCACCCCAAGAGAAAGCACCTTCCATTCCCCGTCTTCGCGTACCAGCCCCATGTTGATGCGGCGCGCAGTTGCACCGGTGGAGTCCGTGACGTCGTGGATCTCCAGCGGCAAAAACGCCACGTGGTCGTGGATTTCCGCGCCGCCGATCTGCGTCTCCGTGGTCGCGCCCGGAGTTTCGCAGCGCACGATGGGCCGGCCGGAGGGATTCGCGGAAATGGCCGCTTTGCCGGGCTCATTGAGAAGCACAAAGCGCTTCAGGAGCGCCACGCGAGCGGCCGGCGTCATGCGGGAATAAGCTTCCTGGTTGCGAGCTGTAAGAAAACGAGTGAATTCCACTTGATCCTGGGAACAGGCCGCGGCAAGGACGTTGCCCAGGGTGCTGCCGGGCCCGCCTTGCGCGGCTGCTACGGTGGGCGTGCTCCCTGCGTCAGACGGTGGCTTCGAACTGGGTTCTTGCGCGAAACAATTTGCGGCGGCGAGCGCGAAGCCGCAGAGCACGATCATGAGTCGTTCCCAACGTTTTATGTTGCTAGTCATTTCATTCGGAACAGATTCCATTGGCGGGTTCTCGGTCAGTCCTTGGAAGCGCTTAATATCGCGGCAAGATTTTGCGTGAAGCTCGACCGCGGTAGGACCTCGCTGCAGCCTGCCGCCTGCGCTTGCGCCGCAAGTTGCGTTTGCACGTGCGACAGAAATCCCACCACGCGAATGTCTTTATTGGTTTGCCGCACTCTTTTGATTGCCTGTAAAGGCTGGCCACGCGCATTCAGGTCCACGATCAGCAGTTTCGGCCCGCTTTCCATTAGGCCCGCGAGCGCGTCGCTATTCGTTGCTACCTTCACCTCCACGCCGAGCTGTTTGGCGGTTTCCGCCAGCTTCATCTGAAAAAACAAATCGTCAACCAGCGCCACGACTCTTCCCATATCTCCGTCCTCACCCATTGGGCACGCAACATTATGCGCTACTTCTTCAGTCCGCCGAATATTGCGAGTAAACTGAGCATGTCTGCGGGAGGTGCCGCATGCAACCTGCCTCTGCCATCGATATTCAACCGGCCATTTCTCTCTTGGGAAAGACGCCGCAACTCCTCGAAACGCTGCTTGGCGACTTGGCCGGTGAACTGCTTCACTGGAAGCCCAAACCCGACCGCTGGTCCATCTCCGAAGTGCTTTCGCATCTCGCAGCCCTCGAGCAGGTCTATGCCGAGCGCGTCCTGCGCATTATGGCGGAACATTCTCCCCCGCTCACGAAATACGATTTGGATGGTGCTAAGGCCCGCGAAGACTATTCCCGCGGCGCGGCGGGTGAACACTTGGCGCATTTCACGCGTACACGCCGATCCACTCTTGCGATGCTTACGGGTCTGCCCGCCTCTGCCGGAGCACGCACTGCCGTCCACTCCGAACTTGGCACGATTACGCTGGCGCATCTCCTCAACGAATGGGCCAATCATGACCTAGGCCACCTGCGGCAGATTGCAGAGCTCTACCGTGCCCACGCGTTCCACCCCAATTCCGGCCTGTTCATGAAGTATTCGAATCCTCAGCCCTAACCGCGAAATATGATCGCGAGCAACTCGCCCGAAGATGCGCGGCTCGCGGCCTGCGGCCCGCGCGACGTGACCCTGTACTCGCGTCCCGGATGCCACCTTTGCGAAGAAGCAAAAGCCGCTATCGGGCCGCTGCTGCGCGAGTTCGGCGCGATCCTGCGCGAAGTCAACATCGACGAAGACGAGGTTCTTAAAGAGCGCTATGACTGGGACATCCCGGTGATTTTCATCGGCCAACACAAGACCGCAAAGCATCGCGTCGATCTTGTGCAGTTTCGTCGGCAATTGCAGGAAGCGTCTTCGATGGGAAAGTCTTTTATTTGAAGTACTCGAAACCCTCAACCGCTAGCAGCTAGGACCGATTTTTATTTTCCATTTTCGAATTTCAAATTTCGACGCTAATGCCCAGCGTCAGCACTATGCGCGCCAACCGTTTCGTCCGGCACGTCGCCCTTGCGGCCGCGTACGCGATCGTAAACGCTCACTTGGCTCACCGAACCGAGCGCTTCGTTGTAAAAAGTCGGCACGCTCAGCGCCGTGCGCAGCTCTTCGTTGAACTTGCGCAGGTTTTGCAGGTGCGAGGCCAGCGCGGGAATCTTCAACCCTTCGTCGGTCAGCAGAAACTTCTGATAGCCCGCGTCCCACAACTTCGTGAACTTGCCCTTCAGCATAATCCTGGGCGCGATGGTCATTTGATAGCGCTCGTCGGGGCCCTTGCGAAATTCCGCTCCGCAGCCGTACTTCTCCACGCGCACCACTCCGCGCGTGCTGCCAACAGAAAATCCTAGGGCCGCTAAACCTTCGATGGCCCTTGGTGAGGAGCGTTCTTCGACATTCCACATGGCTTCTTCAGAGTAGCGACTGCGCCCAGTTCTGTAAAGGGCGGCAAGGTTAGTCAGGTTAGTCCCCCATCAAGGGGCATCATGGGGCCGCAACCCCCGGCTAAAATCGTCCTATACAGTCCTATACCACTACGCTAGGCGCACGCATCCAATTCGGAGTAAAATGGTCGTATATCTCTCTGCGACGGCACGAAGGACTGCGGCACTTCTATCTCGTAGGCGTCTGGGCCGCAGGGAGAGCTTGAGGCATGGCTATCAACGGTCAAATTGCTGCATCTTCGCCTGAAACAAAGGGCCGCGAATCAACGACTCAGCCGAGCCGCCTGGGAGAAGCCTTGCTGGATCGTATTGGGAACACCCCCTTGCTCCGGCTGGAGCACGTCACGAGGGACTTCTCGAACGTTGCGTTTTACGCCAAGGCGGAGTGGTTCAATCCCGGCGGGTCTGTGAAGGACCGCCCTGCACTCGGCATGATCCGGGCAGGGCTCGCCAGCGGTGCTCTGAAGCCCGGCAGGACCATCATTGACGCGACCAGCGGCAACACCGGAATCGCTTACGCCATGATCGGTGCGGCAACAGGCTATCCCGTCAAGCTTTGCCTGCCGGACAGCGCTTCCCACGAGCGCAAGCGCATTTTGGCGGCCTATGGCGCGGAATTGGTGATCACTCCGGGCGATGAAGGCACTGACGGCGCGATTCACAAAGTCCATGAAATCGTGGCCGCGGAGCCCGAAAAATACTTTTATGCCGATCAGTACAGCAATCCGGCAAACTGGCAGGCGCACTACCGCACCACCGCGAACGAAATCTGGGCGCAGACTTCCGGCTGCATAACGCATTTCGTAGCGGGGCTCGGCACCAGCGGGACTTTTGTAGGAACGACGAAGCGCCTCAAAGAATTGAATCCGGAGGTTCGCTGCGTGAGTCTGCAACCGGACGCTTCCTTCCACGGCCTGGAAGGCTGGAAGCACATGGAGACAGCCATTCGCCCCGCGATTTACGACGACACGCTTGCGGATGAAAACCTGTCGGTGTCCACGGAAGAAGCGTACCGGCTTGTAAAGCGCTTGGCGCGCGAAGAAGGCTTGCTCATCAGCCCCAGTTCGGCGGCGGCGCTGCTCGGGTGCTTTCAGGTTGCTCACCGTTTTTCCGGATTCTGCGTCCAAGTACCTGAACGAACGCTTCTGGGACGAGGAGTAAACCAAGAATACGCATGGCGAACGGAACCACACTCTGGATCAGTGGGCATTTCGCCGAGAGAATCCGCGCGCACGGCGTGGAAACCTATCCCCACGAGTGCTGCGGCGCGCTCCTGGGTCGCGATTCGGACGGCACGCACTCAAATGCTACGCGCGAAGTGTTGGCGCTGTTCCCGTTAGTGAATCGCCATCGCGAATCGCCGCGCAACCGCTTTACCGTGACCGCGGAAGACGTTTTGGACGCGGATCGGGCTGCGCAGCAGCAGGGCCTGGAAGTCATCGGCTGGTACCATTCGCACCCGGATCATCCTGCGCGGCCGAGCCAGTTTGATCAGGACCATGCCTGGCCGTGGTACAGCTACATTATCGTCAGCGTGTACCGTGGCGCGCAGCAAGATATGACCTCTTGGCGCCTGAACGATGATCGGCACGCTTTCTCGCCCGAGGGAATCGAGATTCGTCATAGCGCTGCGGTTTAGCTTTTCGGTGTCATCCCGAGCGAAGCGCGGGATCTGCTTTTCCGGAATTCCCGAGGAAAAGGAAGTTCTTCGGAATTGACACGCTTTCAAAGTTCTTGCAATGAGCTCTTAGATTGAAGAGCAGGAGGATTGAGAAACCAATGCCCGTGAAAGTTATGATTCCAACGCCGCTTCGCCCGTATGCCGGGAAGCGTGATTCCGCGGAGTTCGATGCCGGAACGGTCGGCGAGGCGCTCAGCCGTCTCACGACCCAGTATGCCGACCTGCGTAAGCACCTTTTTACCGAGGACGGCAGGCTGCGCAGCTTTGTCAATGTGTACGTGAATGATGAAGATATTCGCTATCTCGCGAAAGAGAACACGGCGACCAAAGACGGCGATACCATCAGCATCATTCCGTCCATTGCCGGCGGCTGCCGATCTTAATTCCGTCATTTCGAGCGAAGCGAAAAATCTCTCTTCGTTTTCTTTCCCCCCGCAGTAAACTGGATTCGAGGAAAAAGGATAGAGAATCGCAATGGCAACAACGACAGAAACTCAGCCCGGCAGAAAAGTGGTGGGGCTTTCGAAAGAAGAGATTCTGCGCTACAGCCGCCATCTCATCATGCCCGAGGTTGGCATGGAGGGGCAGCTCAAGCTGAAAAATGCCAAGGTTTTGCTCATCGGCACAGGCGGTCTGGGCGCGCCGCTCGGTTTGTATCTTGCTGCTGCAGGTGTCGGGAAACTGGGCCTTGTCGATTTTGACGTGGTGGATTTCACGAATCTTCAGCGCCAGGTGACTTTTGGCACTAGCGATGTTGGCAAGCCCAAGAGCCAGGCCGCCCGCGCGCGGCTTGCGAATCTCAATCCCGACATTCAGATCGACGCTATCGAAGCGCAATTGACCAGCACGAACGCCCTCGAGCTGTTCAAGGATTACGATATCATCGTCGATGGCACAGATAATTTCCCAACCCGCTATCTTGTGAACGACGCCTGCATTCTTCTCGGCAAGCCCAATGTGTACGGCTCGATTTTCCGTTTCGAAGGGCAAGTTACGGTGTTCGGCATGCCGGATGGTCCGTGCTACCGTTGCCTGTATCCCGAACCGCCTCCGCCCGGACTGGTGCCTTCTTGCGCCGAAGGGGGAGTGCTTGGCGTTCTGCCGGGTATTGTCGGCTCCATCCAGGCCATGGAAACGATCAAATTAATCCTTGGCAGCGGCGACAGTCTTATCGGCCGCTTGCTTTTGTTTGACGCTCTGGGAATGCGCTTCCGCGAACTCAAGCTGCGCAAAAATCCCAAATGCCCCATGTGCGGTTCGAATCGCACGATTCACAAGCTCATGGACTACTACGAATTCTGTGGCGTGCGCGGCGAAGAAGCTCCCGCGCCCAATGTGCAGGTGCCGGAAATCACTCCGCGCGAACTGAAATCCAGGCTCGATCGCGGCGATGATCTTTTCATTCTCGACGTGCGCGAGCCGCACGAATTTCAGATCTGCAATCTCAAAGGCCACTTGATTCCGCTCGGGGAATTGCCTCGCCGCGTGCACGAACTGGATTCCTCGCGCGAAATTGTCGCCCATTGCCGCAGCGGCAAGCGTTCTGCCGAGGCTGTGGATTTCTTGCGCAAGGCGGGCTTCCGCAAAGTTCTCAACCTGAAGGGCGGCATCCTCGCCTGGTCGGATGAAGTCGACCCCTCCGTTCCCAAATATTAGGTTGATGGCGTTTCTGAAATCCTGCGTGCGATTCTCTGGGAAGTCCATGGGACACCAAAGGGGCATCTGTCATTCCGAGAAGCCGGAGAGGACGAGGAATCCTGGCTAGGTCCGCGAGACTCTTGAACCCATGAGAGGAACAAAGGTTCATGCCGCGATTTTGCTGATTGTGAGGAAGCGCCGCTAAAGGCATACTTCCTTCCCTGAGGAGAAAAGAAATGGCCGCAACCAGGATCACCATCAGAAACAATGGATCCATTCGCGTCGAAGGCGATTTTGAAATCCTGGATCCGGAGGGAAAAGCCTTTGGGCTGGCAGGGCAGACCGCCGTGTCGCTGTGCCGCTGCGGCCACTCTTCGAACAAACCCTTCTGCGACGGCACGCACAAAAAAATCGGCTTTCAGGATCAAGTTCAAGCACGGGACCTGCCTCCGCCTCAGACCAAACCAGCGAGCTAATGGACCGTGAATGCGCTAGACAGGCCCGATGACCATGAATGGTTCCTAAGTCTTAAATGGCCTCCCTACTTTGCCGCGCAAACCACTTTGACCTGTTGCCTCCCTAGTTTCACGATCTAAGACAGCGGCATCAGCTAGAGCGCGGCTCGCTGGTTTCTAGGCGTGAGACTGTCTCAAGTTGCGACGCCCTGTACCGTCTCACTGATACTGGCCTTTTGCCCGGTAACTCTAACGAAACACAAGGGGATAGCGTGCCAACTTGGAAACTGGTTGCTCTTCGTACTGTCTCGCCTCCTGGCAAGCGCCTCCGCCTCCTCTTTCTATTATTCCGTAATCCATTTATTTTCAGTTAGTTGGCAGGGGCATTTTGAGTTCCGGGAAAGGCCACAAACTTGCTTTCTCTGCCAGTTGGCCGTTTTTCTTCGGTAGTTTGGGGGATTTTGTGGGAAGTTGGGCCAGTATTAGCGGGTTTCTCGGAAGCAGCCGCCAAGCGCTTTTCGCGCGCAGTCTTCGCTGGCGCCTCTTGTTCGCCACTGGCCTGACCCTGGTACTCCTTCTATTGGCAGGGATCTTCTACACAAGGCAAACCCTGGCCGCAGCTTCGCCCCAAGCTTATCTGTACCTCGAAGTGGGGGGGACACTGCTTTGCTACTGCTACGCGGCGAACGCCCTGGTGCGCTTTCGCGGCACTCACGACCGGACCGCGCTGATCCTCTCCTTCGGCTTTGCGCTCTCGGGAATCATTGAGACCATCGGCTACTTTGGATTCAATGACGCGCTCAACACCGGGACGCTGGTCCTTTCGAAAGTTCCGCTAGGATGGATGGTCAGCCGAACGCTGCTTGCCGTTTTGTTGCTGGCCGCGCTGGCCGTGGAACGCTACATGCCCACGGCGCGCAAACCAAGCAAAGAGACCGCCGCGGTTCTGCTCGTGGTAGCTCTGGCGGCGTATGGGACAAGCGCTGCGTTTCTGGCCGCCCCGGCGGCGCCGGCTGCGAATGCGAAAAATATTTTTTCGCGCCCGTGGGACTTGCTCCCTGCCGCTCTCTACCTGGTCGCGGCGGTGTGTTTCCGCCAGCGCATCAAGAATGAAAAGGATAAGAAAACCAGCGCGAACCTGTTCGATTATGCGCTGCTGATCGTGGCTTCGTTGAACGCCATCTGCCACGTCTCCGCTGCGTTTTCGCGACAGCTTTTCGATGGACCGTTTTTCCTTGCCGAGCTCAGCAAGACCTTCAGCTATGTGGTGATGCTCTCCGGCGCACTGCTGGACCAGGCTCGCCTGTTCGAACAAGTGCGGACCATGGCGGTCAGCGATCCGCTCACCGGGCTTGCGAATTATCGCCGCCTGATCAGCGTGATGGAAGCGGAACTGGACCGTTCGCGTCGGACGCAGCGCCCGTTCAGCGTCGTTCTCCTGGACATGGACGGGCTGAAGCTCATCAACGATCAGTACGGCCATCTGACTGGTAGCCACGCGCTGGTGCGCATTGGAAGAGTTCTGCGCAATCACTCACGCGCGATTGATACGCCGGCGCGTTACGGCGGCGATGAATTCGCGCTGGTGCTGCCGGAAGGGGGTAAAGATATTGCTACGCGAGTGGTGACGCGCATTCGCGAACGTCTTGCCTCCGAGACCGAAGCGCCAACGCTATCCGTTAGTGCCGGCGTTGCCGCTTTTCCGGAAGACGGCGACACGCCGGAAAAGCTTCTCGGCTCCGCCGACCGCGCCCTGTACATCATGAAGCACGGGGGCCGGAGCAGCGTGCAGAATCTCGCGCACATTGCCGCGTGTCTGTGAGGATGACCCTTCGAAATGCCGCTCAAGACCAAATTCGTTTTTCACCGGGCGGAGAAGCGCATTTTGATGGAAATACCCGTGTTGATCGACGGTCATCGCGAGGCGCCCGGCTTGGAATCGACTTTTACGGAAAACGTGAGCGCGCGGGGCGCGCGGGTAATCAGCGCGCGGCGCTGGGAACAGGACGAACCGTTGAAGTTCGCCTCGCGCACCGGAGAGTTTCGCTCCTCGGCACGAGTAGCCTACTGCCAATCGTTGCAAGGCGACGGCTTTGCCATTGGCGTGGAGTTCCTCAACCCGAAAGGGCGATGGGTAGTTTAATCTCCCAAATAGCTTGACGCATTTGCGGCGAGCGGATCGGAGGCGAACGCCTGGAACAAAGAGAAGTCAGATTACTAGCGCAAAGGCTGTAAGAAGTTGAAGCGCTTGGCGGATCGGAAACGAACCACCAGGCGCTTCAGTATTTTTGAGCGTGGCTTCACAGAAGTCATGAGGTGCGCCGGCTTTTGAGCACTTCTTCGTAGATTCGGATGGTGCAGTCGACCATGCGTGCGGCGGAAAAGTGCTCCTGCACTTCGCGTCGGCCGGATGCTCCCAGCCTTTTGCGAAGCTCCGCGTCGGTCATCACGCGTAGCATGGCAGCGGCAAACTCTTTTCCGTTTGGCTCAACTACCAACGCCGTTTGCTCGGGATCCACGACTTCCGCTAATGCCCCGCGGCTCGTGGAGATGGATGGCAGCCCCGCGCCCATTGCCGCCTGCAGCGCCGTCCCAAGACCCTCGAATTCGGAGGGAAAAGCGAAGGCATCGAGCGCATCATACACTTTGGTCACATCGTTCACGAATCCGGGGAAAAGCACGGCTTCCGATTGTCCTAGTCGTTTTGCGAGCGCCTCCAGGTCGCCGCGACATGCACCATTGCCGGCCAGCAAGAGCCGCGCTTCGGGATGCGACTTTCTCACTTCCGCGAGTGCCTCGATTAAATGCCGTTGTCCTTTTTCGGGAACAAAAACGCTGACGCAGCCAAACAAAAACTCTTCATCCTTTACGCCCCAATGGCTTCTCGCACTGGTTCGTCGTTCGAGAGAAGGCAGGAGCGGAATTTCCACCCCTTCATTCACGACGGAGACTCTCTCGGCGGCGATTCCACCATCCATCAGACTTTGCGCGACATTTTGGCTGTTGGCGACAAAGCGTTCGACCGCCGCGTAGCGCGCGCGAGAGACCCAACCTTTTGTTAACGGAAAGCCGATCCGGCGCGACAAGAGATGCACAAGGTCCAAGCTGTCGCGTTCAAATAACCTATGAATGACTGCGGCGGCTAAGGCCCGTAGTCCCAACCGCGGCACCTCGTGAACCGTAATGCCAGCTTCCCGACTGCGAATCGTTAACGGGGAACTTCGCGCGGCCACGAGCTCCGCTTGCACGGCGCGCTCGCGCAGTCCGCGCAGCGTCAGTAGCGCTTGGCTCTGGCCGCCGCGCCACTCCCGTTCCAAATCCACGTAGAGCACTTTCATGAAGTTTTCACGGCAGAACGGTGTCTCTCCGCGGCGATGAGTTTTCCCAGTTTCTTGAATTTCAGCCACACGCTCCGGGCCGCCATCCGCGAAATGAGCCAGCCGCGATAGCCGTCCAAAAAGCCCCCGCGCAAAACAAAAACGCTAAAGCATGTCCAAAGCGTTGCCAGCCACATAGCAGCCCGCCAGTTCCGTTTTCCTGCCTCGTACATTTGCCTGGCGGCCAGCGTGGTATAGCGCGCGACTTTTTTCTCATGCTCGGCGAACGAGTTCATCGTGTAATGGAACAAATCTCCGCCCAGCCGCCCGGGTCGTCCCTCGAACCGCAGAACTTCATGGATGATTCCCGAAAATCGTGCCCGACCGCGCCGGTAAAGCCGCCGCTGATAGTCGGGGTACCATCCGCAATGCTCGATCCACGCGCCTAAATACCGGGCCTTCCTAGCCATTTCGTAAACGGGAAATTTCGGTTCCTGTTGCTTCCATTCGAGAAGAGCCGCGCGCAGTTCCGGACTCCACTCTTCGTCCGCCGCCAGGACAAAGATCCATTCGTTCGCCGCGCAAGAGGCCGCAAAGTTCCACTGCTCTTCATAGCTGGTCCAGGCTCGCTCAAAAACTGCCGCGCCATGCTCTCGCGCGATCTCTTGCGTCCGGTCTCTGCTGCCGCAATCCACCACGACAATTTCGTCGGCAACGCCTTGAACCGAAGTGAGGGCGCGCGGCAAGTTCTGCTCTTCATTGAGGGTGATTGTGCAAACGGAGAAACGCGTCATTAAGCTCCCATAAACAAGAAATTCGGCGCTAGAATCTCACTTGCTAGGCGAAAGCGCGCCTGGCGCAGGCAGGCTTTGCGGCTGCTTTCTTCCCTCTAAGGTGGCTCGGTTTTAGGCGAAGTTCAATCATTCAGGTCCACGCATCACGTCCGCACGCGCTTTCCTTCGCTGAGAGCACGAAGGACGCGCGCCGGATTCCCTGCAACGATCACGTTCGCAGGAACATCTCGGGTCACCACGCTCCCGGCGCCCACGATGGAGTTTTCGCCGATGGTCACATTGCTCAGGATGGTTGTGCCCGACCCGATGGAAGCGCCCTTCTTCACCACGGTCTTTTCCACCTCCCAGTCGGCTTCGGTCTGCAGTTCGCCGTCTGCCGTGGCCGCGCGCGGATAGAGATCGTTGGTGAACGTCACGCCGTGACCTATAAAAACATTTTCCTCAATCTGAACGCCTTCACAAATAAACGTGTGGCTCGAGATCTTGCAGCGCCGTCCCACGCGCGCGTTCTTCTGGATCTCCACGAAGGCGCCGATTTTGGTTTCATCTCCGATTTCGCAGCCGTAAAGATTGAGGAACTTCGAAAGTTTCACGCCCTTGCCCAGCTTGACGTCCGGCGCAATGCATTGGAATTCACTCACAGGTTCACCGCCACGCCCCGATTTCGAATGGATTTGTCAGCCGCTTCGAGGATGCGCACAATCCTCAAGCCATTGATGCCGTCGTTAAAAGGCGTCTTGTTCTCCAGGATGCATTCCAGGAAGTAGGCGGTTTCTTCGGTCAGCGCCTCAGTCTGCTCGATCTGTGGCGACCACATGTCCCCTGAGCGGTAGCTCACCAACAGTTGATGCAGACCTTTGCCATCCGAAATGCTCACGCCTTTATCGTACACTTTGATTTTTTCGTTGGTGTCCAAGTCATTCCACACCAGCATCTTTTTTTCGCAGCCAATCAGCGTCGTTCGCACCTTCACGGGGGAAAGCCAGTTCACGTTGATGTGCGCAATAATGCGGTCGGGAAAGTAAACCGAAACAAATGCAATGTCTTCCACTTCATTCAAGTGCTTTTCCGCGGCAGCAACGACGCCTTCCGGCTTTTCGCGGATGATGTAGTCCATGATGGAAAGATCGTGCGGCGCAAGGTCCCAAAGCACGCTGACGTCATGCTGGAAGAGCCCCAGGTTCACCCGCAGCGAATCGTAATAGAACAGCCTTCCCAGCGCGCCTTCATCCACCAACTGGCGGATTTTCTTCACCGCTCCGGTAAACAGAAAAGTGTGGTCCACCATAATCTTCAGATTTTTTCGATCGGCCAGTTCAACCAACTCTTCTGCCTGAGCGGAGTTGCATGTAAACGGCTTTTCGACAAAAATGTGCTTGCCATTTTCCAGGGCTCGTTTGGCCAGCGAATAATGCGAAGCTACCGGAGTAATCACGCATACGGCATCGATCTTCGTTGAATGAAGAATTTCATTCTCGTCGGCCGTGAAAGGAATGCCGGGATAAGCTTTTCGCAGCCGCTCTCCCGCTTTCAAACTCTTGTCGCAGACCAGCACGACCTCGGACTGTTCGTGGGCATGAAAATTCCGGACGATGTTCGGCCCCCAGTATCCATATCCGAGAACACCAACACGAATCATAATTTTCCTGCCGGCTGTGGCACGATTTCTCCCCGCAGCACTCGAAAAGCCATCGGTTGCACCTCCTCGGCGGCCCATAGGACAGACCGCCTTTAAGTTGCATTTGGATTGTATCTATTTTGCCTGGAAGCTAACGCGAATCAAACTATTGCCGATCCGAAATTCCCCGCCGTCCCCCAGCATCGCCGCGCGCACGCGTTCCTGTTCGTAAAATGTTCCGTTGGTGGAATCCATGTCCTTGAGATTGATGTACGTGTCGCGCACTTCCAGCAAGCAGTGGTGGCGGGAGATTTCCGGGTCGTTCAAAGCAAGATCTGCTCCCTTGCGTCCCAGGACCACGCGCGGTTTCGTAAGCGTGTGAGTCTGCCCCTTCGATGGTCCGGAAAGAATGCTGAGAACAATCTTCTTGTTGACGGGGAGCTTCAACCCAGGGTCGGGCGGAGGCAGATTCAGATTTGAGCTGGTGGCATCGGCCCGCGCGAAGGAGGGAAGCGGGGTCATCACTACGGTGGCGTCCGTGCGCCGCTTGATCTCAACAATTGTGGTCTTCCCGCATTTCGAGCACTTGAACTGCACTTTCGAATGCCCGCCAAACTCCGCATCTTTGAGTAGATGCTCAGCGCCGCAATGAATACAGGCCGTCTTCATGGTTTCAACTTAGCACCGTTCGAATGGCTGTGAAGATCGCCCTCCGCTTTGCTGCCGGAAAAGTAAATCCACGTGCGGCGAGCCAGTCGCGGGAATCAGTCTGGAGTTGGCGTCTTGTGTTACGATGGCATGTTCAAAACCATTCAGGAGAGCGTGTGTGCCAGAGCATATTTCGCGCAAAGAACTAAAACAGGACAAGATCAAGGAAACCATCGAGCACGGCGCGGAAGCGGTCCTATCGCACGGCCAGTTTGCCGGCATAGCGGTTGCCGTCGTGCTTGCCATCGCCATCGGATACGGCGGATGGCACTTGTACATCGATCACCAAACCGCCCAGGCTTCCGCCGGGTTCGACGCGGCCATGAAGGCCTACCAGGGCCGCATTGGGGCGCCTAATCCCTCCGATCCCAGCGAGCCCACGTATTCGGATGAAAGAGCGCGCGCGCAGGATGCTTTCGACAAATTCAAGAAACTCGCCGGTACGTATCCTTCCACGAATCCCGGCAAGCTCGCGCGTTACTACGCCGCGCTTTGCCTGGAAGACCTGGATCGGCAAAACCAGGCTCTCGAACAGCTGAAGAAAATCAGCGGCAGCAGTGACAAGGAACTGGCGGCCATGGCGCAATACCATATGGCCGTCATTTACGCGCGCACCGGCAAGACCGACGAAGCCGTCAAACTGCTGCGGGTTCTGGCGGACAAGCCCAGCATTCTTGTCCCGCGTCCCCTTGTGCTGCTGGAACTTGCGGGGGCCCTCCGCAATTCCAATCCTAAAGAGGCCACGAGCATCTATCAGCAAATTAAGAAAGAGTTCCCGGACTCGAGCATCGCCGATCAGGCCGACCGCGGCCTGGATTCAATCGCGCCCAAGTCCTGACCGCGCGGCGAGGTGATTCCCGCGCAGCTTCCGGAACGAGATGGAGCGGACCATCCTAGCCCTTGCCACTCCGGCCCCGTGGGCCATGTGCGTGAAAGATACTCGCGGGCGGCGTGTTCCCGAGCCGGCTCATCCTTACCGCAGCGACTATGCACGGGACCGCGACCGGATCATTCATTCCCGCGCTTTTCGCCGCCTCGAGGCCAAGACCCAAGTTTTCACCACCCGCTATTCGGACCATTTCCGGAATCGCCTGACCCATACGCTGGAAGTGGCGCAAATTGCTCGCACCGTGGCCGGGGCATTGGGACTGAACACGGAACTGGCGGAAGCGCTCGCGCTGGTTCACGACATTGGCCATCCCCCCTTCGGGCACGCCGGCGAAGGCAAGCTGGACGAATTGATGCGCGCGCATGGCGACCACTTCAATCACAATTTGCACGCCCTTCGCATCGTCGAACATTTCGAACAGCGCTATCTGGATTTTTCCGGCCTCAATCTCACGTTTGAGGTGCGCGAAGGCATCATCAAGCATTCGCGGGATTACTCTGAAAAGGAATTTCCCGAGCTTCGCGAATATCTTCTGGATTTGCGTCCGCCGCTCGAGGCCCAGCTCATCGACTGCGTGGATGAAATCGCCTATAACACCGCCGACATGGACGACGCCCTCGAAGCAGGACTTTTGGATCTAGGCGTTTTGTGCCGCGAAGCTCCATTCTTTGGCGGGGCGTACGCGCAGGTGGACGCCGCGCATCCTGGAGCTCGAGAGAAACTGAAATTCAACGAGGCTTTGAAGCACGTTCTGGATTTGCTGGCCACCGATCTTATCGTGTCCACGCAACAGCGCGTGTCGGCATCTGGCGTCTCTTCGGTCGAAGATATTCGCAAGACTCCAAAACGGCTCGCGGGATTCAGCGAGGAGGCTGCAGCACACAATGCGGCGCTGAAGAGATTCTTGTTTGCCCACATTTACAATCATCCGGCCATCACCGACGACCGCGACCGCTCGGTGAAATGCCTGGATGAACTTTTTGCTTACTACTTGGCGAGGCCGGGCTCCATGCCTGATTCTTACGAAGAATTTGCGCAGACCGAACCGCGCCATGTCATCGTTTGCGATTACATCGCTGGCATGACCGATCAATTTCTCTTGCGCCAGCATCGCGAGCATTTCGGCGGATGAAGTAACGGCGAGGCGGCGACTAGTTCCATTGACCGACGACAGAGCCTGCAAGTAGCATTAGCCGCACCAATGGCCTGAGCCCGGGGAAAGCGGAAAGCAAGGAGCGCCCGTGTACTGTTCCAAGTGCGGTGCCCAGATGGCGGATGGCGCGATGTTCTGTTCGGCTTGCGGACAAGCATTCTCAGCCGCGGCCTCACCCGCACTTCCAAGGAGTTCGCAAGCGATTGCTGCCGCCCCTCGCGTGGAATACGGCGGATTCTGGCTGCGCTTTCTCGCTTATCTGATCGATGGCGCGGTGATCACGCTGGGCATTTTTGTTGTGGCAATTCCTTTGATCTTTCTCACTGGCCTCGGCACTCTCTTGAGCCAGGTCCATCCGGAGGAAGATTTAAACGATGCCGGAGTCTGGGTAATCCTTGCGGCGATCTTTTTGCTTGCTACGGTGAGCCTGGCTGTGACGTGGCTCTATCACGCGCTGATGGAAAGCTCCGAGTGGCAGGCGACGGTAGGCAAAAAGGCTCTGGACCTGGTCGTAACCGATATGGCAGGACATCGTGTGAGCTTCTGGCGCGCCACCGGAAGACACTTTGCGAAGATGGTATCGATCATGATTTACCCCTTTGGTCACATCATGGCGGGTTTCACGGCGCAAAAACAGGCGCTGCACGACATGATTGCCGGCTGCTTGATCTTGCGTCGAAATTAATCCGGAATTCCGAAATTAGCCCGCAAAAGTTGGCCGGGAGACGTGGAAATCCAACTTCGCCGAGGTTGGATTTTGAGCTAACGCAAAACACCCAGCCCTTGTCCTCCGCCTGCCCTCCAGCGAAGTCGAAGGGACCCTCAGGTCCCGTTCTTCGGCGGCCTGAGGTGGAGGGAGCTGCTTTTCCAAGTCGGAATTGAGGTAAATCCGAAAAAATAGAGGGGAGTCCGTTCCATCGGAACTCCCCTTGATCCGCACAAACCTTTCGGAAGTCTTGGTCGCTCTCCCTAAAAACGCAGGAATGGGCCAAACGCCAAGCGCACGTTATGATGCGTGGTGCCGGCAAAATACATTTCGTCACCAGCTTCCAAGCGCAGGCCAATCGGGCCGAGGTGCCCTTCGGCGCCCAGAGCAGGATACAAAACGGCGCTGACGTTGTTGGAGCGAAGATTTTGCACCGAAGTCGTAAACTGGCCGAAGCTGGCGGGCTTGGAATTCAACTGGAAATTGATGAAACCTCCCTTGAGGGTGAGGAACGGACGAATCGCGTGATGGCCTCCTATGATTTTGGGGCCAGCAAGCCCGTGCAGGACTTTGAGGTTGCTGTTTGCCACGGTCACGGTGCAACCCGTACTCAGGCAACGCTCAACGAATCCCGGGAAGACTTTATAACCCACGCGCCCGCCCAGTCCTGCCATGTTCGTGCCCGTTTGGTCGATTCGGAAGTAATCGCCGTAGGCGCCAGCCTGATAGTGATCCTGGGCCTTAGCCAACGGCACCAGCCAACCTGACCCCGCCAAGAATGCAAAGAACAAGTGCAGAGCAAGACGCTTCATACACGATCTCCTTGGACACTGCAGTTGGGATTGAAAAAAAGCAGGATTGGCCTGTGGCTGGGCAAGGCTTCTGCTTTCGAAATTAGATGAGCATTCGCCGAGCAGAGTTGCCCAGCCCATTGTCTCGTCCGATGCCGGTTTTCGAGGATTTACTGGCGCCAATCCAGCAGCAAGAAAAGATAACGTTTTAATTTTTGGCTGCTGAGAAAGCTTTCTTTCACGTGCTGGTGGCTACGGTGCGGCAACCCCGCCTCGAACCTTCCAGCCTTAGTTGAATCATATACTCCGCTTGCGCGCTATGCTCCACCGCATTTCGATAGAACACTTACGGAAAAGTGGGAGGAGGGGGTGGGGCCAGACCCTTTGTCGACAACCAAAGCCTGGAGCCCGCCGCTTGCAGAAGGGCAGAGATTCATCGTCGATCGAGCACTAGGAAAAGAGCTAGGTAGCGTTTTAGTTTTTGCGTGATGAGGAAGTTTTCTTTCACGTGCTCGTGGCCATGCTCTCCAAGCTTTGCGGCGATTTCCGGATGGGAAAGCAAGAAACGGATTTGATAGGCGGTGCCTTCCACAGAGTGCGCGAGAAGGCCGGTGTGCTTATGGATAATTTGCGTGGGAATGCCGCCAACCGCGGAAGCCACCACGGGTTTCTTCTTCCAGAGCGCTTCCGAAACGGTCAGACCGAAACCTTCACGCAAGCTTTTTTGCACCACAATCGTGGAAGCTCGCTGCAGCGCGTTCACTTCCAAGGGCGCCCAAGCGGGGAGTTCGAGGATCTTGATGTCGGGATCGTGCTCGGCGGCGCGCAGAACGTCTTTAAGGACGAGCGCGCCTTCCGGATCGTCCGACGCACTGCCGCCCGCAAGGACCAACTGGCAGTCGAAGTAGCGCTTCACGATGCGATACGCGCGAATCACGCCGACGGGGTCCTTCAAGCGGTCGAACCGGGAAATCTGCGTCAGAATCGCGCGCTGGGGATCAATCTGGTAGCGCTGGAGAACTTGCTGGATAAATTCTGAATCTAGCGGACAGTTTTTTTCGGAAAGTGGATCGATGGCCGGATAGAAGAGATATTGCGGGATGGAGAGCTGACGGGAAAACTCCGGGGAAGAGAACATGGCGGCGTCGTAGCGGGTGACAAATTTCTCCAGGAAGTCCCAGACAGCTGGGTTCGGATGCGACAAATCAATATGACAGCGCCAAACCCAGTGATTGGTCCCGGGTGGCCGCCCCTCAATCAGCGCGGCAGGTTGCGGGTCATGAATGACCATGAATTCGGCGTCGCGCGGAAGGCTCGCGCGGTTCCGCTCGTTGTAGGAAAGAAAAATCTCAAAGTCTTTTGGCTTGGGACAGTAAGGCTCGCCATGCAAGGCATTGTGGAACGATTTTGTGACATCGAAGAATTCTTCGGCGCCCTTCATCACGTCCCAGCGAATGCCGAGATCAAGTTCTTCGGCAAGAGGTACCAGGCGATTAAGAATTTCCGCGACGCCGCCTCCCACGGCAGTGGAGTTGATCATCTCGATGCTGCGGCCGCGCAAGGGCTTGGCCAGGGCGCGCAGCTCCTCAATTTCTCCTGCACCGACGACCTCCGCGTAGTTTTCCAGGGGAATGCGGCTCGCCGCCAAAACTTCCGTCATGCTTTTCTCCTTTCCCGGTCGATCAGGCGGAGCATCTTGGCGCGCGCACTATCTAGAGTATTCGTATAGACGTCGATGTGATTGAAGCTGTCGGCAAGGGTTCGCAGCCCCAAACTGCTGGAGAGCCAAATAGAGAAGTCATTGGTCTGGAGCTGGAGACGCAATCGCGAGGAGATGAAGTGGAAATAAAAGCCGGCGTGGCTGAGATGTTCCAACCCTTCGCGAAACTCGTCAAGCGTCCGGGCGCTGCGGCCGAGCGGCACGGTCACTTCCACGCTCTCGCAGAAGTAGAAGCGTTCGAGACCCGTCTGCGACGCGAATTGAGGGTGAGCTTCGCAGAAATCCCGGACCATGCGGCAAAGATCGCTTCGCAGGGCGGCAATCGCAGTGTAATCGCGGATGTCGAGGGCCGCGAGCTGCTCGGCAAGGTCATTCCGATTCACGGAGGCCAGCGTCCATTGCGCGAAATCGTTGGAAAAACCTTTGGTGAGGAAGTGATGGACGCCCAGGGTTTGAAAGGTGTGGTGAAAAATGGACGCGTCGCTGCAGTTTTCGAGCCCGGTCAGCAATTCCGCGAGGGTTCCAGCCGATGGAGTTCCGATGCGCGTGAGGTAGGAGGCGGTCACAAAATCGAAGGGTGTTTCGGCGACGTTCAATTCAACAAACCTCTTCCTCTTTAGATGCTTATGCCGACGCCCCGGTGCCAAATGCGGCACCAGTGCATCGGAAAAATCGATTCGCCGCCCGCGCTTACGCTTCCGCGCGTTCCACCAATTCGATGCGGATCTCGGTCAGGTCGGAGAGAAGATGAGCGGCCCAGCGGTAAACATTATGCTGCCGCACCGTGTGGCGCATGCGCTGCATTCGTTCGGCCTGCTCCTGTTCCGGCATTTCCAGGGCGCGATGAATGGCTCGCGCGAGCTGCGCAATGTCGTAAGGATTTACAAGCAACGCGTCGGTCAGTTCGTGCGCCGCTCCGGCAAACGTGCTCAGGATAAGCACGCCGCGTTCGTCCTCGCGGGAAGCCACAAACTCCTTGGCTACGAGGTTCATCCCATCGTGCAGGGAAGTGACCATACAAAGGGAAGCGGCCCGGTAGAACCGGGAAATCTCCTCATGCGAGTGGTGTTTCTTGCGAAACACAATCGGCTTCCACCGCGAGGTCTGGAAGCGCGCGTTGATGCGCTCCGCTTCGGAGGTGACCTCGTCGAGGAAATTCTTGTAGCGCTCGATGTCGGTCCGGCTGGGAGCGCCGATTTGCACGAACGTGAATCGCTGTTGATAGGCGGGGCTCAGCTCAAAGAATCTTTCCAGCGCGCGGAGGCGCTCGAGGATTCCTTTGGTGTAGTCGACGCGGTCCACGCCAACGCCCAGGTGCGTGGCCTCAATTCCCATTTCGTTGCACAACGCCGCGCGCAGCGCGGCCGGGTCGGCCGAATCCACGTCCGGGATGGGATTCTCTGGAGACGCCACGCTGATGGGATAAGGTCGCACGCGCGTGACGTGACCTTGCCGGCTTACCGCAAAGCGATCCCATTCGGTGAGCGCTTCGAGCGCGCGGTCCACAGTTTCCAGGAAATTGTTGCAGTGCGTTTGGATGTGGAAGCCCATGAGGTCCGCGCCGAGCAGTCCTTCGATCAGTTCGCGCTGCCAGGGGCAAATTCCGAAAACTTCCGCGTTGGGCCAAGGAATATGCCAGAAGATCGCTACACGCGCATCGGGACGGACCTCTTTAACCATCCTCGGAACTAAAGCCAGGTGATAATCCTGTGCCAGAAGAATTGGCGAATCCACGTCGGCCATCTCCTGCAAAACTGTGTCGGCGAAGCGCTGGTTAATTCTCTGGTATTGCAACCAATCTTCTGGGCGAAAGATCGGGCGCGTGTGCGCGACGTGGCAGAGCGGCCAGAGGCCCTCATTGGAGAAGCCATCGTAGTAGCCCTTGTCTTCTTCTTCCGTGAGCCACACGCGGCGCAACGTGTAGCTCGGGCGATCGGGAGGGACACGCAGGCGGTCAAAGATGTCGACCGTTTCGCGGTCGGCACTGCCGGAGCCATTCGCGACCCATGTGCCATTACATGCCAGCAGTACCGGCTCGAGAGCCGTGACCACGCCGCTGGCAGGCACGATCATCCTGATAGTTTTCCCCGATCCCTCGAATACGTGCATGTACGGCTCGCGATTGGAAACGACGAACAGCGGTTGGTCCTGAAGCCGATCGCGCAAGCTGACGCGGAGTCTTTCCGCCGTCCATAGAGAAGCATTGGAATCGCGGAGCCGCGCCTCTACTTCCGCGGCCGCTCTTGCGGAATGCAGATCTCTGGCTAGGTGCGTCACCTCGTGATGCAACTGCTCCATGATCTCGCCTTGTACCATGGCTGGAAGTGGATTGGGTTGGCCAGTGCGCAGTGTTCGCACCCATTTTGCTATTCGAGTGAGTGGTTCCGTGTACGTCCAACGCACTAAGAATAGCGCAAGGGCGCTGATCAGGAGCGTTTGTACCAGCGCATTCAGAAGGGCATCCCGCAGCGTGAGAGCAACCTGCCTTTCGATGTAACTGGCGTCGTGGATGAGTACGAGAGCCCCCCCGACCTTATCGTCTCGGTGGAGCGGCAAAGCATACAAATGTTCGGGGACGGCATCGCTTTCCTGCGGTGTAGACGTCTCCTCAGGCCGGAGGAATTCACCGACGGCCCTATTCTCGCGCATGGCATTCGTTTCAGCGGTGGGGTGCAGAGGCAAGGCAGGTTCCAGGCCAGGCGTAATTGCCAGCGTGTGACCGGCAGCATCGTAAATCGCAATTCCTTTGATGCGTTCGCGCTGGCCGTAACGTTCCACCAGGCGCTGCAGGTTCCTTTCCTGGCCCCGATCGAGGAGCCGCTCCACACTCTCCTGAAGGCTGTCCGCCAGAATTTCCGCGCGGCGCGCGAGGTCATTCCGCAAAATGCGCCGCTGGTTGCGCATCTGGTAACCGGCGAAGAGCAAAGACACGCTGCCGACGCTCACGATCAGGGGCAGGACAATTTTCAGAGTCGTGCGCATCCAAGCTGCTATCTTTCTTGTGAGTGAAAATGAGTATTCACCCACTGCAAAGTTCCTGGTTCGACCAGGCCGGTTTCACTTGCTGTGCCAGCCAAGCCAGAGCCTTCCTGTCCCCAGGCGTTGATTCCCGTGTGGCCCACGGTATTTTGTTTCAGGTTGATCGCTGCGTTCACGTCGCGGTCGTGCGTGGTTTGGCACGCCGGGCACGTCCACTCCCGCACGCTCAGCGGCAGGACTTCCCTTACGTAGCCGCA
>QHYJ01000284.1 GCA_003223255.1 Acidobacteriota bacterium | reverse complement strand
AGGGCAGCACGGGTTCGAAAACTGGAGGCTAGGAGGGTGTCGGAGAGAACAAATCTTCGACGAAGAATCAATAACTTGCAGACGTACGTCTGTCCGTAACTTATTGATTTCACGTACGACAAAATCTATTCCCGACAGGCTCCTAGCAAAGCGAAAAGGGCGACGAAAAGAGAGCTCATCGTGGTAGCCACCATGATCTCACGAATGATCAGAACCTCTGTGTTTTCAGACCGGATGGGGTTTTCGGTAGCCACAACCTGCAGTCGTTGGTATAAGGCGTTTCTTCTTTGCTCGAGCCGTCCGAGGGCAATAGGCATGGGTTTCCTCCTCTGTTTCTGAATGTCTAACAAGCATTCAGATTATGGAGAGAAAAGAGAAACCGTCAATTCTTACCCATAAATTTGGCGCACGCCCGAAACGAAGCGTTCACGGTGGCGGGAAGAGGACCGGCGATTTCGATTGGGGGAGAGGGAATCAGAGGGAAGTCTGGCCTTCGCGAATGTGGAGGTAGCGGTTGGAGACTACATTGGTGAACTTATCGACGCGCTTGCTAGGTGCCGGCCAGCGGATTTCGAGTTCATCGACTTGCGTGGCGGCGCCGATGCCGAGAATTTCTCGTGGGTCGTGGGAGGAAAGATAGCTGCCGCCGCTGGTCCTTAGGCGCTGACGCAGTTTGCCGGCAGCCTTCCAAAGGATGCGCGCGCCGATGGCGTCGCGGTTGCAGGTCACGCCTTCCAACCTCAGACCCAACCAATTGTTGCCCTTGGCGGCGTTGTTTTTTAGAAGCAGCGGAGCGCCGCCGTTCATTCCAATGAGAATGTCCAGCGCGCCGTCATTGTCATAATCGCCGACGGCCAGCCCTCGCGCGGCAAAATCCTTCTGAAATATGGGGCCGGCGGTTGCGCTGACGTCGTGAAGGCGGCGGTCTTCACCTTGATGGAACAGAAGGAGCGGCTCTTTGTATTTCACTTGCATGGAGTAGTTGTCGATCATGTCGTCGGGATGGCCGTTGGCGAGGAAGAGGTCGACGGCGCCGTCGTTGTCATAATCGAGATATTTCAGGCCCCAACCGCTCAATAATTTTGTGGCGCGAGCCACGCCGTGAGCCTGAGCGGCATCACGGAAGGTTTCGTCTTTATTGTTTTCGTAGACGGAGAACATCTCGTGATCGACGTTGGCGACAAAGAGGTCTTGCCAGCCGTTTCCGTTGAGGTCGGCGGCGTCGACGCCCATGCCTGACCGGGGCCGGCCCGTGTCGCTGAAGCCAACTCCAGCTTGCAGCGCGATTTCGTCCCACTTCCAGCGGCCATTGGGGGCAGGGCCGCGGTTGACGAAGAGAAAATTCTGCACGGTGTCATTGGCGACGAATAAGTCCATCCAGCCATCATTGTTGATGTCGCTAGCGACGACGCCGAGTCCCTTTCCCAGACCTTTGGCGATCGCGGTGCCCTTGCTTACTTCAGTGAAGGTGCCATTGCCATTGTTGTGGTAGAGGAAACTCGCGGTGGGCTTGAAGACGCGCGGAACGCAGTAATAATTTCTGCCGATTTGGTTGTTCCCACATTCGAGCTTTTTCACGCCGGAGTAATCGACGAAGCTGCAGACAAAGAGATCGAGTTTGCCGTCATTGTCGTAATCGAACCAGACGGCGCTAGTGGTCCAGCCCGAAGTGGCGACACCGGCTTTGTCGGTGACGTCGGAGAAGGTGGCGTCGCGGTTGTTCTTGTAAAGGATGCATTTGCCGTAGGCAGTGACGAACATGTCCGGCCAGTCGTCGTTGTCGAAATCGCCGACGGCGATGCCCATGCCGAAGTAAGCGCCGGAGACACCGGCTTTTTCGGTGACGTCGGTGAAGGTGCCGTCGCGATTGTTTTTGTAAAGAGCATTGCGGACGGGCTTGGACGCTGGCGGCTGCCAAAAATCGCTGGGGCCGCTGTTGACGAGGAAGATGTCCATCCATCCGTCGTTGTCGAAATCGAGAAAGGCGCAACCGGGGCCGAGCGCTTCGGGGAGGTAGCGGCTAGGAGAGATGGCATTTTCGTGGACCCAGTCGATATGGCTGGCGGAAGGCGGGATCTCGAGGAAGAGAGGCTGCGCTGCCTGCGCCGATTGCGTTTGCGGTTGGGTGAAGGCGCTTTGGGGCGCGAGGAATTGGGCGACGCCGACGGAGGAGGCGAGGCGGAGCCATTCTCTCCTTGAAAATTTCATTCGGCGGCTGCCATGGGACGCGAGGGCTGCACGCTATCGTGCCTTGACGCCGGGCTGCTTGGCTTGTTCTGCGTCGGTGAGTTTTTGGGCGATTTCCTGTTCGTGCTTGCCGTCGGCGGGGCGCTTGAGCCGGTAGTAGACGAGGGAGAGCGAAACGTGCGCTTCAGTAAATTGAGGTGATTCTTTCACGAGGGACTCGAGGATCTGACGCGCCTCTTCGGGCTTGCCTTCGTCGACGGCGATGACGGCGAGTTGGTAGCGGACGCCGGGATCGCCGGGTCTCGTTCTTAGCGCGCGGGCGAGACATTGGTGGGCTTGCTCGTGATTCTGTTCTTGGCGGGCGATGGCGCCGAGTTGCAAGTTGGCGTCGAAGTTGTACGGATCGAGTTCGAGTTCGGCCTTGAACTGTTTGACTGACAAGTCGGAGTCTCCGGTGAACTGCAGGGCTTTGGCGTATAGGACGTGCACGTCCGGGAGATTGGGATTGAGCGCTTCGGCTTTGGCGAATTCGTCGCGCGCACCGGCAAAATCGGAGACGTTCATTTTGGCACTGCCGAGCATTAAGTGAGCTTCAGCGGAGTCGCCGTTGCGGAAGATGCGGTCAATGCGGCGCTGACCTTCGTCGGCGCGGTTTTCGTGAATGAGCGCGAGGCCGAGTATGTAGGCGATGGCGAGGTCCTCGGGGCGCTTTTTCTCTTCGGGTTCGAGGAGGCGGAGGACGTCTTTGTCGCGGGCCATGCGGAGGTAGCAGTCGGCGAGGAGGAGCACGGCCTGAGAGTTTGCGGGGGCCGCGGCGTGGACTCGCGCGAGTTGTGCGGAGGCTTCCGGGATGCCTCCCATTTTGTAATAGGCGAGAGCAAGATTGAGCCTGGCGTCATTGAGCGTGGGAGATTGCTGGAGCGCGATCTTGTATTCGCGGACGGCCTCTTCAAAACGGCCCAGCCCGGCTAAAGCGGCGCCGAGATTGGAGTGAATCGCGGTGGCTTCGGGGTGGAGCTTGAGAAATTCCTTGTACTCGGCGGCGGCGCCTTGCAAATCGCCGGCTCGTTGCTTCTGGATGGCGTTCTGGACGAGTTCCTGGGGAGTCTGTGTCTGCGCTTGGGCCTGCGTCTGAGCTTGCGGCTGTGCGTGCGAAGTAGTGCCAAGGCCCAAAAGTAAAACGAAAATCCAGTTCCTCATAACGGCAAAAAATCCCAGGCTAGTGTAACAAGAAAAGAAAAAATGGGATGGCCAAAGCCAACCCCCCATTTTTGGCCCTAAATTGTTGCGTTCTCCTTCCGGACTAGAAGAAGAACTTGACAGCCATCTCCACGGTTCGATGACCTTGTTTATTCGGAGTTATGCCGAAGGTTGAGTTGTTCTGTTTGAGAGTGTTTGGATCGAAGCTAAGGTTGAGATTGTTCCTGTTAAAGGACCACAACGGATGGTTCAACCAGTTGTAGCCGTTAAACCGGAACTGCACACTCTTGTGCTCGGTGATCGCAAAGCTTTTGAACACGCCCATGTCCCAACTGAAGAAACCTGGTCCGTAGATGGGCGGCAGCATGGTCGGGCCGTTCTGGCCGATGGTCGTCGGCACGCCGAAGCAATTCCCGTTGATGTATTGATGGGGGCCCAAGTTCGACGTTGGATTGCACGTCAAGATCGGGTTGAGCTGAATGTCTGGGGTACCCAACAGCGAGATATTGCTGATGGCGAAGTTGGTACCGGGAATCTTCGCGTTGTTGAGGTTCATGCCAAAGTTCTGGCCTTGGTAACCCGTCAGATTGGGGCCGCTCTCCAACTGCAAGATGCCGGAGACCTGCCAGCCATTGACGAAGCCGCCCACCAGCTTGTTCGTGGTGGCCTTTGGCAATTCAACGGAGTAAGCAGCGTTGAAGAGATGCTTGCGGCTATTCGGTAGCACGCCGTAGTTGTTGTTTACGTTGAATTGGTCGTAGAAGCCGACGATACCCATGGCCTTGCTAAACGTGTAATTCAGATTGATGGTGTAACGCCCCCTTGAGCGCGCCCACACGGCCTGCAAGGCATTGTAGTTGGAATGACCGTTGTTCGTGGCCAGGTACAGGTCCGAGTAACCTAACAGAGGACGGAAACTATCGGCGTTGAGCGTGGCCGGATCCACACCGCCGTTCTTCGATGACAGCATGACGCCAATTGGCACTAAGTTGATGTTCAGAGTGTTGAAGCCCTCACTGCCGCCGTTGCCGCTGCCGGGAAGATCCCTTGACCTGTTGCCGATGTAGGAGACCTCCAGGACACTAGACCACGGTAAGCGGCGGGAAACGGTGAAGTTCCAGTTATCCGTATACGCTTGCTTGTCATCCTTGCGGTCGACGGCGGAGGGACCTGAAGCCACCGCGCTGAAATTAACGGTGTCGAGCCCGGCATTCCCAGAGGCCGAGGACCACGGCGATGCGGACGCCAAACTGGCGGGTAACGGATTGACTAGGATTGGCTGGCTGGTGTTCCCACCCGTGGGAACCTTCCCATCGAAACCGATCGACTTGACCCCCGCGGACGCATCCAAGCCGTTGGTAAACTGACCAGCGTGGAAGTAGTAGCGGCCCCATCCTCCGCGGAGCACGGTCTTGCCGTTGCCGAAGAGGTCATAGGCGGCGCCCAGGCGCGGCTGGTAGAACAAGGCCCGCGTCGGGAAGCCACCCAACGGAACGGAGCTGTTTTTCGCGTGCCATTCGAATCCGCAGAAGGTCGGGGCAGCGGTACACGCTTGACCGCCGCCAGCGGTGTAGGCCGCAGGATCGAAAATGGAATAGCCAAACGGGAGTTGGTCAATCCAGGGCTGGAAGTGCGTGAAACGGAGGCCGAAGTTGAGGGTCAACCGCTTAGTCATCTTCCAGTCATCCTGGGCGAAGAACTCGTAGGTATTGTAGGCAATGTTGTTGATACGATTGAACGAAGCTTCATCATAGTGACTCGCGATACCGAGGACCTGGTCAGCGTAGGAGTCTCCGCTGGTATAGAGTGAATTATTAGAAGACACAAACTGCAGCTGGCCGTTCGTGTCATTGTTCGCGGGCTGCGCATTGCGGATACGTTCCCAGAAAAAACCCGCCTTGATCGTATGGGTGCGCACAACCTTGGTGAGCGTATCACTCACGCTGGGCATGTACTTGTTGGCATAAAGACCCGATGACGGCCCGCCGGCTTCGAACCCACCAGGGTTGAAGATCAGAGCCGCTTCATTCCCGAAGCTTCCAAAGGATGAAATCTGGCTGACACCGTTCTTGAACAGGCCTGCGACGCCGTACCCTACCTTTGCCCGGTCTACCTTTGAGGGATCGCTAAAGACGTTCGGGAAACCAACGAAAGTGTACGCGAATACGACCTCGTTGGTCATGGTGGGGTTGAAGACGTGAGTCAGCGAAGCCGATACTGAGTCCGAGCGGTTCTTGCCCTCTATCGAGGAGGGATAAGGAACCTGGGAACCGTTACGCCACCAGAGGCCGACAGGGAACAACTGAGTTTCTCGTTGCAGGTTATAACGCACGAACAGCTTGGTACTGTCGCTGATGTTATAGTCCACTCGGGTGGTCCACTGCGTGTTGTTCTGGTTGAAGATTTCCGCCTGAACGTAATTGTAGCCACCGGTCACGTTGGGATCAGCGTTGGGGGCGGGATACAGCTTCATCAAGGCGAGCGCGTTCGAATTAAGGTCCGACTGCGGAATGATGCCGCTTGGAAACTGATTTAAGGCCGCGGAGTTAAGACACGGCGTGTAGTTGCCCTGGGCTACGCTCGTTCCCGCACAGGCCGTAGCCACAGGAGCGCCGGCAGCTGTGTTGAAATTGTGGGTTGCGTCGCCGATTTTCTCCAACTCGGAGGTGGAGAAATTTCCCTGGAGCATGCCCGGCGTGGGAACCGTGGCACGGAGCAAGCCGGTATCCAGCACCTGGTAGAAGTACTCGAAGCCAGTGAAGAAGAACAACTTGTCGCGGTTCTTGTTGAAGTTGGTTCCCGGGATGATCAACGGACCGCCAAAGCTGCCGCCTGGATAATAATACTTATTTTGGGGTTTGGGGGCTTTGTCAGCGTTATTTAGGGCATCATTGGCGTTCAGCACGTAGTTGCGGGCAGAAAAGAAGGCGCTGCCGTGGAACTCCTGGCCACCGGCCTTGGTCACGGAGGTGATGAGGATCGGCCCTTTCTGGTTTTCGGCGCTGAAGTTCGAGGTCTTAACCTGGAACTCTTGAATGAAATCCGAGTTAGGATTGACCGGCGTGTCGCAGTTGCAGCCTGGATCGGATACGTGGGCGCCGTCGGCGGTGATGTCCAGCGAGTTGCTGGGCAGGCCGTTATAGGTATAGGCGTTGTTTAACGGACTCTGGCTGCCGGCGTCCCCGTTGGCATTGATGCCGATGACCTCGCCCGTGTAGTTCGCTTTATTTGACGTGTCGTTCTGGACCGCAAAGCCCGGCATGATCTTGATGTATTCCGCCGCATCGCTCCCTACTTGAGTCAAGTTCTGCAGATCCTTTGATTCCAGCGTAAATGACTTCTCACCGGAGTCCGTGGTCACAAGGGCAAGTTCTTGGGCGTTGACTTCGACGGTTGCGGTGGTGGCGCCGACGGCTAGCGAGATGTTGACGTTGCGCTTCTCGCCGCCGCCGAGGCGGATATGATCGGCTTTGTAGGCTTGAAAGCCCGGTGCTTCCGCGGTCAGCGTATATGTCCCTACAGGAACAGAAGCAAAGGTGTAGTAACCCTCGCCGTTCGTTACCGTGTCGCGCGCCGAGCCGGATACGGCGTCGCGCAGCACAATTTTCGCATTGGCCACCACGGAACCTGAGGGATCGGAGACAACACCGGTCAGAGTCGCGAAAATTCCTTGAGCTTGAAGAGAGACGCCAGTCACCAGAAGCAGGAGAGCCACACACGAGCAGAAAAGAAAAGACAGAGCCATTCGTTTTGCCATAAGGCCACCCCAGCGAGAAATATCGATCTGGTCGGAGCCCTCACCCCGTTTTGGTGATACTTAAATACCTCGGCGCAAATCTTGTCAAGCAAAAAGTTTGATTTCCTGGAAATCGGGAAGTGTTCCAAAAACGATATCCACTTGGCGAATTTAACGCTGGTGAGAATTAGCGCGTTTCGAGCCGCTTGACCGACAAACTGCGATTAAGACTCACTGCTGCGCAAGGCTACCAGTTCTGTACCAACGGGAACGCCTCGGGTGACCTTAACACGAATGACGGACTCGAAGGGCTTGAGTTGACCTTTCTCCGATACCGCGAGCCGCAGCAGGAGTTCCTCGACAGAATCTTGGCGACAGACGAATTCCACGCTGTGGCTACCGAAAACCCCATCCGGTCTGAAAACACAGAGGTTCTGATCATTCGTGAGATCATGGTGGCTACCACGATGAGCTCTCTTTTCGTCGCCCTTTTCGCTTTGCTAGCCTCCAGTTTTCGAACCCGTGCTGCCCTGCAGGCGGAGATCCTCGCGCTTCGTCACCAACTTGCGGTCTTCCAAAGAACGCGCCGCGTCGCTTGCGCCTCCACCGCTGCGACCGGCTCTTGTGGGTTGTGTTGTACCGATTCTGGTCCGGTTGGCGGCGATGTCTCGAGATGGTTCAGCCCGACACGGTCCTCCGTCGCCTTTCCCGGAAGGCCAGAAGTTGCGGCGAACATTCGAGATCTAATTCGGCGCATGCGCCAAGCCAACCCCTTGTGGGGTGCACCCCGCATTCACGGAGAACTGCTCAAGTTGGGGATTGCAGTGGCGCAATCCACGGTGGCCAGATATTTGCCTCGGCCCCGCAAACCCCCTTCCCAGACTTGGCGAACCTTCCTGACAAATCATCTGGTGCAGACCGCGGCCATCGATTTTTTCACCGTGCCGACGGCAACCATCCGGGTCCTGTTCGTCTTCGTCGTGCTATCGCATGAGCGACGCCGGGTGGTGCACTTCGGGGTGACGGAATACCCCACAGAGGAGTGGACCATGCAGCAGATGCGGGAAGCGTTTCCCTGGGACCAGGCGCCGCGATTTGTGCTGCGCGATCGCGATGCCATCTACGGAAGAGATTTCGCCGCCCTGACCCGAGCCATGGGAATGGAGGAAGTGCTTACTGCGCCGCGATCCCCCTGACAAAATCCGTATGTGGAACGACTAGTGGGTTCCATTCGGCGAGATTGCAGTGGCGCAATCCACGGTGGCCAGATATTTGCCTCGGCCCCGCAAACCCAAGGACACGCCGGAGCACCGAGCGGTGGAGCAGCCGGAACAAGGCCACGTCCTTTCGATTCCGCAGGTGGGGGGACTCCACCACCGATACCTGCGACGCGCCGCTTAGCCGGAGCAAGCCGGCGGCGCCGACGTTTGCCTTCCTCAAGCGGAAATGCCGCTTCTCCCTGATCTATTCCGCCAAAGTATGCTGATCCAAAGCCGGATTGTTTCGCGACACGAACTCCCTGCGCTAGGATGCACTCGTCGACTGGGCAAGGCAAGAGACTCCAAGTCCTTCGACTCCGAGGTGCTGCCTCGAAGAGATCTGTGATCAGCGTGCCACAAAGATCCTGATTGAGACACGGACGGAATTTTCGGTAATCACAGGCCGTCTTCAGCGAAAGCGCGACCCTTGCTCCCATTCATGGAGCATTCGGTTGCCGATTTCCTCAAATTCCGCGTGCTCTTTCAGATAGGCGCGCAGCTCCGTAGTTGTGGTTGCAATCCCCGCGTCAATGCGTTCGAGTACCTCCCGGACGCGGGCAGGAGAGGCTCCCAGGCGCGTCTCGCCTAGCCGCTGCAGCTCCTTAGCGCTTGCCCATTTCGTCGTACCGTTGAGAGTAAGCGCCATGCTGTCCTTGGGCAGATAGACAGAGGTGGTCACGAGGTCGTAGACGGGCGCGAGCCGGGCTTCGCCTTGAACGTCGTCGTAAACAATCCCGAAATTCTTCAGATGCGCGTCGCCATTGCGTAGTGCACAGTTAAGGGCGATCAGGGTGAACAGCTTTTCCATGTCCTCGTTGACATGCGTTGAGTTTGCGAACTGCCCGAATCGTTTCATGACCGAGGTTTCGTAGCTGCCGCGATATTTTTGATCCGTCCTGCGCCCGTTGAGCACGCAGAAATCCTCAAATCCGCGGTAAGTCCCCTCCATGCGCAGATCGAAGCGGTCAATGACCATAGCCATGCCGTCTTCGGCCAGCCGGTGCGGGGGCACGTCGAGCCCGCATTTGCGCGCGACCCCAAGGCAGAAATACTCATTGGCCGCCAGCTGCGGATATTCGTTGGGCTCCCACAGCTTCACGATGTGGGTCGCGCCCTTGTAGCTTTGCGAGAGGCGGTGTTTCGTATGTTCCATCTCGGCGAAGGCCTTATCGTCGCGCACGAGGATTTTGGGCTGCACGCCGCTGATTCCGGAGAAGGACGCAAATTTCTCAAGCAGGTAACGGAACAAGTCGCCACCGCGCCTGCGCTCCAAGATTTCGTCCACCGACTGGAAGGGCACGTCCTCGTGCAACTGTTCTTTGTCGCCGGTATAGCGGATGCGTCCGACCTGCGAACGGCCGACAATGGACAGCAAGTCGAATTCATCGAATGTGCCAGTGGCTTTCGCAAAGGCGAGGCGGAGCCGCTCGCGGAGGACGCCTTCGGGCAGGTTCATCTCGAAAATCGGAAGCAGGCCGAAGGGCGCGCTCCATGATTCAAGTCTTACCGGCATCGTCACTGAAACCGCGCGCGCGGGCGGGGCGCCCGGCTGGTAAGCGAACGTGCTGCCGCGTTCGCCATGGCGATCGAGCCGTCCCGCCTCAGCGGCGTCGGTCCAGACTTTGATCATCGCGATCCTCGCTCAGGAGTTCGTCCAGCGTGGGGCGGCGCGAGCCGGCCGCCTGTAGCTTCAGCTCAAGCCCGAGAGCGGCGAGCAGTTTGGTGAGTTTCGAGAAGCCCAGTTCGCCAGCGCGTCCGTTTTCAAGTGCCTCAAGCGTGGCGCGGCTGATGCCCGCTTTATGCGCGAGTGCGGCTTGGCTGAGCTTGAGTTCCTTTCGGCGCTCGGCGATCTGTTGCCCTATAGAGGTCAGGTCCAACATTCGCCTAGTATATTAGGCAATCTTGGCTTTGGGAAGCTCATTGCCTAATATAGTAGGCATCACCCAGCCCAGGGCTCAACCCACAGGGCCAAGCGTTCTGATCGTCGCGGAATTCGGCATTCATTTGGGATTGCGCTGCTTGAGCAGTTCATCCTCACGCTGACGCAGGCCGTCAAAGAAAGCCTCGCCGCCGATAGGCTTCACTCTACCGCTCTTAATGTCATCGTAGCGGCCATCAAGCATTTCGACTTCCGCGTAGTTTGGCAGTCCCCGCGGTCTTGTAAGTTGTTCTAAAACCTAACCACGCTACGCTGATAAGGCCAACGGATTCAACGGGACTTTTGGTAAGGGGCGGTGGGCATCGAACCCGCTCGGCGGTTCGCTTGATTACTTTCGCGAGGAGAGTGTCGACTTCTGCCTCCCTCCTGAGCTTCCTGGTCATCACCAAATCACCTCTAGCCCCTTATACTTCCGGAATTCCTTGTCGCAGGTCGTCACAGGCACGTCTTCGGCCAGCGCCTGCGCAATCAGCATGCGGTCGAACGGGTCGCGATGGTGCGCGGGCAGCCGCATCAGCTCTAACACGTGTGCTTCCGCGTACGGCACCAGGCTCACCTGCAGCCGCCTTAGCGCGTCCATCGTGTCCTCGCGGCTGAGATTCAGCTTTCCTGCAGCATTCTTCATGGCGATCTCCGCCAGCGAAATGACGCTCAGTTCGCGCTGGTTAGCCGGGTCTCCCATCACGGTCCGCGCCTTCCGCGACAACCTGTCCGGATCTTCGATGGCAAAGAGGAAGGCCACCGTGTCCAGCAGGACACGCATCAGTAGCGGCCCTCCAGGAAGGCGTCCACTTCCTCGTCCGTCATCGGTTTCCACCAGTCCGGGTCGAGCACGATCTTCTTGCCTTTCAGGAAGCCCAACTCGGGCTTCTTCCCAGTCGGCTTGGTCGTGCGCACCAGGTCCGCCACGGGCTTGCCGCGACGACAGATTGTGACGCGTTCACCGTTCTCGGCTTTCTTGATGAGTTTCGGCAGGTTGTTTTTGGCTTCGGCGACGCTTATCTTCATCGTCTTGATTCTAGCTATCTTCGATGGCTATGTCAACTCTTCGGCTCAATCTCTCAATCTTGGTCGTGGGGCTGCTTTGAACGGACGCAGAAAGACAACAGCCGCATCAAATACATAGGCCGATGACGTCAGGCGATCGAACCCGCGGGCGGCAAACATTTTGCCAAGGTCCCGCTCCTGATAAGGGCGAGGTCGGTGGTTCAAGTCCACGCAGGCCCACCATAAATCACCCATGTCTCAGGTCGCTCAAAGCTCCTAGTTCTAAGTTCTAAGTTTTAAGTTTCAAACGGCAAAAACGCTGTGTAACTTAACTTGGGCTTCGTTGTGAGTTGTGGCTTCCCGGTTAGCGACCTACAAGTCCCTTTCATTAGTTCGCTAGGCGCTCCCTATTCGATTTGGTTTTGCAGTTTTGTCTCCGAGTGAGGCAGAGAAACGCGAGCGATGTCGGATGCATCCTACAAAGAGTGAGTTGGCATGCATCCTCGATCGTAAATTTGCTGAGACGGAAGAACAGGAGAAGAGATGCGAGTCGGGATGATCTGTTTGTTGGGAGCATTGATTGGTCTGGGGGCAAGCGCGCCGGCCCGGGCGCAATACGGGGGCAGCCGGCTGGAAAAGTGGGAATTTACGCCGTTCGTCGGCTATGAAACGAGTGGCTCCTATCCGCTGAGTCCGACGTCAACCACAGTGATGGCCAACGACGTGCGGATTAACAGGGCGGCGAGTTTTGGCACCTTCATCGGCTATTCGCTCACTTCCAACTCACAATTTGAGTTCCTGTGGGACCGGAACCTGACTTCCTACAGCGTGCAGCAGACGCCGCGTGCACCCTACATGAAAGCCTATGATTCGAGCGTGGACCAATATCAATTTGGCGGGCTTTATATGTTTTTTGGAGATGAGCACAAGTGGCGGCCCTACTTCGCGGGAGGTTTGGGCTTCACGCACGAATTCAACAGCAATGGCAACCCCACGCGGTTGGATTTTTCCTACGGCATTGGCGGCGGCGTGAAATACACCCTGGCGCGCCACGTTTCTTTCCGGGGCGACGCCCGTTACATGCCAACCTATGCGAATTCCGGTCTGGCGACCTACTGCGATCCTTTCTATGGCTGCTATACCGCGAAGGTGTCACAGTACCAGCATCGTGGGAATTTCCTGGCGGGGTTGGCCTTCCACTTCTAGGCGTCGTGTGAGGAGCGCTGCGCGCCCCGTTCACCCACAGCCCCTTTGGACGGATTCTCTAATGCTGAGGAAACGGCACTAGCACTCGTTTCATAGATGTCTGCGGCAGAGAAGAGAAATATTTCCTCAGGGGCCCTCTCTGAGGCAGGGAGGCTTAAGCCCCGTCTCCTCTGGTTCTTTGTGGTCGAGCTAAAGCTCCGGCTTCCTTCCCCTTGCCCTAGTTTCTGAGATAGCTCCTAAGGCGCCGCGGGCTTTTCCGTCGTGGGCGCGGGAGGCGGAGCAACAAACTTGGCGTCGTCTATAGGAACATTCTGCTGAAGCTGGCCCACCTGGATGGTGAACTGATTGCCAGGCCGCGAGAGCGTCCAGCGAAAGGGAACGTTCAGACCGTTCGCTTCGCGATAATCCGCATAATCGATTTGCGTGGGATTGCGGCCAAGCGGCGTTTCGGCGTAGCGGATGAGGCGCAACAAAAGGCCGGACTCCTCGTCGAAGTAGAGACGAAGCGGGGGTTGTCCTTCCTTGAGGCCGACGACGAGATAGGTGTCGTGGCCGTCGATTTTTTCGCCCGAGTTAACACGGAATTTCTCGTAAAGCGTTTTTACGTGCAAAGGAAAATATAAGTCAGCGTCGATGCGCGCCGCGGCATTTTCGGCTGCGGACATCCTGTGCACGCGTCCCGGCACGCTGAGCCAGCCCCGCTGACCGTCGAAGGCCGTGACGCTGTCGCCATTCGGGAGATGCATGATCGAGAGGCGTTTGTCGGGGGCCTTGGAATAGACGTCGACCGGGAAATGCTGGCCGCCAAAGGCGGTGAGGGTTCCTTTTTCGACGCGGCTGGTGACTTTTTGGAGAGCTGCCGCTCCGCCGATGGCGCTGATGTACTTCTCGAGGAGTTGCTCGGCCGGCGGAAAAACGGGTTTGGGTTCCCCAGGCTTGGCGCCTTCAGGGGCTTCGCGCCTCGGTTCTTCCGCCGTGATAACCGGCGTGGCAACAGGATCCGGCGAGCCCCGATGGCAGGAATAGCAAGTAACTTCGCGGTGGCCCTCGAAGTTCTCCTTGTTGATGGCCATCATCATGCCAATCATTTTGCGCGCGGTCAGTTTGGGCTTTTTGTCGTCTTTTTCCATCCGGTGAGGCACATGGCAATATTCGCACTCGACGCCCAGCGAAGCGGCGATGAACTGCATCGACGGGACGACCTGCTCGGCGGGAATTCCTTTGAGCGCCTGGATGTTTTTGTATTCTTCTTCGGCGAGCTTGGGGGGCTTTGCCGCTGCGTCTTCTGATGACGCTTTTGCCGGGGTGGACTGCCCGCGTGCTCCGGCGACTACCAGCAGGAGCAACGAAGTTCCGCAGACAGAAACCCACACCTTCCAACGATGTGCATTCATGGATTTGACCTCGCAGATTCTGTGACGAAAGCGCTCGAGAAGTCGTTGCAGCAGTTCCAGTGAGATTCCACGGAACTTAGGCGCCGATTTCGCCTCGTTTGGCAAGCGCGGTGATGCGGTCTGCTGCGCGGAAAGCGAGGGCCATGATGGTCATGGTGGGCTGGCCGCGGCCGGAAGTCACCAGGCTGCTGCCGTCGCAGAGAAAAAGATTTTTCACATCGTGCGTGCGATGGTCCGGGTTAATCACCGAGGTCTTTGGATCGTTGCCCATGCGGCAGGTGCCGAGCAGGTGCACGCCAAACTGCTGTTCCTGCGGCGGCAAGCTCCATTTCTTTACCGCGCCGGCAGCTTCGTGGATGGCATGCGCGCGATCGAAAAGCCAGCTTGCGAGCTTCAGGTCATCGGCATGATCTTTGTAGGTTAAGCGAAGCGCGGGCAATCCCCAGGCGTCTTTGAGGTCGGGATCGAGCGAAAAGGAATTGTTTTCGACCGGCAGGGAAGTGCCATGACAGAAAATTTCCATGGTCCGCGTAAAGTTGTGCGCTAGCGCGGCCTTGAAATCTTTGCCCCAGCGAGGAGTCTCCGGCGGGATTCCGCCGAAAGCAAAGGAAATGGGGGTGAAGTCGTAGCGCGCATCGAGACCACCGCCGCCGTAGAAACCCACTTTCTCGTGGTCGAGTTCGTAAAAATCATGGAGCACGCGGCTGACACAGTAACCTTTGTAATCGTTGAGCGGCTTGTCGTAGACGCCGGTAACTGTGCCGCCGCTATTGAACATCAAGTTCTTGCCAACCAGGCCGCTCGAGTTCGCGAGGCCATCGGGGAACTGCTTGTTTGCGGAAAGCAAAAGCAGACGCGGTGTTTCAGCGCCATTGGCGCAGACGACCACGGCTTTGGCTTTTTGGAGATGCGTGTTGCGTTTCTCGTCGAAATAAACTGCACCGATGGCACGGCCATTGGCATTCAGTTCGATGCGATGAACATAAGAATTGGGGCGGATTTCGCAGCGGCCAGTGCGCTCGGCCACGCGAATCGCAGCCACTAGCGAACTCGATTTCGCGCCGACTTCGCAGCCGAAGCCCAGACAGTAGCCGCACTGGATGCAGGCGCTGCGTCCGGGACGGGGCTGCGAAAGGATCGCCATCGGCGCTGGAAACGGGTGCCAGCCGAGCCTTCGCGTGGCACGCTCAAAGAGCACGCCCGACGATTTCACCGGAAGCGGCGGCATGGGATAGGGCTTCGAGCGCGGAGGATCGAACGGGCTCGCGCCTGCAAGCCCAGAAACGCCAATCTCCCATTCGACTTTCGTGTAATAGGGCTCGAGATCGGCGTAGGTGATGGGCCAGTTGACGAGAGTAGAGCCGGGAACCGCGCCGACTTTGCTGCGCTCGATGAAATCAATTTCATGGAACCGCCAGAAGTTTGCGGTGAAATGGACGCTGGTTCCACCGACGCACCGACCGTAGACAAGCGCGCGTTGGGGCTTGGCCTTTTCGTCGGGGGTTTTGCGAACGGTTGTCGGTTGCAGCTTAGGATGGTTGGTGAGCTTGTCCAACGCCAGGATTTCGATTTCGTTGTGGGTAAAATCCGCTTCGGTCAGGTAAGGACCTTGCTCAAGGACAACGACACGAAAGCCGTTTGTGGAGAGTTCCTTGGCCAGAACACCACCCGCGGCGCCGGAGCCGACGATGACGAAGTCCACTACGTCGGAAGTTTTGTATTTGGGCTGGTCTGCGGTCATTTCTTCTCCGCTTCCTTCGTCTCTTCCTTCGCTGCCGCTTCCCATCCGGGATAGCCCTTGTCGTAATAGCCGAACGGCGGCTGAAACATGTGTTCGCGTTCCCGGCCAATCACTTTCCACCCTACGCCATCACGATTGCCGCCGTAATCAGGATCGATTAAAAAGCCCGCGATGGTGTGCTGGCGGAGCGTTTCGAAGAAGTTTTGTGCTCCGGGACTCGTGCGGAACCGGCGCTGGCGACCGGGTTGGCTCTGGTCGTCGAACGAATGGAGAAATTCGTCTTGCTGCTCAGGCGTCAGTTCGGAGAATCTGGATTTGCCCTGAAACATTTCCGCGACTCTGGATTGCAGTTCCGGCAGACCTTCGCGATAGGTTTTTTGATCGTCGACGCCAAACGTGGTAAGTCCGCGGTCGATAAAATAAACCACGCCAGCTTCGTGCGCCCCGGGTGTGTCATCGCTGGGGATGATACACGACGTGATGGCGTCAATCTCCTTGGCTTCGTCCGTGGTGAAAAATGCAAATTTGGGAGGCGTTGCCGATTTGGCGGCTTGGTGCGCGTGCGTGGCAGCAGCCAGAAGGGCAGGCCAATGGGCGGTGGCCCAAACCGCGGAGACCCCCGTGATGCCTCGCGACAAAAAATGACGGCGGCTGACGGATTCATTCATTTCGGAAGTCCTTTGGATAACTTTTCAGACTGTAAGCTGCATGGCCCGGAGCGTCAAGCCATTCGAAACATGTTCAGCAGCCAATTTGACTGTCATTAAATCTCGCCGCGGCGCGTCAGAGCGGTGATGCGGTCGGCCGCCCGATAAGCAAGCGCGCTGATCGTTTCCGTCGGCTGCCCGCGGCCCGAAGTGACCAGGCTGCAGGTTCTTCATATCGTGGGCGCGATGGTCGGCATTGATGACCGAGGATTTTGGGTCGTTGCCCATACGGCAGGTGCCCAGCAGGTGGTAAGCAAAATCTTGCTCTTCGATCGAAGAGGCCCACTTTTGCACGGCGTCGGTAGCATCGAGCAGCTCCAGGATGCGGTCGCGCAGAAAAGCGCCGAGCTTGAGATCGTCGGGATGATCCTTGTAGGTCATTCGCAAGGCCGGCAAGCCCCGGGATTCTTTCAGATCGGGATCCAGCGAAAAACTGTTGCTCTCCACAGGCAGGGAAGTTCCGTGCGACAAGATTTCCAGAGTGCGCGTGTAATTGTGCGCCAGGGCGACCTTGAATTCTTTTCCCCATCGCGGGGTTCCCGGCGGCAAGCCGCCCATGTCGTAGCCACTGATGGCAAAACTAATGGGAGTGAGATCCAAGCGCGCGTCAAGACCACCACCGCCATAAAATCCGAGTTTTTGGGGATCGAGTTCGTAGAAGTCGTGCAGGATGCGGCTGACCGCAACGCCTTTGTAGTCATTCAAAGGATGTTCAAAGACGGCCATGGCGGAGGGACCGGAATTTAACATCAGGTATTTGCCGACGAGGCCACTGGAATTCGCGAGGCCGTCGGGGAATTGCTTGCTGGCCGACAGGAGCAGCAGCCGCGGAGTCTCCGCACCGTTCGCGCAGACGACAACCGCTTTGGCTCGTTGTAAACGCGTCGTCCGCTTTTTGTCGAAATACGCAGCGCCGATGACACGGCCGTTTGCATTGGTTTCAATGCGATAGACGTAACAGTTGGGGCGAATCTCGCACCGGCCCGTTTTTTCGGCGATGCGAATGACGGTCGCGAGGGTGCTGGACTTCGCGCCGACTTCACAGCCGAAGCTCTCGCAGAAACCGCACTGAACGCAGGCGCTGCGCCCAGGGCGAGGCTGAGAGAGAATGGCCATCGGGGCGGGGAAGGGATGCCACCCCAGCTTGCGGGCAGCGCGTTCGAAGATGACGCCGCCGGATTTCACCGGCAGCGGCGGCATGGGGTAGGGCTTAGATCGCGGCGGATCAAACGGGCTCGCGCCCGCCAGACCGGAAACGCCGATTTCCCATTCGACTTTTGTGTAATAGGGCTCAAGGTCTGCATACGTGATGGGCCAATCGGCCAGAGCAGCGCCGGGAACCGGCCCGACTTTGCTGCGCTCGACGAAGTCAATTTCGTGGAAGCGCCAGTAATTGGCGGTGAAATGGACGCCGGACCCGCCGACCATCCGGCCGTAGACGAGCCCGCGTTGCCGCTTCGCCTTTTCCTGGGGGGCTTTGCGAAAGGTCGTGGACTGAAGGTCCGGATGATTCGTGAGCTGGTTTCGCTTCAAGACTTCCACTTCGTTGTGGGTGAAGTCCGCTTCGGTCAGGTAAGGCCCCTGCTCCAGGACGACCACGCGAAAGCCATTCGTGGAAAGCTCTTTGGCGAGGACGCCGCCTGAGGCGCCGCTGCCAATGATGACAAAGTCGACTTCGTCGGTTGTTTTATACCTCGGTTCGGGCATCCTGTTTCCTGGCGGAAGTAAGCACTATACCATTCCCGGTGCGCACAAATTGCCGTGACCCGCAAGGCTGGTGTAGGATGCCGCAGAATCCGGAACGGACTCTGGATTACGTAAAAGACTGCTTGTTCTGAGAAACTATTTCCTGCATATGGCGACTTTCACGGGGGCGATCGGCACCGGAGGTAAGTGGTTGCTCGACAAAATTGTCGGAGCCATCGCCGCAACCGGGATCAATCCCAACTTTCTTACGTTTTTGGGCCTCGTGGTGAACTTCGGCGCCGCCGCTTTTTTGGCCGTCGGCGGATTTCGCACCGGAGCCATCATTATTTTTTGCGCCGGATTTTTGGATATGCTGGACGGGCAAGTGGCGCGCAAGCAGAACCGCGTGACGGCCTTTGGCGCGTTCTACGATTCGACGCTGGACCGTTACGCGGACATGGCGTTGTACATGGGGCTGTTGGTGTACTACTCCGTGAGCGGGCGTACGCCGTACGTTATTCTGGCAGCGGTCGCGACAGCCGGATCGGTAATGGTCAGCTACGCGCGAGCTCGCGCCGAATCGCTGATTCCTCTGTGCAAAGTCGGATTCATGGAACGGCCAGAGCGGCTGGTGCTGCTCATCATCGGCGGGCTTTTCAATCGCATGGGGCCGGTGTTGTGGGTCATCGCCGTTGTGTCCACCATCACCGTGATTCACCGCATCGTCTTCACCTGGCAGGAGACCAAGGCCGGGCGGACGCTGCCCGGAATCAAACTTTCCCTATAGTTGCGGCCGTTTCCGATGTAGCTACAATAGTGCGTGACATAGCTACATGAAAAGCGTGGGCAGCCGCGAATTCAAGAACCGCAGGGGCCGCTACATGAAAGCTGTCCGCCGAGGCCAGAGCCTTCTGCTAACCGAGCGCGGAAAGCCCGTGGCTAAAGTTGGCCAGATCCGGACCCGGGCGCCGAACTCACTTTGACGGATGTCTTGAAAAGACTGGGAGGCCGAAGGCAAGATTCGGCTGGCAAACCGTCCATTAGGTAAATTCCGGGCAATACCTTCAAGAGCAAAACCTGCCTCCCGGATGATTCTAGCGGATCGTGAATAGTGCTCTATCTCGATTCTTCGGTGCTGATCAAGCATTATCAGCAGGAGGACGGCTCCGAGCCCTTAGAGCGAAGGCTACAAACCGAAAGAGAAAACTCTCGCGTTGTCTTTACTTCAGTTCATACCTACGCCGAGGTTCACGCAGTGATTGAGCGCCGGAGAACGGGAGCGGTCACTGAGCACGAAAGAGGCCGAAGAGGTCCGTGATCGCTTCGATGAAGATTGGGCATTCGAGCTGAGTCCAGTCGAACTCGCGGCAGGAGTCCTGAGTTCTGTTCCTGGCATTGTGAGGGCTCATCCTTTTACGGGGCGCGGATGTGATTCACCTAGGTTCGGCAATTTGGTTGAAAGACGCAGCAAGATTAGCGGGCAGGCCCTGCAAAACAGGATCGAGAATTTGAATTCTCCTCATCTGACCGTCAGCTGTGCATCGCGGCGCGAAAATTCGGTCTGGAAGTCTTCAATCCACAGGCGTCAAAGTAGCTCTCGCTCCTGTGCTCTTAGAGGGGCTTCGACCGGTCCGGCAATAATCGCCCGCACGCGGTCCCGGAGGGCGGGCACCTCTTCCTTGTGCAGAACTTTCGTTTCGATTGTGTCGTGTAGATAGACGGTGATTTTTCCCGGCCAGAGCATCCAGTGCCCGGTGCGATGATGCTGGAACGAGCCCACCAGGCTGACCGGCACGATAGGAACGCCAAGCTGTTGCGCGACCCGGAAGCCGCCTTCCTGGAATTCGTTTACATGACCATCGCGCGTGCGTCTGGCTTCGGGGAAAATAACGAGGCTTGTGCCGGAATCGATGGCTTCCTGCGTCAAGCGCCACATGCGTTTCAAATCCGACGGGCGCCGCACATCCGGCACGGGAACGTTCCCGAAACGTTTCATCAGCCAACCGTACGCGGGAATTTTGAAGTGCGATTCTAATTCCCATCCGCGGACAAACTGCGGAATGGCGCAGTACAGCATAAAGGGATCGAAGAGATTGACATGGTTCGAGAAAAAGAACGAGGTACGCTGGGGATCGAAGCCGGGCGGACGGCGCACCTCGACCTTCGCTCCCGAAAGAAAAGCAATGCGCCGGCATAAACTTCGCTGGAGCCAATCATGCCTGCGGGCGTCGAGAAAGATCCCTAAGAACAACAGCACAGGGACGACCAGGAAAAAATGCAAGCCGCTGACCATCCAGAGAAGCGCGCTGCGCAAGACGAACCACGCTTTTTTCATAGAAACACGTCGACGGCAGAGGGAATAACGTCGAGCGAACGACATTCCAGCGTCGCGACTTCGCCATCAATCATGATGTCCAGCGGCTCGGAGACGTTGAATTCGACGTGGCGCACCGCTCGCCGCGAAGCCAGCGGATGCTCGATGTGCGAGCCGTCATAGAGCCTCGGCAGGTTGCGCAGCAAGCCCAACCGTCCGATGGGTCCCCAGCGAACAAATTCGATCAAGCCATCGGCGGGATCGGCTTGCGGAGCAATCAGCATTTTGCCGCCCGTATATTTGCTGTTGTTGAAGGTGAGAAACAGCGAGCGCCGCTCGTCCCATTCCTGATCGTCATCGCAACGCAAGGCGAAGGAGCGCCGGTGCAATTGCACGACGCGGACAAACACGCCGAGCAAGTATCCGAGAGGGCCGAAGGGCTTGAAGGCGCGATTCGTCAGAGCCGCAACATCCGCGGTGAAGCCGACGCTCAGCAGGTTGAAAGAATAGATTTCGCCCGTGGCGTGGTTTAGGCGAATCAGATCGATGGCGCGTTTCCGGTTTTGCAGAATAGCTTGTGTTGAGGCTTCCGCGCCGTTCTTTGTGAAATCCTTGAGAAAGGAGTTGCCCGTTCCCAGAGGAAGGAATCCGAGGGTAACGCGGTCCACGGATTTGCGGCCGGTAAAGATGCCATTCAAAATTTCGTGGGCTGTTCCATCTCCGCCGACGGCGAGAAACTGGCGGTAGCCTTGATCGTAGGCTTCATGCGCAAGCTCGACGGCATGCCTTGGCTCCCTCGAGGCCACGCTGTCCACCTCCAACTTGTGCTGGCGCAAACGGGCCAGCGCGGGTCCGGCGAGCTTCGCAGAGCGGCCGCCACCTGCGGCGGGGTTGACAATGGCGAAAAATCGTTGCATTTGGAACGCGCCTGAACCTGGGACCCCGGCCATTAGAAAAATTGCTTGCACTGAGAATAAGAAAGCAACTCACAAGGGCAGAATCGCAGAAGCCCTGTCCAGCTTGGCTAGCCGCTCGGCCAGCAGATTCCTCTTGATCTTCAAAGAAGCCGTCCGAGGAAAATCCTCGTCCAGCAGAACGACCCCTTGAACCCGCTTATAGTTTAGCAGGCGCTGGTTGCGCGCGTTGATTTCGCGGCGAAGTTCGTCACTGAATTGCTGACTTGGCTCGAGATGCAGCGCGAGCACGAGCTGCTCTCCCGTCATCGAGCGCTTGGCCCAAATGTAGTTAGCGGCAAAAACGCAAAATTCCTTCACCGGAAGCCCTTCGAAGACGCTTTCAATGTCCTCCGGGTAAATGTTCTTGCCCTCCTCGGTTACGATCATGTTTTTCTTGCGCCCGCGCAGCTGCAAGTGACCGTGCTCGTCGAAATTTCCGAGGTCGCCGGTCATCAACCAACCATCCACAATCGTCTCGGCGGTGAGTTCCGGATCATTGAGATAACCAGCCATGACGGTTTTGCTGCGCACTGCAATTTCTCCGACGCCGTCGCGGTCTGCATTTAGGATGCGTACTTCCATCCCCCGTAACGGCTTGCCGACGGTATCCGCGCGAAACGGCTTTAGGTCATTGACCGTAATCGCCGTGCCCGCTTCGGTGAGGCCGTAGCCGTTGGCGACGGGGATTCCCAAATCGTAGAAGAACTGCAGCGTCTGCGGTTCAGTGAACGCGCCACCAACAATGATGGCTCGCAGTTCTCCGCCAAATGCCTCGTGGACCTGCTTGAGCAGCAAGCGGCTGATGCCTAATCGCGGCCGGTCCTTTGTCAAAACTTTGTTGACGGCAACAAGCGAATTAAAAATTTTACGTTTGCCCGTGGCCAGAGCGTCGAAGCGCGTTTGCAGACCTTTCTGCAAATTCTTCAGCACCAGCGGAACAAGGCTGACATAAGTGATGTCGTACTTCGGAAATGCTTCGCGCACATATTCCGGTCGCAGCGTGCGCAGATGCACGACCGCGGCGCCGCACGTTAACGGCCCGATGAATCCGACCATGAAATCGATGGCATGATTCGTCGGAAGAATGCTGAGATAGCGTACGCCCGGCCAGAAGGGGTAAATCGAGGTCAACGCAACGCACTGTTCCAGATAGTTTTCGTGGGTCATCATGCAGCCCTTGGCACGGCCGCCGGTCCCGGAGGAGTACACGATGCAGGCGACATCTTTGCGCGTGCGCGGGACGAAGGCAGGTTCAGCGGCTCCCCGAAATTCTTCCCAGCGCTTCGCGCCCGCAAGCTCGGCGTTGGGCGGTGCTTCGCTCACAAAAACATTTTGCACAGTTGCCGATGCGCGTCCGGTCGCGGCGCTGAGCTGCCGCCAGATCGCATGCTCGGTGATAAGCACGGTTGCGCCCGAATGCTTGAGGAGTTGCCACTGTTCTTCGGGAGTGAGCTTGTAATCGAGTGGAACCAGCACGCCACCCGCGTAGAGAACAGCATAAGCGGAAATCAGCCACTTCGACTGATTGGTCATGATGATGCTGGCCCGGTCTCCCGCAGAGAAGCCTGCATCCCGCAAAGCACTCGCGAGGGGATGCGCGCGCTCCTTGAAATCGCGATACGTCAGGCGCTCTTTCTCGCGTTCGCGGTCGGCTTCGATCAAGCACACTTTGTCTGCGAAGCGGTCCAGCGCATCTTTCAGCGCAGCACCTAAGGATTGGTATTTGTTCAGATCCAGCATTTTGAAGAAGAATCAGCCACTGAGCCACAGAGGCACAGAGAAACAAATTTCAAAGAATAAATCTCTTGATGCCTTCATGCAATAAAGGGGAATTGAAGTAAGCTTTGCAATTCTCATGTAGGTGAGGACCTGAGCTTCGAAGACCGGGTCAAACCGCTCCACGCTTTTCAGTTCCAATACCACGGCGTTCTCCACGATAAAGTCTAGTTTGTGCGCACCAATAACCCGTCCACGGTAATTTATGCGAATCTCGATCTGACGCTTATAGCGGATTCCCTGTAACTCTAATTGGGCAGCCAACGCTGATTCGTAAATGGATTCAAGAAGGACAGGGCCGAGATGTCGGTGAATCTCAATGGCGCAGCCAATGATTTTGCCGGTCAAGTCGTCGTTGCGCGTTGCGGATCCGAGCACGGGTCTTCTGTCGATCTCCGTGTCTCTGCGACTCTGTGGCTGAAGTGGCTTGCTCACAGGCGGGACTGGATGCGCTTGGCCAGGGTCTTGAAATCGCTTACGCCCTGGACTTCGTAGTCCGGCAGCTCGATACCGAAATGATTTTCCAGGCGGGAGAGCATTTCCAGCGTTTGCAGGCTGTCAATCCCGAGTTTCTTGAAAAAATCGTCTTCCGGTGCGAGCGATCCCGCCGGCAATTGAAAATGCTTTGCCGCCAAGTCGAGGATTTCCTGCGTAGTTTGCTCCAATGTGCGCACAGAGCCCCAATTTATCATCTCTACCAGAGGAAACGAACTCTAGGAACTAGTTGATTGAGTCCAGCCAATACCAGGGAGCTAGAATAATCTCGCATGACCTTGGCGCTAGCCATGAGCAAATATCGCAAGCGAGGACGCGTACTTGCGGCGCTTCTTTGCCTTACAGCGCTTGCGATCTGGCTTTTCCATTTTTACGTCTGGTACCTTTAGGACGAGACACGGCCAACACAAGCTGTTGTGTCTGCTGGCAGGGTCTTCCGACAAAATACACACGACACGTCGTCTACCTAACAAAGGAAGAGAACACTAGGCTCACGCGTTTGACCATACTTGTTTTTGGCCTAATGGGAGGCGGATTGCTTGTGGGTGCGTTGTTCGTCGAGAGATTTCAGCTAAGGAAGGCTTCCGCTCCCTGGGAAAAAGACAATTGTGAGTCTCGTTCCTCTTAAGGCAAATAAGGCATCGGACCGGAGTCTTCCACGAATTTCTTCAGGGCGGCCATGACCTCGGGGCGCGTAAATAGTTCGCAGAAAACATCGATCTCGCGCTGCAGTTCCTCGTGGGGAATTGGCTTCATGAATTCCTTAGCGGCGGCGCGTGCCACGGGGTCGTACTTTACCACCTGTGCGGAAGTGGATCGCGCGACGCGAAGTGCTTCCCCCTCGCCTGCCAGCTGCGCCACGAGTCCAACGGCATGCGCGCGTGTCGCATTTAATGTGCGGCCGGTAAACAGCAAATCGCGAACGACCGCATTTCCCAAGTCGCGTTTCAAGCGAGGAATGCCACCAAAACCGGGGATAAACCCGAGCCGCAGTTCTGGAAACGCAAAGCGCGCCATTTTGTCAGCAATAATGATGTCGCAGGCAAGTGCGAGCTCGAGCCCACCGCCCAGGCACGCGCCGTGAACCGCCGCAATGGTGACAAACGGAGCCGCATCAATCGTGTTCATGACGGCATGGATGCGCCCCAAGAAGCTGTAAATTCCCTCTAGGCGTTCTTTTTCAGGAACTGACGCCGCTTGACGGTACAGTTCGCGCAGATCTCCGCCCGCCGAAAAAACGGATTTTCGCGCGCTGGAAATAATGCACGAGGAAGTTTCGGGCACAAGCGCGTCAAAAGCGCCAACAAAGAGCTCCAACTCCTCCAGCATCGCCGTGCCAATTTCATTGGCGGGCTCATGATCAAGCGTTAACTCGATGCATCCTTCGCGCCATTCCCAGCGCAGCGTTTTACCCTTGAAGTTCTTCATGCGTGCTGCCTGCTGAGCGCTTCGCGTTCTTTTCTTTCTTCGTACATGGCGTTGATTTCCGCAGCGAAGCGCGCGTTGACGGCATCACGGCGAAGCTTGCCATTGGCCGTCAGCAGCCCGCTTTCCGCCGTGAAGGCATTACCAATCAATTTGAAATTTCGGATCTGCCGGTAGTGCGGCAGTTCGCGATTCACGACTTCGAATGCTGCCTCAACGGCGCTGGCTTCCACGGTTCCGGCGATCAAGGCGCAAAGATAGCCCCGGCCATTGCCGACAATCACAACTTGCTGCGCAGCAGGCAGCAGACGCGCGATTTTCTCTTCCATGGGCTCCGCCGCAATCTTGTGTCCGGAATTCAGCACGATCAGATTCTTAATCCGGCCGCTGATGCGCCATTTGCCGCGCGCATTCACTTCACCTTGATCGCCGGTGTGGAACCAGCCACCTCGCAACACGTGCGCCGTTTCTTCGGGGCGATTCCAGTAGCCGGGAAAAATGTGCGGTCCTCGCGTCAGAATTTCGTCGTTTTCGCCAATTTTCATCTCGATTCCGGCAATTGGCAATCCGACGTAACCAGGCTCCGCGGATTCTCGCGGGTCATCCATCGTGCAGATGCCGGTGGTTTCCGTGAGGCCGTAGGCTTGCAGGACTGGAATGCCCAGCATGCGGAAAAACTGCTGTGTCTCCGGAGCGAGTGGTGCGGAACCGCAAATGAGCGCGCGCAGATCACGGCCAAAGCGTTCCTTGATTTTGCTGAAGATGATTTTGTTTGCCAGCCAGAACCAAAATCTGTCCGCCGCACCAGCACTTCCAGCGTTTTGCCGCTGCCACGCGGCGCGCGATTTTTCGAATAACGACCGGATCGGCGCAGCGCGTTTGACCAAGGCTTCTTCGACTCCACGCCGCACGCGCTCGAGCAGCGCAGGCACATTCAGGAAGTAATTCGGCGAGGAAAGCCGAATTTCATCCGCGAGTTTGTTCAAATCCGTTGAAAGCGTCAATGTGGTTTCTCGCGTGAGGCAGGAAAGCAAAAGGAGCCATGACGCTGCAAAGTTGAAAGGCAAATAATGAAAGACATGGTCGGGACCTTGCGCGTGCGTAGCAGCCATCAGCTGCTCAAGCCGCTCGGTCGTGCGCGCGAGCATATAGTTCAGGTTGCTAGCGTGGAGGCACACGCCTTTTGGTTGGCCTGAAGTTCCAGACGTGTAAATAATCGTGACAATGTCAGAGTCCGTGCGCGAAATCGGCAAATCGGAACCGACAGCTGTGGGTCTGTTTTCTCTGAGCGCTTGATCCAGAAGAACTCGCGGCGGGGCATCGCACCAAACCTGCGCGACGGCTTCACCGAGGGCAGCATCACCCACAAAAAGCAGGCGCGGCTGGCAATCCTTCATCATTGCCGCCAGTTCGCTGGGCGCCTGCCGTGAATAAAGCGGCACCACAATCAGGCCCTCGGCCATCATTGCCAGATCAACCGCCACCCACCGGATGGAATTAGCCGCAAGCAGCGCGCAGCGATCTCCCGGCTGAACCGCGGAACTACGGAGGAATGCCCGCACTTGCTCAACCTGCTGGAGCAATTCACTCCCGGTCACGCTCAAAAACTGTTCGCCGTGGATCTCCCGCAGTACGGCGCGCACATCTGCCTTTTTTAACTGCGCGAAGATATTTTCAAGAAAATTCTGCATGAAGAATTAATGAGCCGCCGCAAGAGTAGCCGGTACGGAGTCGTAGCGCTCCATGAGTTGCAGCAAATTCTTGCTCAGGGGTGGCAGGTAGTCTTCCCAGGACAGCACCCCGCTCCGAATCGGAAAGTCCGGATACTGGCGATGCACGACATTCTCAAGGAACATGCCCATGCGTGCCATTCCCTTGAGATTGCGTACCACGGTCCGCCCAATTCCCTCGCGAACGCCCTCCGCTTCCTTCACCAACGTCTCCATGACCTCAGACAACTTCGATTCGAGTTCGGGATCATCCACGCTCAGCATCAGTTGTTCATGGCCGCGCTCGCGCATCAGGTTCTGGATGCGCTCGTCCATGGTTACCCCCGCTGAAGCCACCAGGTTCGGCATGCAGGTAACGATGCCGTGATAGCGCGAGGAAACCATAAACGAACACGCGCGCAAAATGGAGACCAGCTGGAACATGTCGTAATCGTCGGACGTAAATACCGGCGTACCCGGAATCTGCTCCGCAATTTTTCGGCAGGCATCGGCGTCAAGCCGCTCCATGGCCACCAGAATCGGAAATACCCGGTGCCGCTGCAAGAAAGCCTGCGTCGCTGTGGTGAATCCAGAGATGTACTGACTGTATTTCCGGTCGACTTCGGCACCTGACTGGAAGAAATACACGGTTCGGTATTGGCTGTCCTTGTAAGCTCCCGTCGTTGCGCGGGCCATGTATTTCAAAATGGAAGCTTCCACGGGCCAAACATAGGGATGGATCGGGCACAAAACCAAAATTGGTGTCTTCTCATCCCAGCCCGTTTCGCGCAGCACCTTTCCTGCGTACTCCGGAGGATGAGGTTCAAAGGTCCACGCGGTGTCTGTGCCAAGTTCCGTGGGAATTCCCAACGAGCTCAATAGCCGCTGTGATTCGACGTTGCGGGTAATAACCAGCGAGTCTTTGACGTATCGCGCGCACATGGATTCCACGAGCCGGTCCATGTGCCCCGCCTCTCCTCCATAACCCACGGAAAGCTTGTTCTCCGCGGCAGCCAACCCCAGCGACCCGATCATCATCGTCGTCAGGGCATTGGCGAACTTGCTTTTGAACATCGAGCCTTCGCACGCGACGACGCCGTGATTCTGCCCCACTTCACGAAACAGAAACGGAGGATAAACATCGGGCAAATGAACCTGCCGCGTGCCCTCAAAATACCCTTTGCTGTGTGCGAAATTCTGTGTCATTACGCTGAAATCGGCATTCTCCGCTCCCAGGATGTGCCGAACCTGCCGCAGCATTTCTTGCACGCGCACGTCACTGCCCGTATTCCGCGTGCCGTTGTATCCTGCAAAGAGCAGCTTCAGTTTCTCGCCGGGGGTCCAAGGTTTGCCGAGACCCAGCATCCATCCGAAGCGCCGCATCTCGATCAGCGCGCTGACCCATGCGACCAGGAGAAAGTCGGTCATGCGCTCGCTCGCCCCACTGCGGCCCTCTCAGCACTTGCGTTGGCCGGCCAAGGTTTGGCTGGGTAGCGAAAATGATTATCTCGGCTGAATTTCAGAAGGCCGGCCGCATACGTCGAGAATTTTGCCGGCGCTTCGCCAAGTTCCGCGACCACCCGCGAATTATCGAACACCGTATTCCAGTCCAGATACGGCCAGAACACTTTGAGCAGGGAAGCCGCGTGTCCCACCGCGCCTCCGCGTTTCGCCGCCCAATTTACCGTTCGCGAAAACGGCCCATCCAGCGAAGGCCAGAATAATGGTCTGCGCATTCCGCCTGCCTGGGCAATCGCCTCCGTTAGTTCCACGTAGGTCTGCGACCCCCGTCCGGAAGACAGATGATAGATGCCATGTGCGGGCGCTTCTTTCTGGTGAATGGTCACCACCGCTTTGCCGACATAGTTCGCGGGCACGACGTCGATTCTATCGTGCGGACGCAGCGGAAGCACGGGCATGCGCGCCAGGAAATGGACCGCCCGCACCATGTCGAATTGCGAAGTCTCCGGTCGCCGGCTGTCTCCTAGCACGATCGCGGGGCGGAAGATCGTCTTCTGCACATCCGGCAGCCATCGGTTGGCCATGTGTTCGCAAAACTTTTTTGTGCGGGCATAAGGATCGTAGTCCGAGCGTTCCCAATCGATGGCGCCATCTTCGGTTACCACTTCATCTTTTCGTTTTCCCGCGACGGCCACGGTCGAAATCTGCGAATACCGGCGCAGCCCATGACGGTCCTGCGCCCGACGCGCCAGTTGAATCACTTCCAGCGTGCCGCGCAGGTTCACGTTCAGGCATTGCTTCTCCGATTTGCGGTTTAGCGAAGCCGCACAATGAATCAGCGAATCCGTAGTGTCTACCAGCGCATGGTATTCGTCGTCCGCCAGACCAAACCACTCGCTGGTCAAATCGCCGCGGAAAATGCGCATCCGCGTGTCTAGGTATTCTAGGAATTCCGGAAACTCAAAATGCAATTGCAGGGAAGTCCAAAGCCGTTCGCGCGCTTCCTGTTCGGTTTTCGCTCGCACCAGCAAATTCAGCTTGTCGCGATGCCCTGCGAGGAGCCCCGCGACCACGTAACTGCCCAAATAGCCGGTCGAACCGGTGACCAAGATCGCCATAAATCAATCGGATGACGGCGCCGCTTTGGAAAGAGCCTCATGCTCCGCGGGCGCACCGTTCCCATTCCAGTCAAGCGCGCGCGGCTCGCGCGCTTTCAGCGGCCGGCCTTCCATCAGCGGATAGCACCAGCGGCGCAACGCCGGGATGTGCACATTGATCCAGTAATCCCACCAATCCACGGCTTCCGGCGTGAAATCGAAAAGCGCGCGTTCTTCAGGCGGCAAGGCTGCCGAAAGCAAGCGCGCGTTTTCGCACTCGAAGACCTGCTCATTGTGGAGAATGAACGGCTCGTAAAGCTCGATCAGCTTTTCCGCGCGAATCAGGTCACGCTCGGCTTTGGCGAACGGCGCTTTCTTCAGGCGCAGGCTGGCGGCCGCTCGGTTGATTCCAGAGACTACCGCCTTTTGCATGGGGATCGAGAGCACCTCGTAGCGCTGCTTGGAGACCGGAATCGACTCGAACTTCACCTTCAGCCAGTTCTCGATGGATTGCGAACTTCTGTAATACTTGCGGTGCGCCAGTCCGGTCAACTCGATGCTGCGTCCCATGTTGACGGGATTGATGGCCGAGGTCGCGAGCTGGTACAGCCTTGCATGTCGCCGAGCGACCAGCGCGGCGGCAATTAGTGTCATCCCACGGCACACCATATCCACTGGGATTACGTCCAAGCATTTCCGCTCGTTCGACGGAAGCTGGCGGAAATTGGTGCCCAGCAAATACGACAGGGGCCCCGAGGTGTTGATTCCTTCGTTCCAGCCGGCAAACGGCGAACGCTCCGAGCTCTCGACAATCGACGGCCGCACGATGGCAATGGGAAGATCTTTGCCGTGCCGCGCCAAAATCGATTCGCCCAGACTCTTCGTAAACGTGTACGTATTGGGCCAGCCCAGGTGTTGCGCGCGACGCATGCCCACGTGCGTTAGCCGGTTACGTACCCAGCGCGCGCGGTTGCGCCGCAACACTCCTTCCAGCTCTCCCGCGGGTGCTGAAGTCTCGTCACCGCCACGTCCCAGAGCCTGCCTGCGTAACGCCTTGCTCAGTTCGGGACTCTCAGCGCGCGCCTCAATGCGCCGAACCCTCTCGCGCAGGGAAGCAATCTCATTTTCCGCATCGAACCGCGGATCCCTCGTGGGATTGTAATTGTCTTCCAGTTGCTCGCTGACGCGGCCATTGCGCATGCCCACCACGTAGCAGGTGGAAAGATGGATCAGGCCGGCGCGCTGGCATTTCCGAAGGAAATCGAGCAGATGAAGCGTCGAATCCACATTCGAGGAAAGGGCGTCGCGCAAATCTGGGTTGAAATCCGTCAGACCCGCGCTATTCACGATCAAGTCCAGCGATTTTTGCAGCCGCCCCTGCGTCGCCTCGTCCAGGCCCAGGCCTGGCAGGCTCACGTCCCCTTCGACCACTTCCACCTTCTCACTCAAAAAGGCGCCAAGCTTTCGTCCGTGCCGCTCGTGCAGCGTGTCGAATGCCGGTGATTCTTCCACGATTTTCTCTAATCGCCGTTGCGCCGAGGTGGTGCGATTCCGCCGAATCAGCAGGGTGATCTTGCCGATGTTCGGAATCTTTTCGAGCAAATCCACGAGCCAAACCTTCCCGATAAAACCCGTCACACCGATCAGCAAAATGTCCCGCTTCGCCAGCGTTTCCCGCACCGAAAAGTTCACCAACCGGGGCGCGCCTCCAAAAATGGCCACCGGTCCCCGAATGTACGTTCGTGGCCGAGCCGTCGCCTGAATCCCCTTTTCCAGAAGCTCAACCTTTTCTGGCAAGCCAAGCTGGTTCATCAGCTTTCCTCTAGAAATTCGTCCGTCGACGGAACTACTCGCCAACCACGCGAAAGGTCCTCGCGGGCGCACCACAGGATCCAGCAAGCGACCCGTGGCCTTGCCGTCGCGATATTCCAAGCGGTTCGCGAGAAATGCTTCCACGCCAAGATGGTGCGCCAGCGGGCGAAGAATGTTTTCCAGCAGTTGCCCAACCAGCACGACCTGGTCGCCCTGACGAACGGCCGCCACGACCTTTTCCACTGCCTCGCGGCGGAGTTGTGGCTTCAGGACGTAATGAAAATACTCTTCGCCGAGCAGGTCCAGCCGGTCGCGGCTGACTCCCCTCAGTAGCGAGTGCAGGAACCGAGTGGCAAAAGTGCGGCTTGCTGCGTACGCAACAGGCCGAGTCAGCGCCATCCCGGCCATCCCGGCGCGCCGGGCCCAGCGCTCGGAAAAGCTTCGTGCGTTCCAGGTGAAGAAGCCCACTGGTCGCAAAGCGCCAATTTCGAGCAGGGAGCCTTCCACGCGCCAATAGGTTCTTTTGGCTCCTTGAGATAAGGCGGGGTGCTCCATTTTGGGGACGGGATTTGTCATCGTTCTTACGGGATTAGCGCGGATGGATTCCCCCGGCACAAGTTTCTTTGAAAGCGTGACCCATGAGGACGGTTCTCATTTTCCAATCAATCAGTTCAGGGACGGAATCGCAGCCCGCGCCCCCTCTACAAGATCATGTTGTCCGGCTATTCAGCCGGCGGCGGGCTACTTGGGAATTGTAAAATTAGCATTCTCAAGGCCTTCCCGCAAGGTTAGGTAAGGATTTGTTACTCTCGCAGGATTCGCGCTGGGCCTTGGGGCTGCAAACCGCCCCCTTTCGGGCGGGTTTCTGGACTGGCTTCCTGAATTGTAGAAACTCGTGGAGGAGGAGGCCTACACGCCCCAGCCGTATCGTTCGGCGTGTTCAAACGTCAGCTGCATTTCTTCCTTAAGGACTTCCGTGAAGACCGATCCGCCGACGACGCGGGCCTTGGGCTCGGCGATGTCTGGCGTGCGATAGCCCCCGGAAAGCACTCGCGTCAGCGATTGCTCCACCCAATCCGCTTCGAGCGTTAGCCCGAACGCATCTCGCAGCATCATTGTTGCGCTGAGAATCGAGCCGATGGGATTGGCTGTATCCGTTCCTGCCAGCGAAGGCGCGGAACCATGAATCGGCTCAAACAGCGGCGCCGCGTCTCCAAAGCTAGCCGAAGGAATCAGTCCAATCGAGCCGACCAATGCTGCGGCCGCGTCGCTCAAAATGTCTCCGAACATATTGCTGCAAAGCATCACGTCAAACTGCGACTGGAAGGATAGACCGTATTCATCGCCGTCACCGTTCGCCGCCAAAGCTGGGAACTGGTAAGCACATTGGCCTTGTCCACCGAGCACAGCCGCCGCGTGCGATTCTCCGCCCGCGTATATGCAAAGGCCGCAATTCGCTCGATTTCCGGCGTCGCATAGGACTCGGTGTCCCACGCCCGCTCCACGCCATTTTCTGCCACGTTCCCGCGTTCTCCGAAGTACATCCCCCCCGAAAGTTCGCGCACAATCTCCAGGTCCAAATCGCCCAGCCGCTCTTGCTTCAGCGGTGAAAGTCCCCGCAGCGGCTCGATCAATTTCACTGGGCGCACATTGACGAACAGTCCCATGCCCTTGCGCAGACCGAGCAACCCGCTCTCCGGCCGCTTCCCAACCGGTAGCGCATCCCACTTTGGCCCGCCCACCGCGCCCAAGAACACCGCGTCGGCTTTTCGGCAAGCATCCAGCGTTTCGTTGGGAAGGGGAGTCCCTGCACCCTCAATCGCCGCTCCGCCTAATGGAAGTTCCACGAACTCAAATTCGTGACTGAACTCGTGTGCTGTCTCCCGCAGAATGCCCGCCGCAGCCCGCGTAACCTCCGGACCGATGCCGTCTCCTGGGAGCAAAACGATCTTCTTTTTCATGGTAATCCCCGAACTGGTACAATGCTGTGCCGCCGCAAGCTTTTCAACCAACCTAAATCTAGCAGTTTCCAGCTTGTGGCTACGCAATCTCTGATACAGCGAGTGAATCAGGCAACGGAGGACGATTCCGCGGCTATGGCCGCCGGGCGCCGGCGGATCACTTGGTGCGCGATGCCCACAATGTCGCGCGCCCGTACTTGCTTGGACTGGTCAGCTAGCGTGGTCACACGCCGGTAGATTTCCGCGAGTTCCGTGTCACTCGCCTCATAACCCAAATCCTTCAGCGTCAAGCGCAAGGCATGGCGGCCCGAATGCTTACCCACGACAAGCGAGCGATTCGGCACGCCTACCGTCTGCGGTGAAATGATTTCGTACGTCTGCGGGTTCTTAATGATGCCATCCTGGTGAATGCCCGCTTCATGCGCAAACGCGTTGGCCCCCACCACGGCTTTGTTCGGCGCCACCTGCGCTCCCGTAATCTCTGTGAGCATCCGGCTCGCGGGGAAAAGTTGATCGAGGCGAATTCCTGTAGTTACGCCGAAGCTCTCTTTCCGTACCGCCAGCGCCACCACCACTTCTTCCAGCGAGGCGTTTCCCGCCCGCTCGCCGATGCCGTTGACCGTGCACTCAATTTGCCGCACACCTGCCCGCACCGCAGCCAGCGAATTGGCCACCGCCAGTCCCAAGTCGTCGTGACAGTGCGCGCTCAGCGTGACGCCCTCTGGGTCGCCCAAGTGCTCGCGCACTTTCGTAAACATCGCGCCGTACTCTTCCGGCACCGCGTACCCTACGGTGTCCGGGAGGTTCAGAACCGTCGCGCCCGCCTCGATCGCCGCGCGGCAAACCTCGCACAGAAAATCGATATCCGTGCGTCCGGCGTCTTCGGCCGAGAATTCCACTTCTTCCACGTGCTGGCGCCCGTACCGGATCATCGCCTGGATCGCTTCCAGGGCCTGCTCGCGCGTCATGTTCAGCTTTACGCGCAGGTGCAAATCCGAAGTCGCCAGAAAGACGTGAAGTCTTGGCGCCGCCGCTGGCTCCAGGGCTTCCAGAGCCGCGCTCACGTCTTCCTTCTTCGCGCGCGCCAACGCCGCGACCGGCACATCGCGGATCTCCTCCGCCACCATCTTCACCGCTTCCAGGTCCCCTCGCGACGCGATCGGGAAGCCTGCTTCGATCACGTCCACATGCAACGCGGCAAGCTGCCGCGCCATCCTCAGCTTTTCGCTCGTATTCATCGAAAAGCCCGGCGATTGCTCGCCGCCGCGGAGCGTAGTGTCAAAGATACGGACGGTTTCCATACAACCCCCCAGCCTCCATTAACGCATGCCGCCCCCCTTGCGGTCTAATTTATCTTTTTTCTACATTTGATAATTTTGTTTTATACTACCACGGTTCGCTCCTTGTCGGTGTGCGACTTAGCGCGTCCATTGGGCGAGCGTTTTTCGCTTGCCGGGGAGTCTGGCCAACTCGTGGATCTTGCAGAACTGCAAGTATTTCTGACAGTTGCCAAGGAGGGCAGCTTCTCTCGTGCGGCGGAGCGTCTCTATCGCACCCAACCCGCCATCAGTCTCGCCATTCGCAAGCTTGAGGACTCCCTCGGCCAGCCCCTTTTTGTCCGCGGCGCCCGTCCCGTTCGCCTGACCGATGCGGGAACCCTCCTCCGGGACTACGCCGAACGCCTCATCAATCTTCGCGATGAAGTCAAGAAAGGGCTGACCGAGCTGGAAGGCCTCAGGCGCGGTGAACTCTCTCTCGGCGTGAATGAAAGCTCCATTCACGCTCTTCTTCCCGCGCTCGCCAAATTCCGCGAATTGCACCCCGGCGTCCAGGTGCGCGTTCACCGCATGTTTTCCCGCGACATTCCCCACGAAGTCCTGAACTACCGGCTCGATCTCGGCGCGGTTTCTTATGTGCCGCGCGACCCCCAACTCCAGGCCACGGAAATTCTCAAGGACGAGCTAACCCTGGTCGTGCCCCCGAAGCATCCGGTCGCAAAGAAAAAGGAAGTTGATGTCGCCGATCTCGCCCAGGAAAACTTCATCGCCCACATTGTCGAATCGCCTTTTCGGCGTCGCGTCATCGAGCTGTTCGCGCGCCATCGCGCTGCGCTTAACATGCCCATCGAAATGCCCACCATCGAAAGCATCAAGCGCTTCGTGCAGATGGGCATGGGCGTGGCCATCGTGCCGCGCATGTGTGTGCAGTGGGAAATCGAGCATGGCTGGATGAAAGAAGTGAAGGTTCGCCAGCTCAATATTCCCCGTCACGTCTATCTCGTTTCCCGCCGTGGCGCCCGTCTTCCGCACGCTGCCGCTGAGCTCATGCGCATCCTCCGCGGCGAGTAGCGGCGTTTTTGCCTCGCCGTGTGTGGGGTCGATTATCGCCGGTTTCCTACGCCAAGGCGTTTCTTTTTACCCTGAGCCTGCCCGCAGCAGGGAGCGTAGCGCGCGATCCCACCGCTGGTCCTCTTCTTATGGGCACAGATTCTTCCTCGCGCAGGTCCTCCTCATAGGCTCATGGGCCCCCCATTCATTTCTAATTCCCTCTGACTGTTGCATAATAGGGCGCACGGTCATTCCTGGCTGGATCGGAACACGACTCGGACCGATGAGAACACGCAGCAACGCCGCTATAATTTTCGATTCTCGATAGGTGCGCACCCTTGACCAGTGGTCTCGCCATTCTTGTAATCGGTTTCTTCCTTGGCATGCGCCACGCCACTGATCCCGATCACGTCATTGCCGTTTCCACCGTCGTCAGCCGCGAGCGTTCCATCCTGAAAGCTGGCTTCATTGGTGTCCTCTGGGGCTGCGGCCACACGCTCACGATTGCCATTGTCGGCAGCGCCATCATTCTCTTCGGCGTGGTCATCCCGCCCCGTGCCGGCCTCACCATGGAATTCTCCGTGGGCCTGATGCTGATTTTGCTCGGCGTGCTCAATCTCACCGGGATGATGAAATGGCTCAGCGAAAAGTTTTCTCCCAGCCATCCGAAGGTGACGGGAACGCACGCTCACATCCATGAGCATGACCACCACCTGCACTTTCATTGGCATTCCCACTCTGGAATCGCGGAACACCACGGCGATAGCCTATCCGCACCGAAATGGCTGCGCTGGCCGTTTGCTCGCCTCGGCCTCTTTCACGCTTTGCGCCCCCTGCTCGTCGGCATCGTACACGGCCTGGCCGGCTCCGCCGCGGTCGCTTTGCTTGTCCTAGGCACAATTCGCCAACCGAAATGGGCGCTGCTCTACTTGCTCATCTTTGGTGTCGGCACGATTGCCGGCATGATGCTCATCACCGCCGCGTTGGCTCTGCCTTTTTCCTTTGCCGGCCATCGCTTTGCCTGGCTCAACCACGGCCTCGTTCTGGGCTCCGGTTTAATTAGCCTCTGTTTCGGGCTCTTTGTTTGCTACGACGTCGGTTTCGTCGACGGCCTCTTCACCGGCCACCCTCACTGGACCCCGAGCTAGCCGCAAACATCCCTGAAACGACTTGCGGTTTTGCCCGTCTAAGGGGCTGCGCATAAATAATTTGGCATTTTGTCATCCTCAGTTGGGGCGAATTGTGTAGTTCCATGCCGGCAGTTCTGAGTGGTTCGATAAGGGAATCGTTTTGAACATGTGATCGGGCACTGCCTTGCCTTTGGCGTACTCCCGTTTATTGAGAAGAGCTTTCACTTTGAGGCCGGTCTTGGTGGTTGTGCTTTCAATGTAGCTCATCATGGCCTCCAGCGAGCGGAGCTGGTGGCCGGCCCACTCCAAGCTGATGAAACTGAATAGGCGATGCTCGACCGGGTTCCATTTCGAAGCACCAGGAGGGTAGTGGCACACCGTAACGGTGAGGCCGTGGGCTCGGGCAATGGTTTGGTAGAGACTGTATTTCCAAAGGCGTGGTCGGTAGCCATTGCTGCCTCCGCTGTCACAGAGCAACAGGATTTCCTGCATGCGGGGATAGGTGGTCCAGCCGAATTCCGCGATCCATCGGTCCAGGCAGTCCACGGCGAATTCCGGAGTGTCGGCGGAAGTGCCGATCACGATCGTTCCGCGATTCCCAACCGGCTCATAGAGTCCATAGGGCGAAACCAGGGCCGATGCTTGGCTCCGGAAATCGTGCTGGTTGACCTGCTCGGGCTCTTTCTTCCAGGTTTGTCCCGCATTCTTAAAGTTGCCGATGAGTTCCTTTTTCTTCGTATCCAGGCTGACAATCGGACGGCTGGCATCTTCGAATCGCTTGCGGAAGTCGGCGATCAGTTCGAATTGTCGGTTGCGGTCGGGATGCTGGGTCTCAGCGATGCTTTTGCGGTTGACGCGAAGGGAGTACTGACAGTGCTTCAGCAGCTGGCCCGCCGTATTGGGGCAGAGGGGCACTCCCCGGGCAGTCATTTCCTGACTGATCGATCGCGTGTCTTTCCGGCTCCACTTCTTGTCACTTGTGGGGTCGCCCGCCGTGTCTTCTTGCATCAGTTCCTCGAGCAGGGCGATCACTTCGGTTTTTTTTTTAGCGCCGGGCGGCCGACTCCCGCCTCCCGGATCCGCTCGGCAGTAACGTTGCGCGCGAGCAACTGTCGACGTCCCTGGGCAACCGTCTTCACATTGACTCCGGCCATCCGCGCGACCTCGAAGTCCCCTCCATGCCCGAGTCGAATCGACTCGAGTCCCAAATAGAGACGCCGCTGCTTTTCGTTGAGAACCGAGAGCAAGACATGGATGCTTTCGTGCAGTTCCTGGGGCACCTCTGGACGGCCGACTGCTCCCCGTTCGTGGGCCTGTCGGATCGCTTCATAACGCCTCTCCAATTGCTCCTTCCCCGTCGTCTGGGAGAGGTAGAGATATTGGTCCACCAGCTGCTCGCGGTCCAACCGCTGGGCGGCCGAGAGGCGAGCCAGCGCGTTGTGGACACGGACTTGAAGCAGGGCCTCCAGTTCCGAGGCAAAGTACCCTTGCTGGGAATGTTCCACCAAATAGGCGATCGTCTCCTCCAGGGTTCCGTGTCGAGAAAAGCGAACGCCACGGAAGCTCCACAGGCCGTTTTTGTCGTAGGCCGCGAGCCGGTCCAGGGTGTGATAGTGGCCCCGATGGGAGTAACACGACCGCGCCTCCAATTGGGCCAGCTTGCGAAAAACCGTGATGCGGGAGGGGTTTCCCAAGGCCTGGGCGACGCGCTCCCAAGTCAAGATACGCATTTTTTCGAACCAGCGAACGAGTCGAGAGGTACGGTATTTTTCTGGGCGCATTATGACACCTTGGGGCATGTAAAGCGGACAACATGCCTGAAAGTATCATAACACACTGTAAATCCTCAGTGCTCGTGAGAGTGCTTGTTTATTGGGCTAAAAGCAACTATTCGGCGAGAAGAGGAGCTTCCGTAATGATACTGTAGTGTATAAAGGATACCGAATTATTTATGCGCAGCCGCTAAGCACAAGCGTTATGGCAAAGATGTTATTGGATGGTTTGCCTGCTGGACGAACGACAGCCATTCCTTGGCCACTCGACGATTAGCTGGCCAGCCAGCGGGAATCATGCCGTCGGGGAGTGCTGATCCCGAATGTCGTATTCTTGCGTCACGCACCTGCCATGTTTTCTCGCCCCAGTCATCCTTTGTCTCACTTTCTTCGGTTGCAATAAAAGCGCTCCAACCATCTTAGTATCAGAAGGATTAGCTTGTCACGAACGCCCATGGTCCTCCCTGATCGAAATACTTCCGGAAGTATTCCTACGGCCGCTTCGTACCCGAAACTGGAGCGGCGCTACCCGTGAGAATCAATTGCGGTATTGCCAACGCGGTTTGAGAAAGATTCACGGTGTCCATTCCCAGCGGATCGAACTGAGACGGATCCGCAGGAATCGCAGCGATCACGCGGTCTGGCGCGTAACCCGCAAGCCGTGCCACAAGAGAACCGCCACCGGAGAAGCTCATAAGGATCAGCCTCGCCGAGGCGAGTTCTTGGTGGCCCGAGGGCTCGGCGAGCTGTTCGAGCGCTGTAAATAAGGCCCGTGCAATGCCTTGGGGGGGGTCAACATCCATATCCTCGTAGCCTTTCGCTCGGCAGTGGAAGGGAAGCAGAAGAGCCAAATCCTCACGATACGCAAAAGTCTGGACGTCAGGGTCTCCGTAATAACGAAGCATGTCTCGGCCCTGGTCGAAGATGACCCACACCGCCCGGATAGGCTTTGCCGGATTGAGGATGGTGATCTCATAGTGGCAAGCGTCGAGGATGTCTTCGTCCGGCTTGGGCGCTACCGAAGTCTGAAAAACGACGCCCTGCGCGGCTGCCTCCAAAGCGGTAAGCAGCATTGATGGCCAGCGCTAAACGCATGGACACCTCTCAGGCTAGACGCCACATTCCCCTCACAGGTGCAAACAATTCTCTCCAAAAGAATTAGAAACCGTCCGTTTAATAAGTGGCCTCGTCAGGCACGACTGCCGTGCCGAAGATATTCTCGAAATTTGGGGTTTTAAACCTGAGAGCGGCTTTGCTAGCTTCTTACTCGATTGGAGAAAGGGCTCGCGGAGTTGCTAATTCTTTCTTCTCTTGTCCCACTTCTTTGTAGAATTTTTCGATTTTCTTTTTGATTTTTGCGGCCTCTTCGGCGTGTGGATACAAATCGAGATACCGCTGGTAGGACTTAATGGCCTGCTTCTTCAGCCCCTTTTTTTCCTGCGCTTCACCGAGATAACGGAAGGGAATCGCGTAGCCCGGCTTGGCTTCGATGGCATCCTGGAAGCGGTCGATCGCCGCATCGTAATCGCCCTTGTGCATATAATGCTCGCCGACCTCGATGTCTTTTTCGGCGCGCAATGGATCCCACATGGGCTGGTCGGGAGCGTTCTTCGCCGCGGAATCCTTGTTGGCAGAATCCTTGGCGGATTTGTCCTGCTTCTTCGCCGGCGCGGGAGCCGCGCTATCCGGCGGTTTCGACGACGACTCCTGCTGCGGCTCCTGTGCATAGACCGGGCACGCCATCGTCTCAACGCCCAAAACGCCAAACCAAAGAATGAATCTTGCGGATCTCACGCCAAACACGCGGCTCTCTCCCTCTCTTTCGATTCCCTTTAGTATGATGGAAGTTGTACCGCGAAAACAGAACCATGTTAGAAAGACCGCGCACATTGAGTGTTGTTGTAAAAAGGACAAACGTCGTGTCCTCCCGAGCGAAGCGTGCCTTTTGCGAAGCGAGGGATCTGCTTTTCGCAAACGTCGGCGGAATTCATCTTGTGCCGGTTCTTTCCTTACTTAGAACTGACAGATAACGAAAACTTCTTCCCATGGAACCCCGCGAAAAAGCCGCCCAACTTCCCGAAAGCCCCGGCGCGTACCTCTTCAAAGACGCCACTGGAACGGTATTGTATGTCGGCAAAGCGCGCAACTTGCGCAGCCGTGTGCGTTCCTATTTCACCGAATCGCGCTGGATCGATGCCAAAACCGGCTCGCTGGCGCGGGAGATCGCCGACCTGGAAACCATTGTGGTCGGCAACGAGCGCGAAGCCCTGGCCCTCGAACACAACCTCATCAAGAAATACCGCCCAAAGTTCAATGTCCTGCTCCGCGACGACAAGACCTATCCCTACATCAAATTCACTGCTGCAGAGAAGTATCCGCGCGTTTATTTCACCCGCCGCATCAAGAAGGATGGCTCGCTCTACTTTGGACCGTATTTTCCGGCGGGCCTCGCGCGCCGCATTCTGCACTTCATTCACAAACGTTTTATGGTCCCGTCGTGCACCGTGGACCTCACGCGCAGCCATCCGCGGCCTTGTCTGCAGTATTACATCAAGCGTTGTCTTGGCCCCTGCGTGGCGGGGTTTACCACCGACGAGCGTTACGTCGAGGCGGCGCACGATGCGCGCATGTTCCTGGAAGGGCGCCGGCATGACTTGATGAAGAGCCTAGAAGAGCGCATGAACGCCGCGGCAGAGAAAGAGCTGTTCGAACAAGCCGCGGCCTACCGCGACTTGCGGCGCACACTCGAAGACATTGAAGAGCGCCAGCGCATTGCCGCAGCGCAAGGAGACGACACCGACGTTATCGCCTACTATGCCGAGCCGCCGCTGGTGGCTGCCAATCTCTTTCACCTGCGTGGCGGGCGCGTCGTGGACCGCCGCGAATTTTATTGGGAAGACCTCGAGGAGTTTGAGCCCCGGGAATTTGTTCCGTCGCTGCTGAAGCAGCTTTATCTCGAAGCCGAGTATTTGCCGAAAGCGATTCACGTTTCGGAGGATTTTGAGGAACGCCCTCTGCTTGAAGAAACGCTCACGGAGCGCTCCGGGCACAAAGTCGAAATCTTCACACCCCAGCGGGGCTCCAAGCGCGCCTTCCTGGATTTGGTCGAGAACAACGCGAAGCATTCCTTCGAACAGCGTTTCCGCGTGCTGAAGCCGACTTCCAAAGCCATCGGCGAAGCGCTCCAAAATGCTCTGAACTTGCTCGACGAGCCAAAGCGCATCGAAAGCTTTGACATTTCGCACATTCAGGGAACCGACACGGTCGCGTCCATGGTGGTTTGGGAGAGCGGGCGAATGAAGAAATCCGACTACCGCAAATTTATCATTCAGGGCGAAGGCCGTGACGCAGGCAACGGCGCGCTGCCGCGCTTGAACGATGATTTTTCCAACATGCGCGAAGCGGTCACGCGCCGCTACCGCCGCTTGCAGGAAGAAAAAAAGGAACTGCCGGGCCTGATCCTCATCGACGGCGGCATTGGGCAATTGCACGCTGCGGCGCAGGCCCTCGAATCACTTCAAATCATCAATCAGCCCGTCGCCAGCATCGCAAAGAAAGAAGAGATCCTCTTCGTCCTTGGCCAGGAAGACGAGCCCATCGTCTTGGAACGCCATTCGCCGGTGTTACATCTAATTCAACAAATTCGCGACGAGACGCACCGCTTCGCCGTGACTTTTCACCGCCAGCGCCGCGGCAAGCGGCAAACGCACAGCGCACTTAGCGACATTTCCGGTGTTGGGCCAAAGACCGCGCAAAAGTTGCTACAGGAATTCGGCAGCGTCGCGAATATTCAAAGAGCAGGCTTAGAAAAATTGAGTGAGGTTATTCCACGGAAAAGCGCGGAAAAGATTCTGGCGGGGCTCGCTCAGCCCACGGAGCATTCGAACGACCAATAACCGTTTCGGAACTCCCATGCCGGTTAGGTGCCATTGCAGCCTCACCCTTGCTGTGTTAGCGTGTCTTTTGGAGGTTGCCATGGCGGACAGTGTAGGCTCCAAGGTGACGTACTTTCTGGTGGGTCTCGGCATTGGCGCCCTTGTTGGCGTGCTTTTTGCGCCGAAGGCCGGCGAAGAGACGCGCGACTTTCTTTCGAAGAAGGCTGACGAAGGCAAGGAATATGCGCAACGCAAGGCGCGCGAACTGCGCGAGCGCGCCGATGAATTGATCGAGCGCGGAAAAGAAGTAGCAACGCGCAAGAAGGATTCGATTACCGCTGCCGTCGAAGCAGGGCGCGAAGCGTATCTGCGGGAGTCGAAGCAGTCGTAAGGACCGTATAGCGGGAAAGCAGGTTGGCCCTTAAAGGGCGTGCGGGGCACAAATGCAGGTGTGGCTCGAAATCTTCAGTATTGTTGCGGCGCTGGCTCTGGTTGTGCAAGTGGTGATCCTCACGGCGTTGCTGCTTCAGATGCGACGCACCACAGAGAACGTAAACCGCCTCGTGGGCGAGATGCAGTCACGCATGGGCCCGATTCTTACTCGTGTGCAGATCCTGCTCGACGACACACAACCTAAAATTTCCAGCATGGTGAACGACGCCTCGCACATGGTGTATCTGGCGCGCGGGCAGGCGCAAAAAGTGGACCGCGTGTTCACGGAAGCAGCGGATCGGTTGCGCGGACAATTGGTGCATATGGATCGCATTTTGACAGGTGCGCTGGAAGCCGTGGAAGAAGCAGGCTCGCAAGTGAAACACAGTCTCTGGCAGCCCATGCATAAAGCTTCGGCGCTGGTACAGGGAATTAAAGTCGGCCTCGATCTTTTGCGTTCGCGGCGCCGCGGCTCGGACCGCCACGGCGATCGCCGCCGCGGCGATGAACCCCGCGAACCCCAAGAAGAAGAACTCTTCATTTAGTTCTCCGTTGTTGGTTCTTAGATGTATGTAAGAGCTGAAGCCAAAATGGCTTGTGGTGTGTTGGTCTTCGCCCGCGCTTGTTTCGAGCTCAAGGAAAAAGACACAAAAGCCGTTCCTTTGGCGTTCTCAAAACTGTGAGATGCTGCGGTTCTCTGTCTCGGAGGATTCTTTTTTACTCTGAAACGGTGAACTGAAAATCTACAACTCAACTCGCTTTAGCGGATCCAGGCGCCGGCGAGGACGCGGTCGCCGTCGTAGAAGATGGCGGCCTGACCGGGAGTGATGGCGCGCTGTGGCGTGTCAAAGGTGATGAGCGCGCGTTGATCATCAAGGGCTTCGATGGTAGCGGGAGCGGGCTCGTGTTTATGGCGAATCTTGACGGTGGCACGAAACGTTCCCGATGGCCGCGCGATCGAAACCCAGTTCACGTTTTCGACTGCGAAGGCTTGCTTGCGCAGAGCTTCGTCTTCGCCGACAACCACGCGGTTGTTTTGCGGATCAATCGAGAGAACGTAGAGCGGCTTGCCGGCGGCAAAGCCCAGACCCTTACGCTGGCCAATGGTGAAATTGTGAACGCCAGTGTGGCGGCCGATCACTTCGCCGTCGTCGTTCACAATTTCGCCTTCCACGTCATTTAGAGGAGTTCCGCGCTCGCGCGAGTACGCGTGGATGAATTGCACGTAATTCCCATTCGGTACGAAGCAAAGCTCCATGCTGTCCGGCTTTTCCGCGACGGGAAGGTTCACGCGGCGGGCCAGCGCGCGGACCTCTTCTTTTGTCAATTCGCCGAGGGGAAACTCGCTGCGCGAAAGCTGCTCTTGCGTGAGTCCCCACAAAAAATATGACTGGTCTTTGGTTTCATCGCGCGCACGCAACAATTCCCAGCGGCCGGACTCTTCGTTCTTCCAAATGCGAGCGTAGTGGCCGGTGGCGAGGCGTTCCGCGCCGATTTGCCGCGCCATGCGCAGAAGCGGCTCGAACTTCACATCGGTATTGCAATGGGTGCACGCGATCGGGGTGCGGCCAGCCAGGTACTGATTCACAAAAGGACGCACGACGCGCGACTCGAACTGCTGCTCGAAGTTCACGACGTAATGCGGGAAATTCAGATGCCGCGCCACGGCCTTTGCGTCGTAAACATCGTCAAGCGAGCAGCAGCGATGCCGCGCGGGACCGTCGCCTTGTAATTCGGGCAAGCGGCGCTGGTTCCACAGTTGCATGGTGAGGCCAACGACGGGGCGGCCTTGCTGCTGCAAGAGAGCGGCAACGGTCGAGGAATCGACGCCGCCGGACATGGCCACGGCAACCAGGCCGCGCTGGATTTCCGCTCGCTCCGGAAGAGTGTCGAATTGGGAGGCGGCATTCATAGCGATGATTTCATTGTAACGGATTCAATTTGAGCGTGACGCGGCTTTTCTCAACACCGCGTTGACAGAAGGCACAGAGAGGAAAAGAGAAAAAAACAAAACGCAGAGGCGCAGAGTACACAGAAGCGACGCAGAGAAGAAGAAAAAAAAGCAGTCATAGGTGACGGCCCGCTGGTAGGTCGGGGAAAGTTGGCGAAGTTGGGCAACGGCGGCGGGAACGATCTGTATGGCGAAGTCAATGTCGGCTTGCGTGGTATGGCGGCCAAGGCTGAAACGCAAGCTGGCGCGCGCTTCTTCCGCGGGCAAGCCGATGGCGGTGAGCACGTGCGAAGGCTCGACGGCGCCAGACGAACAAGCCGCACCTGTAGAGCAAGCGAGACCCTTGAGGTCGAGAGCGATGAGCAGCGCTTCGCCTTCAACACCGGGAAAAACAAGATTGGCCGTGTTGGGAGTGCGGGGAGCGCGTCCGCCATTGATGCGGGAATGGGGAGTGCAGTTCACCAGGCCGTGCTCGAGTTGGTCACGGAGTGCGCTGAGGCGCTTCGCATCGTTGGCGAGCGAGTGGCGGGCGATCTCGGCGGCTTTGCCGAGTCCGACGATGCCGGCAACGTTTTCCGTGCCGGGACGAACGCCGCGCTGGTGGTGGCCGCCGTAAAGCAGCGGCCTCAAGCGTGTTCCGCCGCGAACGTAAAGCGCGCCGACGCCCTTAGGCCCGTACAGTTTGTGGCCGGAAAGAGAAAGCAAATCGAGCTGGAACTGGTTCACATCAATTGGAATTTTCCCCGCGGACTGCACGGCGTCGGTGTGGAAATAAACGTCGCCTTCTTTGGCGATCCGGCCAATTTCCTCGAGCGGCTGAACCGTACCGAGCTCGTTGTTGGCGTGCATGATGGTGATAAGCATAGTTTCCGGACGAAGCGCCGCCTGCAAATGTTGGGGATCAATTAAACCGTCTTGATCCACGGGAAGATAGGTGACGGAGACACCTTGCTTTTCGAGGGCTTGGCAGGCGTTGAGTACGGCTTCGTGTTCCACAAACGAGGTGATGACGTGCGGGTGGGACTTCGGAGAGATGGCGGTAGAGCCAACGATGCCGAAGACGGCGTGATTGTCCGATTCGGTGCCGCCGCTGGTGAAAAAGATCTCCTGGGGACGCGCGCCGAGGAGTGTGGCGACTTGCTCCCGCGCCGCTTCCACGGCAGCGCGGGCGTTTTGCCCGAAGGTGTGGATGGAGGAAGCGTTGGCGAATTCGGCCGAGAAATAGGGCAGCATGGCGTCGAGCACCTCGGGCTCGACCGGTGTGGTGGCGTTGTAATCGAGGTAGACGCGGTGCATGGGTGAGCTTTCAGGATAGCCCTGCGAAGGCAAGAGGTAAAGGAAGCAAAGGAGGTGTGAGAGGAGGTGCGGTGTGCGACAAATTCGTAGGTGGAAACCTGCCAGATGTCACCCAATGGCACGTTGCTCCCAGAATTCCTCCCAGCGACGGCTAAGCTGGCAGCAACGGTTATGCCGATATCGGTATAAGCGCTGTTGCATTCTCTCTGGTCGATTTGAAGACTTTTTGGCCTCTCGCACTCCGCAGCTCCCCCTTTTATCTCGTACACCCATTGCGTGGAGAAGTTGGCGAGGAATATTTCCTACGGCTCTCGGAAGGCCAACACCCGATGACTGGCGAGCAACTCGTGCGCCATCAAGCAGCGCGGGAATACGTAAACAGGCACGGTGAGAAGGTAAGTCCTATGGAGCACCGTGCGGGATGGGATGCGACGTTCTCGGCACCGAAGAGCGTATCACTGATCGCTCTTGTAGGCGGAGATGAACGAGTGCGGGAAGCACATCGAGAAAGCGTCAGCATCGCGCTCGATGAATTGGAACGATATACCCAGGCCCGCATCGGGGGGAATCTTCCGGCGGAACGGCTATGCCGTAACGAGCCACAGCAGCCAGGGGCAAACCGCCGACCGTGTGCTCATCCACGTAGACAGCGAGCGGGCAGGAGAAAAACTCGTCAATCGACGCTTGGCATACGTCGCGGTATCGCGTGGCCGCTAGCCCATGTATAAGGTCGTCGGCG